>NZ_RCWN01000001.1:350625-701250 GCF_003668555.1 Notoacmeibacter ruber | reverse complement strand
GGCTCGGGCGCCGCCGCGATGCGGCGAAGGCGATCGTGCGCCAGCTGCGGGTCTTCCGTGGTCAAGAGGACGTCACGCAGATCGTCCAAATCCGGAAGCCCCAGGCCGAGAGAAATGCCGTAAGCCGCGCAAAAAAGGTCTTCCGCGTCCTTCACGGTGTATGTGAAATCGATGCGGATATCCGGCGGCAGTTCGAGCGTTTCATCCGAGGAAGCAACTAAGACCATCGAACGGCGCTGCAACTGCGTGAGCGTCTCCCGCGCGGACGGCGGATAGTAGAGAACGTCCAGCAGCCTCGAATGTCCAAGCAGAACGTCTCGGATCGCGCCGGCCGCCTCGACGGGACAGACGACATGGATCAGATGCCGCTTCTCCTCGAAGTCGAGATCGGCAAAGGGCTGGCCCAGACGCAGCCACACGAAGGCGGTCACGGCGTCGTCGCGATTGTCGATGTCGCTGCCGTCCCTTAGGTCGGCCAGCGTCCGGCGACTTGGTGGTTTGGCGAAACTCGTGCTCATGTCGCACCTCGCTCGCACGCATCTGAGGCGGTATTCGGAGAGAGACGTTCGAGCGTCCCGGTGTCGTGTCCGGCAGCCGAGACGGCGAAGCACGGAGCAGTGCTGTTCCTGTGATCCATATCAGCGCCCTTTCGCATCGCGGATGGCCTCCCGCCGATGCAGCCAGTCGAGGACGACTGGAGCTGTCCGATCTCCTTTTTCGGCAAGGCGGACGAGTTGACGTCGCAGACGACGCGCCTCTCCCTTCGAGAGACGATGGCGGGATAGCCGGATGGCCGAGCCGATCAGAAAGACCGGGCTCATCAGGTGGAAATCACACGAAGAGGTGTTCGGGACGGATGATTGATGGACGAACGGCGCGGCCGCCCGCCTGGAAGACGAGGTCATGGCAGGTTCCTTGTGGAAGGTGGACGACGGCAGCGAACTGTCGCAGCGCGTCGTCCTTCAGGTCACGGACGGGACGGTCGGCTAGCGGCGAGCTGGACCGGCCGGTTGCCGCTCATCGCTCTCCGCTTCGCGGCTCCTCCGGCGATCGGCAGGGCTCACGAGCTTCGCGACATCGATCGACATGATGTTCCCGGCGAGGGAAACCCGGCTCAAACGCGGCGCCTCCGTCGAAGGTCGTCCGGTCATCTCCGCCGATGGATCGACGATACCCGAATGCATGGCGATGACTGCGCCGAGAGCGTCGGGCACCGCTTCCGAGAGATGGGAATACACGCAGCCGTCGAAGTGCATGAGATATGGGGCTATCGGCACTCCGAAGAAGTCGTCGATTGCCTCCTCCCGAATCGTCATGTCGTCGTCGTGGCCTGCTCGACCATACCGTTCGTACACGCCACACGTGACATCATCGACCCGGTATCCTTCCGCCCCCAGCGCCGACCGAGCACTGAGCGTCGCCGTCCGAACGGATCGAATCAGCGCTTTGGTTTTCGGTTTGGAGAGTGCAGTGCTGCCCCGCACGCATTCAAGGATGGTCGCATGGTGCGTATCCGGATCGATGACGATCAGATCGGCATGCAGATATCCGACGATCCCATCATTGTGGGGCAGCATGATCGGTCCGGTCATCCGGTTGTTTGCAACCAGGTCTCGCGCCGTCTGGGTCTGGGGCAGCGCGAACTCCCGGAGCACCGTCTGGCCGTTGGCCCGAAGCACCGTCGCGATGATATCGGGGATCACCTGTCCGGCTCTGGTAACCAGCGACCGTGCCAGCGATCCAAGCGGTGTCAGGTCCCGCAACAACGGGTCGTCGTCGCAGCATTTCGCAGTCGAGAGCGCGGCGTCGACGACGGAGCGTCCCAACTCTTCCACGACGGCGACAATCTGTTCGTCGTGGAGGGTCTGCGGCTCCGGCCCGATCGGACCAGCCCCCGCATTGAACGTGCGAAATGTCGATTGATCATCAGAAAAAAGGTTGCACGTCTTCGACGTGCGCGCGACAAGCGCAGTAGCCATGCTGTTCTCCCTTGCGAGACAGTAGGGTCAGGTCGCTGGTAGGACTGCAATCCCGCCGGCGGCCGCTATTGGCCGCCTGCTCTCTGACGTGATGGTCGGCCGCGCCAATCGCGACCGATACAAGAAACATGCAGATGACGACCCTACCTGTCCAGTGGACCCGACCAGCTGTCCGTCGACGTGGTTAACAGTCTTCAGCTTCGGCGTTCCCTGGAGAAGGTAATGGCTCGATGTTCGGCTGCGCCACGCCTTTCCGACGCTGGTCCGATCGACGGACAGATCATTTTGCCGTGATGCCGTGATGCCGTGATGCCGTGATGAGGCTACCCGCGGTGGGCCTCATCGTCCAACTCGTAGATGAGCCGCGCAAACTCCGGGTCTATCTGCTGAATCCCCTTGCCCTCCTCGCGCTCCAGGAACTCGTCGAAGAGGTCGATGATCAGCATGTTGAGGCTCAATCCGCGAACTGATGCATGCTCGCTCATCTTCGCGCGGATCCGGTCCGATACGCGATAGGTCGACGCCGTGCAGTCCTGTATCCTCCTGATCGCCTCTCCTCTCTTTTTGCGCAGACGCATTTGCGGCTTCTTTCGCTCAGCACTCATTTTTTCCCTCGCACAATTTCTGCGTCAACTCTTCGAACAGTCGATCGAATTCCGACCGTGACTCATTGTTGCGATAGCCGGACTGGCACGATCCGCCGCTCGCCATCTGGTCCGTCAGCGGCAGGCGTCGGGTGATGATCGAGGTGAGGAAAAACGCCCGAAACTCCGGCGACAATCTCTGCAGGAGAGTCTGGATCGTCGTCTTGCTTGCATTGATACGCCTGCCGGACGAACGCGGATCCACCAAGCACGGTAGCAGATAGGCCCTCGTCTTCCTGCGCGCTCGAAAATGCGTGTCGAGACTGGGCTGACGGTCATCGACGGACGTCGAAAACGGAACGATGACAATATCCGAGCAGTCGTTGATACGCGAATGAGCAGCCGCGCCCGAACCGGCGGTATCCACGAAAATGAAATCGCGTTTACGATACTCCGCCTCAAGCCTATCAGGGACGTCGCTCGGTTCACTGCTTTCGACATCGATGTCACCGCCACGCCGATGCCAACCGATACAGGTGCTTTGCGGATCGGTGTCGATTATCATCGTACGCCAGCCCAACGCCCGAGCCGTACAGGCGAGATTAATTGTGACGGTCGATTTACCGACACCCCCTTTCTGATTCTGGATCGACACGACGACGGGTCGAACGTTTTTCGTATGAGTCTGCGAACTTTCCGACATGACCTTCGACTCCGAATCGAACTGCACTCGGACTAGCGTTCGACTTTGCGTCGCTGAATGCCACGGTAAACTTGTAGAGAATCTAGTCCGCCGGATCGGCGGGCGCGGATCGGCAACGCACTCTGCGTCTTTCGTCCGCGGCGCACAGCGTCCGCAATAGGCTTCTACCTCTCTCCATTCAGCCCCCGAACGTGCCGCCCCTTGGATGCCTTGAAATCGCCATGGATCTCGTGCCCATTCTGTAGCACAAAATTGGTTTGTGGCTTTCGTAACGACCCGGAAATCAATGACTTGGCGACCCCTCGTGTCGCTGGCTGGGGATCCAGGTTCCCCAGCCACTCCTTCCTTGCTTTTTGCTGCTCTTCATTTCTCTGCAGAATTATGCCGACTTTTCAGAGGCTTGCAGGTACACCCTTCCGACTGAGACGCAAAGCGGCGCGCTGTTTCCGCGTTATTCTCGGGAAAGTCGCGATCGGCCAATTTGGGGGCTGACAGTTTGCGGAAAGCGGTTGCTCTGGAGCATCGGGCTCTCAAGGTTGAACGGCTGTTCGAATGTTTGCGCGTCCGGATCCAATTCATCCTCAGATGGCGACGCTAGCCGAAGAGGCTCGGCACAAGGCTCAACAGCAACTTGGAGTATTCGTGCTCGGGGAATTCAAATAACTGTTCGGTTTCGGCTTGCTCGACAATCACACCCTTGCGCATGACACAAACCTGATCGCACATCTGCCGTATGACTGGCAGGTCATGACTTATGAAAAGCAGCGTTAGATCGAGTTCCTCCTGCAGATCCTTAATCAGGTTCAGCAACTGCGCCTGAATTGATACGTCCAGCGCCGATGTTGGTTCGTCACAGATGATAAAGTTGGCCCCTGTGGCAAGGGCCCGCGCGATAGATATTCTCTGTCTTTGGCCGCCAGAGAATTCATGCGCAAATTTACGACCTGCTGCGGAGCCCAAGCCAACGATTTCGAGAAGGTCGGAAGCAGTCGACATGGCCTCTTTATGATAGCGCCTTCCCTTCTGAAACAAGATTGGTTCAGCGATGATATCCTGCACGCGCATTCGACCGTTCAGCGATGAATACGGATCCTGAAAGATCATCTGCAAATCTCGGCGGCGCCGCTTTGCGACACTTGCATCGACTTTGGTCAATGACTGACCATTGAAGATAATCTCTCCGCCAGACGGAGCGTAAATTCCCGCAAGCGTGCGCGCGATCGTGGATTTCCCTGATCCGCTTTCACCGACAATTCCCAGCGTCTGCCCACGCGGGATCTCAAATGATGCACCATTGACAGCGCGGAATTTTATCGTCGGGCGTCCGGTCCAAGACCGCCCCACGACGAAGTCCACCGACAAATCTCGCACACTCAGCGCAACACTCTCGCGCTTATCATCCGATCCGGTCCATCGTTCCCGAAGCCGGGAGATGTCGGGCTCGCCCGCGTCCTCGATGTAGCTGACCAGCGGAAAGCGCGGAATTTTCACATCCGATCGCGGGACCGCGGAAATAAGACTCTGGGTGTAGCGGTGCCGGGGATTGGTCAGGATATCGTGGGTGTCGCCCACTTCCACGACCTCGCCGCGATACATCACCGCGACACGGTCGGCCACTTCAGCGATCACGCCCATATCGTGCGTCACCAGGATCATGCCGACGCCGCGTTCGCGGCAGATCTTCTTGAGCAGTTCGAGGATCGTCGATTGCACAGACACGTCGAGCGCCGTGGTCGGCTCGTCGGCGACGATCACGTCCGGATCGCCGCAGATCGCCAGGGCGATGACAACGCGCTGGCGCATCCCGCCGGAAAACTGGTGCGGATAGTGGCCGAAGCGCTGCCCGGGGTCGCGAATTCCGACGCTCTCCATCAGCCCTACGGCCGTGGCGGCGGCTTCGCGCCGGGAGCACCTCTTGTGCAGCATGATGGTTTCGCTCAACTGCCAGCCCACGGTTTCCAGCGGATTGAGCGACGTCATCGGATCCTGGAAGATCATTCCCATACGCGCGCCGCGGAGTTGCTCCAGCTCGGCCTCCGCCCGCCCGACGAGTTGCTCGCCCGCCAGGACGATCCGGCCGCTGTCGACGAAGCCGGGCTTGGGCAGCAGTCCGATGACCGCGCTCCCGACGGTGGATTTGCCGGCGCCGGATTCGCCCACAAGGCCGAGAATCTCGCCTCGTTCCAGCGACAGGCTGACGTCTTTGAGCGCCACGAACTCGCCCCGACGGGACGGATACCTGACATTCAGATTTTCGATTTCAAGCAGCATGTCTCGTCCTAAAGGAGCTTGGGATTCAACGCGTCGCGGAGCCAGTCGCCGAACAGGTTGACCGATAGCGAAAAGATCATCAGCGCGGCGCCGGGAAAGATCGTGATCCACCAGTCGCCGGAGAAGAGATATTCGTTGCCGGTGCGGATGAGCGTGCCGAGCGATGGCGTGGTGGGTGGCAAGCCGAGCCCCAGGAAGCTGAGAGTCGCCTCGATGATGATGGCCATGGCGATGTGCAGCGTGGCGACGACGAAGACCGGACCCATGACGTTGGGAAGGATGTGGCGAACCATGATCCGCAGCGGTCCAAGGCCGATGATCCGGGCCGCCTCGACATATTCCTTGCCCTTTTCCGATAGCACGCTCGAGCGCACTGTGCGGGCATACTGCACCCAGCCCGAGGCGGCGATGGCGAGGATGATGACATAGATCGCGGCGCGGTCGTGCACCGACTTGTCGAGCAGGATCCGGAAGGCCCCGTCGACGATCAGCGCGATGAGGATCGCCGGGAAGGAAAGCTGCACATCGGCGACGCGCATGATGATGGTGTCGATCCAGCCGCCCCGATAGCCGGCGATCAGGCCGAGAGCGACGCCGACCACAAGTGACAGCGCGACCGAAAGCACCCCGATGATCAGGGAAATGCGAAGCCCGTAGAGCGTGGCCGAGAGCATGTCGCGGCCCTGATCATCGGTGCCCAGCACATAGCGCGGATCGCCGCCCTCCTCCCAGGCGGGAGGCAGGTTGGAATCCATAATGTCGAGCGACATCAAGTCGAACGGGTTTTGCGGCGCCAGCACCGGCGCCAGCAGGCTGCACACGATGATAGCCAGGGCGACGATGGCCGACACAACGGCCACCCGGCTTCGGGTAAAATTGTAGACGAGATCGGTCTCGAGAAGCCGGGAAAGGAACGTGCGCATTACTTGGCTCCCGAACTTTGGAGGCGCGGATCGAGGGCGAAGAGCAGCAGATCGACGATCAGATTGATCAGCACGAATATAAGGGCGATGATCATCAGGTAGGCCACCATCACCGGGATGTCGGCATTGCCGATGGCCTGCACGAACAACAGTCCCATGCCCGGCCACTGGAAAACGCTTTCGGTAATCAACGAGAAGGCGATGATGTTGCCCAGTTGCAGACCGACGACGGTGATGACCGGCATCAAGGTGTTCTTCAGCGCGTGGCGATAGTTGAGCGACCGGCGCCGGATACCCCGGGCACGGGCGAACTTGATGAAATCGGTCCGCAGTACCTCCATCATCTCCGCCCGCACCAGCCTGATGATCAGCGTCAACTGAAAGATCGTCAGCGTGGCAACCGGCAGGATGAGCGAGCGCAGTCCGGAGACGGTCAGCAGGCCCGTGCTCCAGCCGCCAATCATCACCACCTCGCCACGTCCGAAAGTGGGCAGCCAGCGCAAGACCACGCCGAAGATCAGGATGAGCAGGATGCCGATGAGAAAGGTTGGCAGCGAAACGCCGACGAGCGACGTCGTCAGAATGGTCTGGGTGGTCAGGCTGTGACGATGAATGGCGGTGTGAATGCCCAGCGGGATGCCGATGACCATCGCGAAAATCGCAGAGATAATCGACAACTCGAGCGTGGCCGGCAGTCGTTCGGCGAATAGTTCGCTGACCGGAACCCGCAAGCTGTAGCTTAGCCCGAAATCTCCGCGGACGGCATTGTCTATGAAACGCGCAAACTGGAGCGGCAGGGGATCGTTCAGCCCAAGGCTTTGCCGCAATTCTTCCCGCTGGGCCACCGTCGTGTCCTGACCGACCATGTTGGATACGGGGTCGCCAAGGAACGAGATCATGGAAAAAGAAATCAGGGCGACCGCGACCATCACCACCACGCCGTGCATTACTCTGTTCAGTATAAAAGACAGCATGCTCTATCCGTGTCGTAGCTTTGCCGGTCGGCGACGGGCGCCAACCGGCGGGTTCGCTTCTAATTATTCGCCGATCACTACATTGCGCAGATCCAGGACATCGTCGCTTCGCTGGGCAAGGGTGATGTTGTCCTTGACGCCCCATGAAAGCGGCTGCTGGAACAGCGGGATGTAACCGATGTCGTCGCGCGACAGCTCCAAGGCCTCGCTGATCAGCGCTTGGCGCTTTTCCGGATCGATCTCGGAGGCGATCATGCTGGTGATCTCGGAGACGCGCTCGTTGCAGTAGTTTCCGAGGTTGTAGGCACCCGCACCGCTCGCTTCGTCGCGGCAGGCCAGGATGTTTAAAAACGAATTGTGTGCATCAACCGAAGCCGGGGTCCAGCCGAGGAAGTAAAAGCTGGTCTCGTAGCCGCCCTGTGCGAATACCCGGCCGAAATAGCGCGTCTTGCTCTCGGCCACGACATCGACGTCGATCCCGACCTTGCTCAGCATGCCTGCGGCGGCGACGCAAATCTTCTCGTCGTTGACATAGCGGTCATTGGGACAGTCGAGGGTGATCGAGAAACCGTCGGGATAGCCCGCCTCGGCCAAGAGTTCCTTCGACCTCTCCGGATCGTAGGCGAAGGGTGTGTTGAGCGAGGCATCGAAGCCGTTAACCTGAGGGGCGATGATGATGCCCGCCGGCGTCGCCGCGCCGCGCATCACCTTTTCGGCAATCGCCTCGACGTTGATAGCATGCGCAAATGCTTCGCGGACCCTCTGATCCTTGAACGGGTTCTTGCCCTTGACCGAAGAGAACAGCAGTTCGTCGCGGTCCTGGTCCATGCCGAAATACATGGTGCGGATTTCAGGACCCGAAAGCGGAGAGACGCCATCGGCGCCTTCCAGACGGTTCCAATCCTGCACGGGAACCGGAAAAATCATGTCCATCTCACCCGAGATCAGTGCAGATACGCGCGTTGCCGGCTCTTGGATCGGAACGAATTCGGCGCGGGTCACATTGGTGGCGAGTTTAGAGTTCCGGTAGCCGTCGAACCGTTCGAACGTTGTGGAGACGCCCGGTTGCCGGTCCGTGATACGGAACGGTCCGGTGCCATTGGCATGCTGCCCGGCATAGCCCGGATTTGCGGACTCCTTTATGCTGGAAGCTTCGATCGCGCCGTTCTCTTCGGACCACTCCTTGTCCATGATGTAGAACGAGGTCATCTCCTGCATCAGGATTGGATAGGGCTGGAAGGTCTTGATCTCGATCTCATAGGGAGACTTCTTGACGATCTCTTCTATCAGCCCGGCACGCCCTTTCTGGTCCGAACCTTCCGTCAGTCCGCGCTGCCAGGAAAAGATCACGTCGTCAGCGTCGAAATCTCCACCTTCATGGAATTTGACGCCCTCGCGCAGTTTGACGTTCCATGTCGTCGGCGATGTCAGATCCCAACTGACCGCGAGCCCGGGCTCGAGTTCCATGCTGTCGCTGTAGAGAGTGAGCCCCTCGTAGACGTTCCCCAGCATGCCAAGCGTGAAGACTTCGTTCAAGCTGTGCGGATCAAGCGTGGAGATCTCGCCCTGATAGGCAAATTTGAAGTCTTTCGCCGCCGCGGGACCGGCCAGAGCGAGACCAAAAAGTAGCGCTGCGCATAATTTTCCTGTTTTCATTGAACCCTCCGGATCAGTTTTGTGATTGTGGGAAAAACTGGATTATCGGCATTGGTGCGCGATTATTGTTTCAATGGCCTCCATAGCGCTTTCGAGTTGAGACACTTCGATGAACTCATCGACGGTATGCGCCTGGTCGATATGCCCGGGACCCAGCACCACGGTTGACCAGCCGACCTCCTGGAATTGGCCCGCCTCGGTCGCGAACGGAACCGTGATGCTCTGGTTGACGCCCAGAAGGTGCTTCAGGCGCGTTTCGGCGGAGGTGTCCTTTTCGGGGTCCAGCGAGGGAATGAAGTAGCTGCTCCAGGAAACGCCGAGCTTCGCGTCGACGCTTTTGAGTTTCGCGTCGGCCGCTTCCAGAATGCTGAGCATGCGCGTCTCCACCGCGCGGAGATCTTCGTCCCTGAGGTATCTCAGCCCGATCGTGAACGTGCACGAGCCGGCGATGATATTGTTGGCGGTGCCGCCGTCGACTAGGCCGACATTGAGCGTCGGCCTCGTTTTGACATCGCCTGCCAGATCCTCGATGTCATAGAGTTCGGCAATCATTTTCGACGCGGTTTCGATGGCGCTGACACCGATATCCGGGCGACTGGAGTGGGACTCGATGCCGGTGACCGTAACCGTCAGGATCAGCACGCCCTTGTGAGCATTGGCGATTTTCATTCCGCTGGGTTCGCCGACGATCACCATCAAGACATCGGGGAGCGTCTTGTGCATCTCGGCGATCATCTCCGGCGCGGCCAGACAGCCGGGCTCCTCGTCGAAGCTGAACGCGAGATGGACGGGACGGCACAACGGCGCGGCGCACATCTTCGGCACTGCGGCCAGACAGACCGCGAGAAACCCCTTCATGTCGGTCGTGCCCCGACCGAATGCCTTACCGTCCTGGATCCGGAGACGGAACGGATCTGATGACCAATCGTCAGGACTGGCCGGAACGACGTCCGTATGGCCGCTCAAGACCACGCCGCCCGGCGCCTCGGGACCGATGGTCGCGTAGAGGCTGGATTTTTGTCCGCACGCGCTCGACACCCGATGCGACGGGATTCCGTGCTGCTTCAGAAAGGTCTCGACATACTCGATGAGCGGCAGATTGCTCTTGTGCGAGGTGGTGTCGAACGCCACGAGTTTTTCCAGAATGGTGAGTGTGTCGCTGGCCTGCATATCCGTCCCGTAAATTCCATTTCCCGGGCATGGTGACAGAAGCTTGACATGATTCAAAATATCGTTTTTTTCAAAAGTAATGCATTTGGGATATATCGAATGAGCCTCAATTTTCGTGATCTGGAAGTGTTCTACCAGGCGGTGAGGTCGGGCACGCTCACGGCGGCGGCGGCGGCGCTTCATACCTCGCAACCCACGGTCAGCCGAACGTTGTCCAAGCTGGAGCGGCAGCTCGGATTCCCGCTTTTCGAACGCCGCAAGGGGCATGTCTCTCCGACCCCGGAAGCACTGGCGCTCTTCAAAGAAATCGAGCAGAGCTATATCGGCATTGAACGCATTTCCTCCCGGGTTCAGGAGATCAAGGCACGACGAAACAGGGGGTTGAACCTCGCCTGCTACCCGGCCCTTTCCCAGGTCTTTCTGCCGGAGGTCATCGCCCACTTCGCAAGCGAGCATCCGGATTTTTCGGCATCCATTCTGGTAAGCGGCCCCGTCGAAGCCAGGCGAATGATGGAGAATGGCGAGATCGATCTGCTGGTATGCAACGACATACAAACCGCCGGCGACCTGATGAAAATTCCGATGGTCTCGGCGCGCTTCCAGTGCGTCTTGCCCAAAGACCACCCGTTGTGCCGCAAGGAGGTGGTGACGCTGGAAGACTTGCGGGAGCAACGCCTGATCGCGCTCGACGCCGAACCGGAACTCGATTGGAGAGGACATCAGGAACTGTTTTCGAGCCTCGAACCTCCCCCGCGTATCGACTTCCACGTCAAGCGATCCGCGATTGCCTACAGCCTCGTGGCGCAAGGATTGGGCATATCGATACTCGAGCCGTTCTCCGCCGCGCATTGGCGGTCGTCCGGCGTCGTCACGCGGCCGTTTCTCCCTGAGCTCAAATACGACTACAGCATCTACCTGCCCCGACTCAGAGCGCCGTCCAGATATGTCGACGGCTTCGTGGAGGCGCTCAAGAGCCATTGCAAACGACTGGGATTTGCCGACGGTTGAGGAGAGTTGCCGGAGACCGGCGAAGCAGGCGGCTATCGCGGTGTGAGCCCGCCCACCGAAGCAAACGTTGACCGGCCGCGCCTCAGCCGAGTACGCCATCTGTCAACACGTCTGTTTCGAGTGAAAACGCCGTCAGCATTGTCCTTTGCTCAATCCGGATTGTTCAACCTCGGCCCGCAACCGCTATCTACCCGCCGACCCGCCGAACGCGACTGCCGGCGGTCAGTTCACTCACGGACTCCACGATCGCGTGGCGGTCGATCAGGAAATGCCGGGAAAGATCGTCAATCGTGCCGGTCTGACCGAAATGCTCGACCCCATGCGGAACGGTCCTGTGCCCGGCAACGGACCCGAGCCAGGACAGCGTTGCCGGATGGCCGTCCAGAACGGTGACCAGCGTGCAATAGCTCGGAAGGCCGCCGAGCAGCGTTTCGATATGTGATATCGCCATCGGGTTTCCGCGCGCCCGTTCACGCGTCGCGGCGGTCCAGCCCGCGTTCAGCCGGTCGGCGGAGGTAACGGCCAGCACGGCGACGTCCCGGCGGTATTCGCCGATCATGCCGGCCGCGGCGATCGCTTCATCCGCGACCGCGCCCTGATAGGCAATGACGACCGAACAGTTGGGGCCTGGCTTGCGGAGCCAATAGGCGCCATCGATCGTGCCCTGCCGGAAACCATGATCGGCACGGCTTATCGGCTGCTCCAGAGGTTTGGTCGTCAGCCGGAGATAGACCGAGCCCCCGGTCTCGTCGCGCAGCCATGTGCGCTCGTCCGGATCGCCCTGGCCATCGCGCTGCAGATAGTCGATGGCCCATTCGAAAATGACGGCGACCTCATCGGCGAAAGCAGGTTCGAAACTCGCGAGCCCGTCCTGCGCCATGCCGGTCAGCGGCGTGCCGACGGACTGGTGTGCGCCACCCTCGGGCGCCAGCGTCACGCCCGACGGCGTGCCGACGATGATGAAGCGCGCGTCCTGGTAACAGGCGTAATTGAGCGCATCCAGGCCACGATGCACGAAAGGGTCATACACGGTGCCGATCGGGATCACCCGCTTTCCCCAGAGGCTGTGGGACAGGCCCGCCGCTCCCAAGAGAAGGAACAGGTTCATCTCCGCGATCCCCAGTTCGATGTGCTGACCGTCAGGGGCGAAATTCCATTTCGCGGTCGACGGGATCCGGTGCTTGATGAACGCGTCGTCCTCGGCCTTGCGCGCGAAAAGTTTGCGCCGGTTGACGAACGCGCCCAGTCCCGTGGTCCCGGTCACGTCCGGCGACGTGGTCATGATCCGCGCCGCAAGGTCACTGTCGCTTTTTGCCACCTCATCGAGCATCTTGCCGAAGGCGGCCTGGGTCGAGATCTCGCGGTCGGCTGAAAATTCGATTTTTGGAGACGGCAGCTTTTCGTCGGAATAGCGCCGCGTTCCGCGCGAGAAGAACGGCACCCTGGACAGGAAATCCCTGAGCCCGGCGACATCCTCGACCGCCGCGAACGGCTCCCATTCCTGCCCCTCCGGCACACCCATGTGCTCTTGCCAGCCGGCCATCTGGGCCTTGGTCATCAGCCCGCCGTGATTGTCCTTGTGGCCGGCGATCGGCGTGCCCCAACCCTTGATGGTATAGGCGAGAAAGCACGTCGGACGGTCGTGCTCGATGGCGGCGAAGGCCTCAGCCATGCTGTCCACGCAATTGCCGCCGAGGTTTTCCATCAGCGCCGCCAGTTCGCTGTCCGAGCGGCGGTCGATCAGCGCGCTCACATCCCCCTGATCGCCCAGATCGTCCATCAGCCGCGAGCGCCAAACGGCTCCGCCCTGATAGGTCAAGGCCGCGTATTCGGCGTTCGGACAGCCGTCGATCCAGTCGCGAAGCTTGTCGCCGCCCGGCTCCCCGAACGCGGCGCGCTGCAGCACGCCGTATTTGACCCGAACGACATCCCAGCCGAATGCCTCGAATATCTTTTCGATCCGCTCGAACAGACCTTCGCGGACGATCCCGTCAAGCGATTGCCTGTTATAGTCGATGATCCACCAGGTGTTGCGGAGCTCGTTCTTCCAGCCCTCCTGCAACACCTCGTAGACATTGCCCTCGTCCATCTCGGCATCGCCCACCAGCGCGATCATGCGACCCAGTCTGGTGTCCCTGCCCCACTCCTTTGCCGCGATGAAGTCCTGAACCAGGGACGCAAGCGCCGTAATGCCAACGCCGAGCCCGACCGATCCGGTCGAGAAATCGACGTCGTCGACATCCTTGGTCCGGCTCGGGTAGCTCTGCACGCCCCCGTATCCGCGGAACTTCTCCATCGGCTCGCGGCTTAGATTCCCCATCAGGTACTGCATCGCATGAAAGACCGGAGAGGCATGCGGCTTGACCGCGACACGGTCTTCTGGCCGAAGCGCCGTGAAATAGAGCGCCGTCATGATCGACACCATCGAGGCGGATGACGCCTGATGCCCGCCCACCTTGATGCCGTCCGCCTTCGGGCGGATATGGTTGGCATTGTGGATCATCCAGTGAGACAGCCACAAAAGCCGCTGCTCGATGGTTTTCAGGTGTGCGGTAGTCAAGCGATATTCTCCCCTGGCATGGCTGCTGTCCGGAATGGCTACGAGTTGGAGTGGAGCAGTGAGGGGGGGTCAGCCGTCCTTGTAATAATAGCTGTAGCCGTTGAGGGCGGGCGCTCCGCCCAGATGGGCGTAGAGCACTTTCGAGCCTTCGGGGAAGAAGCCCTTCCTGGTGAGATCGATCATGCCCTGCATGGATTTTCCCTCATAGACCGGGTCGGTCATCATCGCCTCGGTGCGGGCGGCGAGCCGGATCGCCTCATTGGTTTCTTCCGAGGGCACGCCATAGGCGGGATAGGCGTAATCCTCGTTGATCACGATCTCGTCCTCGCGCACCGTGCGGCCGAGATTGACCAGTTCGGCGGTGTTGTCGACGATGGAACGTACTTGGGCTCGGGTCTGCTCCGGCGTCGCCGAGGCGTCGATGCCGATCACCCTGTCGGCCCGGTCCTGGGCCGCGAAGCCCACGATCATGCCGCCCTGGGTGGAGCCGGTGACGACGCAGACCACGATATAGTCGAAGGTGAAGCCGAGTTCGGCCTCCTGCTGCGCGACTTCCTCGGCGAAGCCGATATAGCCCAGCGCACCGTATTTATGCACCGAAGCGCCGGCGGGGATCGGATAGGGTTTCCCGCCCCGTTCCTCGACGGACTTGATCGCATCTTCCCAGCTCTTGCGAATGCCGATGTCGAACCCGTCGTCGACGAGCCGTGAATCGGCGCCCATCAGCCGGGTCATCAGAATGTTGCCCACCCGGTCGTAGACCGCATCGTAATGGGGAACCCATTTTTCCTGGATGACGACGCAGCCCATGCCGATCTTGGCGGCGGTCGCGGCCACCATGCGGGTGTGGTTCGATTGCACACCGCCGATCGACACCAGCGTATCCGCGCCCGAAGCAATGGCATCTGGCACGATATATTCCAGTTTTCTCAGCTTGTTGCCGCCCATGGCGAGGCCGGAGTTGCAATCCTCGCGCTTGGCGTAGACCTCGACCTTGCCACCCAGGGCTTCCGTCAGGCGGGGCAGATGTTCGATCGGCGTCGGTCCGAACGTCAGCGGGTAGCGGTCGAATTTTTCAAGCAGGGACATGATCTTCCTTCCATGTTGGATTGAGGCCATGTTACGACGCAGGATATGAAATGTGCTTTCTAATTTTGTGATTTTTATTTGCATTGATATATATCATCAATTATTATATGAAATAAAAAGAATATGAAAAGTGGTATAATGGAAGAATCTTTCACATCTGAATTGGACAGGATCGACCTGAAAATTCTTCGGCTGCTGCAACAGGACGGGCGGCTGACCAATGCCGAAGTCGCCCAGAGCGTGAGCGTCAGTCCGGCGACCTGCCATCGTCGTATGCGGCGCCTAGTCGAAGAGGGTCATCTGCTGGATGTACGCGGCCGCATCAATCCGGCCGCCATCGGGCTCGGCGCGCTGGTGATGGTCGGAGTCGTCCTCGACAGGTCGACGCCCGAGAGCTTTGCCGCGTTCGAGGACGCGGTGACGGCCATGCCCGAAGTGCTGGATTGCAATCTCGTGGCGGGCGATTTCGATTACCTCATGAAAATCCGGGTTCGCGACATCGCCGACTTCAACGCCTTGCATGGCCGGAGGCTGATCGCCTTGCCGGGCGTCCGGCAAATTCGCAGCTTTTTCGTCATGAAAGAGGTCAAGGACAACGCCCCCCTTCCGTTCTGAGGCGTGTCAGGGCGCCAACGCCGCCGTCAGCGCGTCGCGGCGGCCGTCGAGGATGTCAGCGAGGATCTCGCCCGTGGTTGGGCCGAGTGTAAATCCCTGATGGCCATGACCGAAATTGAACCACAGCCTTGCGTGGCGAGGCGCCTGTCCAACCATCGGCAGCATGCGCGGCATGCAGGGGCGCGTACCTTGCCACAGGCTGTCGGGCACCGCATCGCCAATATCGAGTATGATGCGCGCCGCGTCTGTCCCGTGCTCGAGCTGGCGAAAATCATGCTTGGCGCCCGCACGGGCCAGATGCGCCCCAGTGGTGATCCGCAAGCCGCGCGTCATCGACGACAGGACGACCCCGTGATCGGCCAGCAGATAAGGTCTGCCGAGTTGATCCTCCATGGCAAAGTGCCCGTGATAGCCCCGCTTCATCACCATCGGGATGCGGTAACCGAGCTGTCTGAGCATGGCGGGCGACCACGGTCCCAGTGCCACCACCAGATGCTCCGCTTTCAGAGGGCCTTTTTCGGTTGAAAGCCGCCATCCCTGCTCCGACTCCGAAATCGTCCGAACCTCGCTCCGGAGGAGTTCGCCGCCGCGCCTTATGAACAAGGCAGCATAGCTTTGCACCAAGGCTGCGGGGTCGGGACTGCTCCAGCTGTCGTCCCACAGGACCGCGCCAGCCGACGTTGGCCTCAGCGCCGGTTCCTCTGCGGCAAGCGCGGCACCATCGACCACGCGCAGCGTCAGCCCGTATTCGGAGGCGAGGCGCTCGGCCGTGCGTGCGCGCGTTTCGAAATCGGCGGGCCGGTCGATGATTTCGCCCAGTCCCGTCCTTCGGATCAGTTGCTCCGCGCCGGCCTCCGCACTCAGCTTGCCGTGATCCCGGGTCGCTCGCGCGATCAGTGCTGAATAGGTGCGGGTCGCCGCCTGATGGCGGGATGGCGCGGAATGACGGTAATAGGCCATAAGCGCTCTTGCAGCACCCGGCAGGGCAAGGGGATCGAGCCGCAGATCGTTGGAACGGCCCAACGCGTAACGAACCAGCGTGCCCAGATCGCGCGGCATGGCGTAAGGCGCGCGCGCCTCCGCCTGAATCACGCCCGCATTGCCGTGGCTGGTCTCCTCGCCCGGGCCACGCCTGTCGACGACGCGAACCGTGTGCCCGCGCGCCTGCAGGCTCAGCGCCGTTGCGATGCCGGCCATGCCGGCGCCGATAACGAGGATGTCGGCCATCCACTCAGCCCTCGGCGATCACGGTGATCTCGACCTTGGCGTCGATCATCAGCGCCGCTGCCAGCGTGGTGCGCACCGGATAGGGTTGCGGAAACGCCGCTGCGTAGACTGTGTTGAAGGCCGCGAAGTCCGCCGGATCGGTCAGGTAGCAGGTTGCCGAAACCACATGCGACAGGTCCAGTCCTTCCTTGGCGAGCGTTGCCTTGATGTTGGCGATGCAGTTCTCGGTCTGCGCTTCGATGCCCTCGGGGATTTTTCCATTGGGGTCGAAACCGAGCTCGCCCGACAGATAGAGTGTGGAGCCGACACGGCGGGATTTGGAAAGAGGAATGCTCATAAATGGGTCCTTTCAGTCGAAGGTGAGGAACTCGGGCGCTTGTGCCATGCGGGCAACGATTTGCCGCCTTCTGTCACTTGTCCTCGTTGGCTCGCCTGCTCAGCGGGTTGTTCAACCAAGCATAAAACCCACTCGGATGAACCTGCAGAAAGCGGCAAATCGTCCGCACCGAAAACTACAAGCGATGCAGGGCAAAGAACGCGTACTTCACTTTGCATCCCTGCCAAATACGCGGCCGCTTCTTTAGGATGTCGCGCTCCTCGGTGACGCGAGCCAGTTCCTTCACCCCGGCTTCCGATACGGCCCTGTGCAACTGGCGACCTCTTCACCGCGCTGCTGATCGTTAAGCTTTTGATGGGCAGGACTCTGCTTGAGGCGAGCAGTATGGCATCACAAAACGTCCTGACAGTTCTGAGACGGACCCAAGAATCAGGCGCCACTGAGTTGCAGATCAGTCGTGGTAAGCTTTTGTTTGGTCCGTTCCGACTTTGCAACGGCCTAGACGGACTGTGAGCTTTTGGAGAAGAAAATCGGGCCAAATGGCCGAAATGGGGTGCGGGGCGGACCCTGGTGCTGAAGCATCGCCAGGAGGGCCATACCTCTGCCTAAACGGCTGCGAACTCATCTCGGATCAAAATTTGAGGGCGAGCAGTGCGGCAGGGCGAGCCCAGTGGAATAGAAGCGCACTCGAGCAAATTGCTGCCCACCAACCCATAGGCAAGGGATCAAGCATTCAGCGTTACGTCGCAAGCCATGCCGGGATCAGACGAAATTCGAGGCGCGAGCCTATCGATCGACAAGATCTGCTCAATGTGATGAATGCCTGGAGAAATGTCGCTCCGAAGAACGTGCTCGACGACGCTGGCAGCGACCAACGCCGTGATGCGCGCCTCCTTGCGGCCCTCCATCGTGAATCGCCGCGTCAGCCTTCGACCGGCCTGAATGCCATTCATCTCAAGCTCGACATCGACAGTGGCGGTCTCTTTGGCGTGGAGACCAATATCGAACGTCAGAATGCGGAAACAAAGACCGTACGCTCGACAATCGAGGCCGGCGGCGATGTGGACATTGCATCGCGGCAAGGCGACATCACCCTCGGAGCGCCGGATATTTCCGCCGATGGTGAAATCGCGCTGCGAACACCCAATGGCGGCGTCACGATCGAAACCCGCACAGACCGGACATTCCAACAGGACAAGAAAGCCGAAGAAGATCTCTTCTGGTGGAACAGCAGCGATGAAGGCTTCTCTCGAGAGGTCATCGAACACACGCATATAAAGGCGGGCGGCGGCATCCGGATCGAGGCGGGTGACGGCATCGTCGTCGAATATGAAGCGCAGGCCAATCTCGACGCCGCCGTCGCGGAACTTTCGGACCCATGACGGCCTGGAATGGATGGGCGATCTGCGATCCAGCCCGAATGTCGACTGGCAGGCTGTTCGGCCAAGAGTCGACGATTGGGACTACGAAGATCAGGGATTGACCCAGGCCGGCGCGGCGCTGGTTGCACTGGTCGTCTCGACCGTGACGTCAGGGGTCGGTGGCAGCTTTGCATCCGGCCTCGGCTTCGCTCAGGGAAGCATTGCGTCCGCTGCGATGGAAGCCGGCTTTACGTCGCTTGCCACGCAGACCTCGATTTCACTGATCAACAATCAGGGCGATATTGGCGCAACGCTGAAGGAACTGGGCTCCGAAGACTCCATCCGGACGCTTGTCGGAGCCATGCTCACCGCCGGTTTAACGCAGGGCGTCCTGAACCGGGCCAACATTCCGGCGACATCGATCGAACTCGGTGCCAGTCAGAACTTCGCCAACGCAGCCCAGCGCAACCTTCTTCGCGCGGCGATCAAGATCGGCGTGCAGAGCGCAGTCGAAGGCCGCACGCTCGATGACAGCCTGGTATCGGCCCTGCGTCTGGCGGCAGCCGATACGCTCGGCGCTTCGCTCGCTACCGAGATCGGCCGCTCCTACCATACCGGCCAGATCGACAAGGCGACGCAGCTGATCGCCCATGCGGCTCTGGGGTGCGCGACAGGGACAATCTCGTCCGGCGCCTGCGCCAGCGGCGCCGGCGGCGCGGTGGCTGGGGAACTCACGGCCGAGCTATTCGAAATGCGTCTTCATGCCGCTTTGGCCAAGGGTGATCTTACCCGAACAGCGGCGATCGAGATGGTCAAGGAGTGGCGGGCAGACGGCGTTGAGGTCGCCCGCGTGGCCGGCGGTCTGGCTGCTGCTCTGGCTGGCGGCGATGTCGATACTGGGGCTGCTGCCGGGGGTACTGCGGCGGAAAACAATGCGTTCTGGATTCCTGCCGTCATCATCATCGCCGCGATCCTCGAGACGGCCGACAAGGTGCTTGTGGCCAAGGATGCCGTTGACATCTCCGTGGCAGTCTATGCCTGCAACGGTGGCGATATGGCTGCCTGCGGCCAGGCAGAAGACATGGCAAAACAGGCCGCGCTCGATGCAGGCTTAGAATTTACAATCGGTGGTATCATTCCCGGCTCGAAGGCCGCGGCCGATCTCTTGCGTTGGACCCGCAAGAATGCCGACGCTGACACCGTTCGTCGGATTGACCGAATTGCAGATAAGGAACCTACTGGTTTTTCTGGTAGCAGAGGAAACCCGTTGGAGCAGCCAACATACCAACCTGTTCGAAATTCACCGACTTCGATAGGTAATAGAACGTATTCCGGTCATGCACTGGATCAAATGCAAAACCGAGGTATTCCACCAAGCGTCGTTGAAGACACGGTATCACCGGGCAATTTATTGGGGGCGGGAAATCGACCTAATACTAGTGTCTACTACAGCTCCAAAAATGGAGTTCGCGTCGTAACAAATTCTAACGGCGATATAGTCACCGTCATTACCGCTCCGAGGCAATAGTATGGACAAGGACTTTCATGTTGGAAGGCTCATTGAGCTACTGAATCAAGATTGGGGGCGAACGAGTATCGTCGCGCATAATCGAATATCAGACATCAGAATTTTGCTCAGCACTCTCAATGGCGAATTTACAAGGCTTGATAACGCCGCTGCTGAGGCGGAGACCATTGTTGGAACAGCTATCGGCATGGGGGACGAACGACTTACAGATGAAGACGTGAAGTCGCTTTCCCTAATTCTCCAAGATATGAAAGAACGGATATTACAAATCACTGATTTAGAAGTTTGACATTTACAGCTGTGAGATTTGAATGTTTGCCTAGCCGGACAAACTCGCCCAGGACCAAGCATTTCTTTCGATCAGAACACTGGCCTTCGCCAAGAGATTAGCCGAACCATATCAGGTCGCGAGGCGGCCGAGCTTCAGGCTGTCCTGAATGGTTTTGGTATAGGGGCAGCTGGAGGGGCCATTGCGGCCGGCGGCTACATCATAGCCACCAGCGCCATACCGGCAGCGATAACTTGCCTGCAAAATCCCCTCTGTTTCAATGAGATGGGCATCGCCCTCGCTGAGGCTTGGGCAGGTGATGCCTTGGGAGGCGCAAGCCTTTCACCGGCGATCTCGGTGGCGTCCGGCATGTTGGTCATGCGTAAAGGCGACGAAGTTGTCGCTGTCATCGAGCAGGCCACTGGAAAGGCGGTTTCGCTTTCCGATGATATCCTGGCGAACATCGGTGCGAGGGCTACAATCCCCGACGGGGTCTCTTTTGGCCGCAACACCAATCAGGACTATCACGTTTGGCGCCATGTTGAAGACGAACTCGGTATGAGCCGACAGCGTGTGCAGGATGCGGTGGTGACCGACCTTCCGCCAGTAGCTGATCTTTCCGACGGTCTCAATGTTCGGTTTGTGAACATTGACGGTGTCCGCCTTCAGTACAACACATTCAAGCTGCCAGATGGCACCGTGAATATTGGACGGATCCATGAGGCAAATTGACCCAAAGGAGAAGCGGCTCATTGCTTTCTTGGCGCTGGCCGGTGGCGTGCAACTTTCTCTGCCCGCTAGGCAGCGTGTTTGGGTAGTGAATCAGGAGATGGGTTCGATCCGCGCAGACTATTGCCCTGCGGGGTGTCGCGTACTCTCCGTTGCTTCTCACGAATTTGAAGATGACGATGAAGTTCCAATTATTGCCTCCTTGCTACTCACAGAAGATGGGCGCTTCGGAGAACTCGACTTTTGGAAAATTAATGATGAACCCATCATTAGTTGGCCTGTCGCTCCTTCCCTATGATCCAACGGCTTCGTACTTTTTTGAGTGGCTGTCTCATACCTCTGACTGCGACGACTCTGGCACGTGCACCCGCGAGCGCAAACCCGCCTGTGGAGAATATTAGACTTTAAGCCGGTCGCCTTGGAGTATCCATATACTATCCAATTGGCTTAATTGCGTTGCAATCGGTATAGGCGAAAATGGTTTCGTCGGCGTGATCACCCTGACTGATGAATTGAACGGCTCAAATCGTCGCGTTTGATGTTGTGCTTTGCGAAATAGTGTCCGTTTCCTTCTGGGTGCAGCCATTTCTGCGGCCAGCACGGCAAAGTCGCATTTTGAGCATCCGGCATGGTGCTCAATGCCGGGATCGAAATCACCATCGGAAGCCTCATTCCCGGCTCGAAAGCTGCCGCCGATCTCTTGCGTTGGACCCGCAAGAATGCTGATGCTGACACCGTTCGACGGATCGACCGAATACCGGTATCTACTCCAGCTCGACAAATGGAGTAGGCGTCGTAACAACTCCAACGGCGACGTAGTCACCGTCATTACCGCTCCAAGGCACAGGGAAAGGATTTGGCAGACCGGCTGCAGGATTTCTATCATTGGGCGAAAGATAATCCGCTTTCCGCCTAGCTTGAGCTTCTCCCACGCCATCTGCTGGCGCAAGCACCAGCACCAACCCTTCCGTTAGCGCAGTAGCAGGCCATTGATTTTGCGCCGAATTCTCTGAGCGCGTCCAGCGGTACGTATTTTACTCTGGAAACCGGTTCGCCCAAATAAAAAGCTCAGCCATAATTGCTGGCAAAGCCATGCGGTCGGCGATATTATCGAATCATGCGCAATCGGCTCGCCATCGTCCTCTTGTGTCTGCTCGGTTTCATGCTCTACTGGCCGGCGGGGGCGATGCATTTTGCCGCGTCGATAATTCATGTGTCTTCCGCTGAACATACCGATATCAACGCGGCCGATAGCGGCGAAACGCACTTGAAAATGATGAAGAAGTGCTGTGCAGACGACCCCAAGGGGGATCCGGTCTTTCATACCTCCTGTGCGATGCATTGCGTCCCTTCCATCCTTCCGCAGGCACCGTTCATCGCGACGAAGGCCTCGGCCTCGATTTTGCCGGCCGTCGCCTTTGACATGCAGGGCATCGGCAATCTCCTCTTCCGCCCTCCGATTTCCGTCTGAACAGTTCGCCGGTCCGCATGCCGGCACGACATCGGCGTGACGCTTCACTGCGTCATAACGATCATCTGACTTCACCTGACGAAATTTCGTTCGGTACGGCCACCCACCTTGGTCAAACTGTCTCAGTCCGGTTCTCCCGCGCTCCATTTTCGAAGCACCTCGCGGAGACGGCCGTTTCAACATTCGCAAAGGTTTACCCTGATGAAAACGCTCCTCAAAACTATCGCCGTTACTTCTCTCTTCGCCCTTGGCGGGGCGCAGGGCCGCAGCCGCGACCGCCATGTCGGTCTACAAGACGCCGTGGTGCGGCTGCTGCGAAGCATGGGTCGAAGCCATGAAAGACGCAGGCTACGCAGTCACCGTCCAAGATCTGGAGGATCTGACACAGATTAAAAAGCAGGCCGAAGTTTCGCCTGACCTCGAAGGCTGCCACACCGCCGTTCTCGACGGAGAGCGACAATACGTCCTCGAAGGACATGTTCCGCTCGATGCGATCGACAAGCTGTTGCGCGAGGAACCTGATATGCGTGGAATTGCTGCACCGGGCATGCCGGCCGGCTCGCTTGGAATGGGTGACGATTCCGACGCCGAGTATAACGTCTACGCCTTCACCGGCTCATCTGCGGATACGCCGCAGCTATTCTACCAGGCGGGCCGGGACTGACTTCCGAAGACATAAATGGCTTCGTTAGCCGCTTATTGCAGGCATGGGCGGCCGTTGCCGCGGCCGCCCTCTCCCTGCACTCCAAACCCGTGGCGACCTAATGAAAACAGTTCAGTCCCGGCGCAGGTCCTTCAAGAGGTCTGCCGTACTGGCACAGACAAACCAGCCATTGGCAAAATCGCAATCATCGGTCTGATCGGTCTTGCCATAGATGAAGGGCTTATCGTCCGGCGTGACGATCACGCCGCCGGCTGCGCGCAGAACAGCATCGCCCGCTGCGGTGTCCCATTCCATGGTCCGGCCAAAGCGCGGATAAAGATCGGCCTCGCCCTCGGCGAGAAGACAGAACTTCAACGATGAGCCGACTGAGACCGTCTGCGCTTCGGGAAAGCGCGCGATGAAGCGGTTCGTCTCGTCCGTCCGGTGGGAGGCGCTGGCGACCACGCGGAGCGGTTTCGAAGGCGGCTGGCAGGTGATGGCGCGGCGCTCCTGCGGCACGCCGCTCTCCATATCCACGGTCACGAGGACTGCGCCTTCAGGCGCACCCATCCAAAGTAGCCCCCTCGCCGGCGCCAGAACCACGCCGATGGTCGGCACGCCATTCTCGATCAGAGCGATATTGACGGTAAAGTCGTCATTGCCCTTGATGAATTCGCTGGTGCCGTCCAGCGGATCGACGAGAATGAAGCGGCCGCCGGATATGTCGGGCTGGCGACCCGCCGCCATTTCTTCTTCGGCTATGACGGGGACGCCGGGCATCTCCGATTGCAAGCCCTCCAGCACAATGGCCTCGGCAGCGTGATCCGCTTCGGTGACGGGCGAGTCATCGCCCTTCCTTTCGACATCATGCCCTTTTTCCCGGATGGCCAGGATCGCCTGCCCTGCCTCAATGGCCAGACGTTCGAAGAGGCGAAGGATGCCTTCGCTCTGCATCAAATATATCCTCGCTCGGCCATCCAGCTTTCGATCTCGTCAGCCATGTCTTCCGGTGTACGTCCGGAGGTCTTCAGATGGATTTCAGCGCGCTCGGGCAGTTCGAACGGACTGTCGACACCGGTGAAGTTCTTGATTTCACCGGCATAGGCTTTCTTGTAAAGGCCCTTCGGGTCGCGCGCAGCGCACTCTTCGATCGGCGTATCCACCCAGACCGTGATCATTTCGCCCTGATCGAGCGTATCGCGCACCATGCGCCGCTCGGCACGGAATGGCGAGATGAACGAGCAGAGGACGATCAGGCCAGCGTCCGACATGAGTTTCGCCACTTCACCAACACGGCGGATATTCTCCACGCGGTCTTCGGCGGTGAAACCAAGATCGCGATTGAGCCCGTGACGGACATTGTCGCCGTCCAGGGTGTAGGTGTGCTTGCCCTTTGCGTGCAGGCGCTTTTCCAGCACATTGGCGACGGTCGACTTGCCGGAGCCGGATAACCCGGTGAACCACAGTACAGCCGGCTTCTGGCCCTTGGCCTCGGCACGCGACGCCTTGTTCA
The DNA here is from genome assembly GCF_003668555.1 of Notoacmeibacter ruber. Classification (NCBI taxonomy): domain Bacteria; kingdom Pseudomonadati; phylum Pseudomonadota; class Alphaproteobacteria; order Hyphomicrobiales; family Notoacmeibacteraceae; genus Notoacmeibacter; species Notoacmeibacter ruber. The sequence continues at coordinate 676,641 of NZ_RCWN01000001.1, read as the reverse complement.
CGTCAAGCGCCTGCCAGTGGATGTTGTCGGCCCGCCGCAGCGCGAAGTTGATCATGCCGGCTCCGACCGTGGCATTGGTCACCCGGTCGATCAGGACGAAGGAACCCGTCCGGCGATTGTGCGAATAGGGATCGAACGCAATGGTGTTCTGCGCCGCGATGTTGATGACGCCGACTTCGTTGAGATCGAGGTGACGGGCCGCTTCTTCGGCGAAGGTGTTGACGTCCACCTTGTGTTTCAATGCGGTGACATTGGCTGAAATCTGGTCGGTTTCAGTGCGCAGCAGGTAGGAGCGGCCCGGGAAAAGCGGCTGCTCGTCGAACCAAACGATATTGGCCTCGAACTGATCGGCGACATGCGGCCGAGCTTCCGGCGAAACGAGCATATTGCCGCGCGACACCTCGATTTCGTCGTCCAGAACAAGGGTCACAGCCTGGCCGGCCTGTGCCTCGTCCAGATCACCATCCATGGTGACGATGCGGGACACACGGGAGGATTTGCCGCTCTTGGCAACGACGACTTCATCACCCGGTTTGACGGAGCCGGACGCCACCGTGCCGGCGAAACCGCGAAAATCCAGATGGGGGCGGTTCACATATTGCACCGGAAACCGCAGCGGCAGGTCCGCCTCGCGGTCATCCACCTCCACCGTCTCCAGATGGTCGAGCAGGGTCGGGCCATCATACCAGGCCATCTTGTCGCTGCGCGTGGTGACATTGTCGCCATAGCGGGCGCTCATCGGAATCGGTGTGATCGTTTCGAAGCCGAATTCCGACGTGAAGGCGCGGTAGTCGGCCACGATCTTATCGAAGGTCTCCTGACTGTAATCCGCCAGATCGATCTTGTTGACCGCCACTACGATATGCCGAATGCCCAGCAGAGACGCGATGAAGGAATGGCGACGCGTCTGAGGAAGCACGCCCTTGCGCGCGTCGATCAGCACGATGGCAAGGTCCGCGGTTGACGCACCGGTCGCCATGTTGCGCGTATATTGCTCATGGCCAGGCGTATCGGCGACGATGAACTTCCGCTTCGACGTGGCGAAGAAGCGGTAGGCCACATCGATGGTGATGCCCTGTTCGCGCTCGCTCTCCAGTCCGTCGACCAAAAGGGCGAAATCGATATCCTCGCCCGTCGTGCCGAACTTTCTGGACTCGCTTTCGAGCGAGGCCAGCTGATCCTCGAAGATCAGCTTGGTGTCGTAGAGAAGCCGGCCGATCAGTGTGGACTTGCCATCATCGACAGACCCGCAGGTCAGGAACCGCAGAAAACTCTTGGCCTCCTGTTCGGCGAGGAATGCGGCGACCGCGTCTGCCGCTGCTGCATTGCGGTCGTTTTCACTCACATCATTTTTGGCGAGTACGCTCATCAGAAGTACCCCTCGCGCTTTTTCTTTTCCATGGAGCCGGCTTCGTCCTTGTCGATCATGCGGCCCTGCCGCTCTGATGTCCGGGCAATCAGCATTTCGGCGACAATCGCCTCCAGCGTGTCGGCCTCGCTGTCGATTGCACCGGTCAACGGATAACAGCCAAGCGTGCGGAAGCGGACCATCCGGTCTTTCACCTCCTCGCCGGGCAGAAGATCCATCCGCTCGTCGTCGCGCATGACGAGCATGCCGTCGCGTTCGACGACCGGACGCTTCTGCGCGAAATAGAGCGGGACGATCGGTATCTGCTCCTGAAGGATGTACTGCCAGATATCGAGCTCGGTCCAGTTGGAGAGCGGGAAGACGCGGATCGACTCTCCCTTGGCGACGCGTGTGTTGTAGATGTTCCACATTTCCGGACGCTGGTTTTTCGGGTCCCAGCCATGGTTTGCTGTGCGGAAGGAGAAGATGCGCTCCTTTGCCCGGCTCTTTTCCTCATCGCGGCGGGCGCCACCGAAAGCGGCATCGAAGCCATGCTTATCAAGCGCCTGACGCAAACCCACCGTCTTGTAGAGATGGGTATGCACCGATGAGCCATGAGTGAACGGCCCGACATTGTCGGCCCGCGCCTCTTCATTGACATGAACCAGAAGATCGAAGCCCTTTTCGCGTGCCATCCGGTCGCGGAATTCGATCATCTCCCGAAATTTCCACGTCGTATCGACATGGAGAAATGGAAAGGGCGGCGGCGCCGGATAGAACGCCTTCAGCGCCAGATGGAGCATCACGGACGAATCCTTGCCCACCGAATACAGCATAACAGGGTTCGAAAAGCTGGCCGCCACTTCACGGAAGATATGGATCGATTCCGCTTCCAGCTTCTGCAGGTGGGTCAAAGGCGCATTCATGGAATTTCCTGTTCGCTAGGCGCAGACGTTCAATTGCAAGCGGCTTACCTATGACCGCCGGAGAGCCGGGCAAAGGAATAGTCGATTAAATTTGGCGCGCAGATTAGGAGGCTATGCCCAAACGGCCCGGCGATGCTTCAAAGCAGCTGATTGTAGTCGCCCACGCCCTCGTTCCGGCGCAAAATGCCGTCGAGCGCTTCGAACATCTTATGCCTTCGTCCCTCCGAGACGGGGCTCTCCACCACCACGACGATTTCCGGCTTGTTGGATGAGGCGCGAACAAGACCCCAAGTGCCATCGTCATTCGTGACCCGAATGCCGTTGATCGTGTTGGCCTCCGCGATGGGGTGGCCAGATAAGAGCTCTCCCTGCTCCTGCATGGCGAGGATGGTTTCGACTGTCCGCGCGACCACCTCATATTTCCGTTCGTCGGCACAATCCGCACTCATCGTCGGTGACCCATAGGTCTGCGGAAGCGCGTCATAGAGGTCACCCAGGCGCGCGACGGGATGACGGTCCAGCATACGCAGGATGGCAACGGCGGTCAGCAGGCCGTCATCATAGCCGCGGCCATAAGGAGCGCCGAAGAAGAAGTGACCGGATTTCTCGAAGCCCGCAGTTGCTCCGAGGTCGCGGACCCGTCGCTTGATATAGGAGTGCCCCGTCTTGAAGTAATCCGTTTTGGCGCCAAGCTCCCGAAGGACCGGATCGTTCTGGTAGAGACCGGTCGATTTGACATCGACCACGAACTGCCCCCCACCCTGCTCCCGCGCCATGTCACGCGCCAGCATCACACCGATCTTGTCTGAAAAGATCTCCCGACCCCGTTCGTCCACAAGGCCGCAGCGGTCGCCATCGCCGTCGAAACCGAGCGCAAGGTCTGCATCATGCCGGCCCACTGCCTCCGCCATGGCATGAAGCATGCCCATATCTTCCGGATTGGGATTGTAGCGCGGGAAATCATGATTCAGCTCGCAATCCAGCGGCACAACCTCGCATCCGATGCGCTCCAGCGCCGGCGGCGCAAACGCACCGGCCGTGCCGTTGCCACAGGCGCAGACGATTTTGAGCCGACGCTCAATCGTCACATTTTTCGTGAGGTCATCGAGATATTGCGCGCGAAAATTCGGGACCGACTCGTAGCTGCCGCCCGAGGCAAGCCGATATTCTCCGCTCATGACAATATCGCGCAGGGAGGCCATGTCGTCAGGGCCGAACGTGACCGGACGGTCGCATCCCATCTTGACCCCGGTCCACCCGTTTTCGTTGTGGCTGGCGGTGACCATGGCGACCGACGGCGCGTCGAGCGCAAACTGGGCGAAGTAGGCCATGGGCGAAAGGGCCAGGCCGATATCCAGCACCTCCGCGCCGCCGGCCATCAGCCCTTGCGCCAAGGCCAGCTTGATCGAAAGCGAATAGGATCGGAAGTCGTGGCCGACCACGATACGACGACCCACGCCTTTTTCGGCCATAAGGGTCGCAAGGCCCATGCCAAGAGCCTGCACTCCGAGAAGGTTTAGCTCGGGCGGCTTGTGGCTTCCAGGATAACCGAACCACCAGCGGGCATCATACTCTCGAAACCCGGTTGGCTTTACGAGCGGGCGCGTCTGGAAATCAAAGCTGTTCGGCCGGAGGTCGGTTGCCGGTTTCATACCGCGTTTCCTTCAGCGCCGCCTGAGCGGCCTATCGCTTCCCGATAGCGTCGAACGCCATCAGACGTTCGAGCATCTCCTCCATACGATCGAGAGGCACCATGTTCGGCCCGTCAGAGGGCGCATTGTCGGGGTCCTGATGGGTTTCGACGAACAGTCCAGCCACACCGACCGCAACTGCCGCACGCGACAGGGTTTCGACAAAGCGCCTGTCGCCTCCCGATGAACCACCCTGCCCGCCCGGCTGCTGCACCGAGTGAGTGGCATCGAAAATAACCGGGGCGCCGGTTTCGGCCATGATCGGCAAGGCACGCATATCGGAAACGAGCGTGTTGTATCCGAAGGAGGCACCGCGCTCGGTCAGAAGAACGTTGGGATTGCCGCTTTCGACAAGCTTTGCCAACACGTTCGTCATATCCCAAGGTGCGAGGAATTGGCCCTTCTTCACATTGACGACCTTCCCTGTCTTCGCGGCAGCGACCAGAAGATCGGTCTGACGGCACAGGAAAGCGGGGATCTGGAGAATGTCGGCCACCGGGGCAACGATCGCGCATTGCTCCTCGGTATGAATGTCGGTCAGGACCGGTAGTCCGAACTCCTTCTTGAGATCGGCAAAGACCGGCAGCGCCTCGTCAAGCCCAATGCCGCGCTTGCCGGACAGAGAGGTGCGGTTCGCCTTGTCGAAAGACGATTTATAGATCAGTCCAATTCCGAGTCTTTCGCAGATGTTCTTCAAAGCGCCGGCCATGTCGAAGGCGTGATCCCGGCTTTCCATCTGGCATGGACCGGCAATCAGCGCGAAAGGCGCGTCATTGGCGAAAGATACCGGCCCGACCCGGACTGTCCGATTGGCCTCGGCCATTGCATCGTCTCCTCTTCAATTTCCGCGCCCTTCTAGCTGCAAAAACACGGCTTTGCCATCACCGCCTTTCGGCAACCCCGATGTCATGAGGGCGTCATGTTGAAGCCTTCTGCTAGAAGCGGCCGAAGGAATTTCGAACATGCTTCGCCTTTACGGAGCCGTCTCAAGCATTAGCTCCTTTGAATAAGACAGATGTCGGTCAGGAGGAGGACGAGCACGATGCCCACCTTATTTGCAAGCGTACTCGATGAAGCACCCTTACTGGAATTGTTCCGGCAGACGCGGCAACGCAGCCTTTCCATGATCGAGGGGCTCGAACCGGAGGACATGGCTGTTCAATCCATGGAGGATGCCAGCCCCACCAAATGGCACCTTGCCCATACAAGCTGGTTCTTCGAGGAGTTTGCGCTGCGGCCTCGCGATCCGTCCTACGCTTCGCCCGATGACCGCTTCGCCTTTCTGTTCAACTCCTATTACGTGCAGGCAGGCCCGCGCTATAGCCGGGCTCAGAGAGGCCTCGTCACCCGCCCGACGATCAGCGATGTTCTCGACTACCGCGCCAAAGTGGACGACGCCGTCGAGCGTCTGATTCAAAGCGGCGACGCACCGCCCGATATTATCGAACTGGGTTGTCACCACGAGATGCAGCATCAGGAATTGATGCTGACCGACCTTCTGCATGTGTTCAGCCACAATCCGCTTCGCCCGGCCTATCGCCAGCCGGAGCCGCTCGAGGTTCAGAAGGTGGCCGATCCGGCCTGGATCGCATTCGATGGCGGCATTCTGCCTGTCGGTCATGGCGAGGAAACCTTCGCCTATGATTGCGAAACGCCGCGCCACGACCAGTTGGTCCGGCCTTTCGAACTGGCCAATCGTTGCGTCACCAACCGCGAATGGATCGATTTCATCGAGGACGGTGGCTACACGCAGGCGCCACTCTGGCTGATGGACGGCTTTGCCACCATGCAACGTGAAAACTGGCAGGCGCCCGCCTATTGGTGGCAGGAAGACGGCCAATGGATGCAATTCAGCCTGCGCGGCGCCCAACCCGTCGACCCCGATGCGCCTGTCAGCCATGTCAGCTTTTACGAGGCCGACGCTTATGCGCGATGGTCGGATGCGCGGCTTCCCACCGAATTCGAATGGGAGGTTGCGGCCGGACCCATCGGCGACGGCAATTTCCATGAAAGCGGTCGGCTGCGTCCTGCGCCCGCACGCCCGGGTGATGACCCACGGCAAATGTGGGGAGATGTCTGGGAGTGGACGGCATCCGCTTTCCTCCCCTACCCCGGCTTCCAGACTGCTGAAGGGGCTGTCGGCGAATATAACGGCAAGTTCATGGTCAACCAGTTCGTCCTGCGTGGCGGCTCTTGCTTCACGCCGGCCGCGCAGATGCGCAGCACCTATCGAAACTTCTTCTACCCGCATCATCGTTGGCAGATGAGCGGACTGCGGCTGGCGCGCGATGCTTGATCGAACCGACCCGACCTTTCGCGAGTCCGTCCTGAAGGGGCTTGCGAAGGACCCGAAAGTCCTTGAACCGAAATGGTTCTACGATGCAGCCGGATCAGCGCTTTTCGACGAGATCTGCGAATTGCCGGAATATTATCCGACACGAACAGAGAAGAGCATCCTCGAGGAGCGCGCTGCGGAGATCGCCTCCGAGCTCGGCAATGATGTCATCCTCTATGAGCCGGGCGCGGGTTCACTACAAAAAGCGCGGATCTTGTTGGAAGCGCTGGAGGGGCTTGCGCGCTTCATCCCCTCCGACATTTCGGCAGCCCATCTGGAGGCAGCGGCAAGCGATCTTCGCAAAGCCTTTCCAGACATCGCCATCGATCCTGTGGCCTGCGATTTCACCAAACATCTTGAAATGCCTGCCATTGCCGACGATCGGCCGGTCACGATTTTCTTTCCCGGTTCCACAATCGGCAATTTCGAACCGGGTCAGGCCGAAAATCTGCTTCGGCGCTTTCGAAAGGAGACCGGCGCACGGCAACTTCTGATCGGCGTCGACCTTGTAAAGGACCGGGAAACGCTGGTCGCCGCCTATGACGACGCGGCCGGCGTGACAGCCGCTTTCAACCTGAACCTTTTAAAGCGGATCAATCGGGAACTCGAAGCTGATTTCGCGCTGCATCAGTTCCAGCATCACGCCCTCTTCAATGAGAGCAGGAGCCGTATCGAGATGCATCTGGAAAGTTTGTGCGAGCAGTCCGTCTCCATTTCCGGTGAGCGCTTCGACTTCCGCGACGGCGAGCGCATTCACACTGAGAATTCCTACAAATACACGCCCGAGCGTTTTGCCTCCCTCGCTGGGAAGGCGGGATGGGTGAAGCCGCACCTATGGACCGATCAGAATCGGCTGTTCGGCGTCTTCCTATTCCAGTCAGAAGAGGCTGACTGAACCAGATTGAAAAATGGAAATATCTGAAAAAGGGTGGCGCGAGTGACGGGGCTCGAACCCGCGACCTCCGGCGTGACAGGCCGGCACTCTAACCATCTGAGCTACACCCGCGCATCAGAACAGGCAGTGCGATCTGCGCCGCCGCGTTCCGTGGAGCGCTGATTACGGATTCGGCACCGACCTGTCAACACGATTGAGAGGCCTTGGAACGTTTTTCGTCCGGTTCCCCGATCTTTTTGAAAAGCGGTCCGGGCAAGCCTGGCGCGAACCGTTTTCCGTCTTGCTTCCAGCAAGCGAACATCGTAGGCGTGGCGCACCGGTTTGCGGACCTGTGGGCGGTTAGCTCAGTTGGTAGAGCGCCTCGTTTACACCGAGGATGTCGGGAGTTCGAGCCTCTCACCGCCCACCATTCCCGCGATCAGCGACCGGTGATCCCCGGAAACATGATCAGCACGCCCAAGGCGATGATCTGCAGCCCGATGAACGGAAGCAGAGCCTTGAAGATATCGCCCAGTCCGATCTCCGGCGGCGCGACCGATTTCAGATAGAAAGCGGCCGGGCCGAAAGGCGGCGACAGGAACGACACCTGCATGTTCATGCAGAAGAGGACGCCAAACCAGATCGGGTCGAAGCCAAGGTCGGTCACGATCGGCACGAAGATCGGCATGGTCAAAAGCGCGATGCCCACCCAGTCGAGGAACATTCCGAGGACGAAGAGAATCGCCATCATGAACAGCAGCACGATGGTGGGATTGTCTGAGATGCCCGTAATCAGATCGGACACGAAGCGAATGCCGCCCATCAGGTTGAAGACGCCAACGAGAGCCGACGCTCCGATGCCGATCCAGACGATCATGCCGACTGTCTGAAGCGTTTGCAGGGCTGCACCCTTGAGAATGGAGAGCGTAAACTCGCCGCGCACCATCGTCGACAGCATGACACCGGCAACACCGACCGCCGAGGCCTCCGTCACCGAGGCGATACCCGCATAGATGGACCCCAGAACGACGATCACGACCAGTATCGGAAGAATCAGCCCCTTCAGAAGCGTCAGCTTTTCCGACCAGGGCACATCGTCCTCGGCGGCCATGGCCGGTGCGGCATTGGGGTTGGTGTAGGCGCGAAAGAGAACGTAAGCGACGTAAAAGCCGGCAAGCATGAAGCCCGGAATGAACGCTGCCGTGAAGAGAGCGCCGATCGAGACATTGGCCGTCAGGCCATAAATGATGAGAACGATCGAAGGCGGCACCATGGTGCCGAGCGATCCGCCGGCGCAGACGACGCCGATCGCCAGATTGCGATCATAGCCGAGCCGCAGCATTTGCGGCAGGGCGATCAGACCAAGCAGAACGATCTCGCCGCCGATGATTCCTGACATGGCAGCCAAGACGACCGCAACGATGATCGTCTGGATGGCCACACCACCACGCAGGCGACCACCGATGAGCCGCATGGCGTCAAATAAATCGCGAGCGATCCCGGAGCGGTCGAGGATGGCTGCCATCAGCACGAACATCGGAACCGAGACGAAAACGAAAGACGAGACAAAACTGTAGACGCGACTGGTGATCAGCGGCACCGCCATCGGGCCGAACCAGCCGAGCGCGAAGATGAGCGCCACAAGCAGCGTCACGAAGGCGAGTGGTATGCCTGTCACCAGCAGAGCCAGCAACATGGCGAACATCAGAAGCGTGGCGCCATCGATGCCGAGGCCCTGCAAACTGCCGAAGATTTCCATCAGCGCCGTCCCCGCGCATAGTTGATGGCGAGAATGACAAATTGCACCGCCATGATGGCCATGACGGCCATGAGAAAGATTTTAAGGAGGCCGGGATAGACCGGATCCCAGGCGCTTCCGGACCGTTCGAGGCGGACGGAACCGTCGGGAGAGAATGCAGCGCGCTCCACCATCAGCCAAGCTGCCCAGGCGAACATGGCCGATGAGGCGGCGCAAATGAACGAAATCACGATATCGAGCATCCGCCGCAGACGCGGCCCGATCGCGTCGTAGATCAACACGACCCGGATGTGACGGTCGCGCGCGGTGCAGTAGAGGCCGCCATAGATGAAGGCGATTCCGCAGAGAAACACGGTCGTCTCGTGCGCCCAGATGGTCGGCGCGTTGAAAACGTAGCGTAGGATGACCTCCTGCATGAGGATGAGCATCGCCAGCACGATTCCAACGGCAAAGAGGAGGCCGCCCGCATCGATCCAACGGCCGATCCATCCTGCCTCAGCAATAGCATTGTCCTGCTGATGGCCGGGAATGTCGGCATCTGTCGTGGCTGGATTATCCTTGTTCATGATGCTCCTCCCGAAGCCTGGCAGGACGGTCTAGTACCGCAAGGAAAGCGGCATGCGCCTGTGTAAGGCAAGGCGGCAGCCGTCGCGCGCCGATGGAACGGTTCGCCACGGCTGCCGACGACTTACTTGTCCATCAGACCCTTTTCCTGAAGATAGGCCGTCAGCGTGTCGTACACCTTGCCGGCATTCTCCGAACGCTCGGCGACCTTCTCCCATTCCCCGCGCGCGATGGTACGGAATTTAGCGCGCTCTTCCTCCGACCAGTCATGCACGGTGATCTCACCGGATTCCTTGGCCTTGGCGACCGCGGCCTCGTCATCTTCCTTCAGTGAGGATATCTGGTTCTGCGCGAACTCCGCGACGGACTTTTCCAGCGTCTGCTTGATATCGTCGGGGAGGCTGTCCCACGTCTCCTTGTTCATCGAAACCTCGACGAGAGGCATGGAATGGAAGCCGGGGTAAACGGGATGCGGCGCCACATCGTGGAGGCCTTGTGCCTGGTTGGTCGAGAAGACCGTATAATCGGCGGCGTCGATCACGCCCTTGTCGAGCGACGTGAAGACTTCCGAGCCCGGCAGGTTGACCGGGGCAGCGCCTGCCGCAGCGAATACCTGCTGAACGAGGCCCTCGGGAGCGCGCATCTTCAGACCCTGCAGATCATCCACGCCTTCGAGAGGAACCTTTGAGACGAAGGCCTCAAGGCCGGGCGTGGTCGCGCCGATGAAGTGGAGGCCATACGGCTCTTCCAACTTGTTCATCAGTTCCTTTCCGCCGCCTTCCTGCATGAAGTCGAGCATCTGCTGCGGATCGGACCACGCGCCAACGGGATTGGCGATCAGGCCGAAGGCCGGATCCTTGCCGGCGAAGTAGGAAACATCGGTGACATGGCCATCGAGGATACCGGCAGCGATGGCATCCTGGGTCTCGTTATGCGCGACGATCGACTCAACCGGCATAAGTTCGATCTGGACCTTGCCGTCCGTCATTTCATTGACGCTTTGGGCCCAACCCTTCTGCATCTCGAAATTCGGATTGCCGGCCGGATCACTGGACTGGAAGCGGAACGTGTAGTCCTGCGCAAGGGCAGTGCCACCAAGCCCCAGTCCCACGGCCGAAGCGAGCGCGAGCGTCTTGATTGAATTGAACATAAGATAACCTCCCAGATGGACTTCAGACGACCTCAGCGCGGGATACGCACCTCGGTCGGTGTTGCAGGCGCTGCATTCGGCGCAACGCCCAGTTTTCTCAACGCCTCGTCGACGAGGGCATCGAGCGTTTCAGAAAGATCGAGTGTGACGCCGGGCTCGTCCGGCTCCAGCGGCTCCAGAACGTTGAGCTGGCTTTCGAGAAGGGACTGGCCGACGAAATGGTTCTGCCGGCCTTTCAGACGCTCGGCGATCAGATCGGGCGCACCGTTCAGGAAAACGAATTTCGTTGCCGGGAGGTATCGGCGAAGCCTGTCACGATAGATGCGGCGAAGGGCGGAGCAGGCAATGACAATGCCGTCGGCTGCATCAGCGCTTTCACGGGCCGCCGCCCCCACCCGATCCAGCCACGGCGTTCGATGCTCGTCGTTCAGACCGATGCCGCGCGACATCAGGTCTCGGGCTTCGTCAGAATGGTAGTCGTCGGCCTCGATAAACGGCACATCCAGCCGGTCGGCCAGCATGACGGCGAGCGTGCTCTTGCCCGCGCCGCTGACGCCCATCACCACAAGTGCGATATCGCGATTGCTCACACGAAATACCTCCCAATCCGTTGATAGATGATAGCGCTAACATTTGTCAACACAGCAAATTGTGCTAGCTTTGCCGCTCTTCTCTAGGATTGGTTTAAGTAATTGAAATCAAGTCGTAACGGTGGGATTACAATTGCCGACGTCGCCCGGCAGGCTGGTGTTAGCGCTATGACGGTTTCGCGCGCTCTTCGCGAGCCGGCCCGGGTTTCGGAGAAGACACGCGCCCATATTCAGGCGGTTATCGAGAAGTTGGGTTATACCCCAGATCCCGCTGCTCAGGCCCTGGCTGCCGGTCGCACCAATGTCATCGGCGTGATCGTGCCCTCGGTGACGAACAATGTCTTTGCCGACGTCATGCGCGGGATCTACAATTCGTCGGAGGGGACGCGGTGGCAGATTCAGCTCGGCAACTCCCGCTATTCCCCCATTCAGGAAGAGCGGCTTGTCAGAACCTTCCTCAACCAGAGACCTGCGGGGCTGATCCTCGCCGGCATCGACCAGTCAGACGAAACCAAAGCGCTGCTGCGCCAATCCACCTGCCGTATGGTTCAGGTGATGGAGATCGGCGAGAACCCCTTCGATCTGATGATCGGCTTTTCGCATTTCGACGGAGCACGGAGCGCAACGCGGCACCTCATCGAGATGGGGTATCGGCGGCCGGGATTTCTCGGCGCGCGGCTCGACCCGCGAACACAGCGGCGTCTCGACGGTTTCCGTGACATACTGAGAGAGGAAGGTCTTCTCGACACCAATCGGATCGTTACGACGCCTCAGCCCTCCACCGTCACGCTTGGAGGCTTGCTGATGGCGGACCTTCTGTCTCGCGCGCCCGATACCGACGCCATTCTGTGCAACAATGACGACCTTGCGCTCGGCGCCCTTTTCGAATGTCAGCGCCGCGGCCTTTCGGTACCCTTCGATTTTGGAATCTGCGGCTTCAATGATCTGGAGATGATGGCTGCGGCCAACCCTGCGATCACAAGTGTGCGCACACATCGTCTCGAAATGGGCGAAAGAGCATTTCGTATGCTGGCCGACGCGCTGGAAGGTCACCCGCCCGACGAGCCAGTGGTTGATCTCGGCTTCGAAATCATTCAGCGCGAAAGCACGCGGCGCGGGCGCCACTCTGCCCTATAGGTACCGGGCTCGACGACCACCGAGCCGCATCCGTTCTACTCCATAAGAAAAGGCCGCTGCACGATGCAGCGGCCTTTTCTTTCTCTTCAAAACCGGGCTGGAGCATGAACGCCCGGAAAAACTCTTACTTGTTGACCGAATCCTTCAGGCCCTTACCGGCCGTGAATTTCGGAACGTTGCGAGCCGGAATATCGACTTCAGCGCCCGTCTGGGGATTGCGTCCCTTCGAGGCCTCACGACGCGTCACGGAGAAATTACCGAAACCGACGAGACGAATGTCACCACCCTTGCCGAGTTCGGACTGAATGGTTTCGAAGACAGCATCGACAGCATCGCCAGCTTCAGACTTCGACATGTTGGTTTTCTCGGCGACCGAGGCGACGAGCTCATTTTTGTTCATGGGTTTCTCCTCTTCCAATTTCGACCGTAGAAGCCTGCGGCTCTTATCCGGCACGTTGGTCCAGCCATCTACGCTCGTAGAATAACAGGGGCACGCCACAGATACAGAAAATTCGAGCCCTGAAAAGGCCGAAAAGGCCGGAAAATCCGGCCTTTTCGCATAATTTCTGTGGAACAATCCGCTTAGTGAGCGACTGTAATCCCGGTGCTGTCCGAAACGTCCGGAACTGGCACAACCTCAGGTTCGGTCCATTCGATGGGCTCCGGCTGCCGTGTCAGAGCGTGACTCAACACCTCGCCCACCCGGCTGACGGGCACGATTTCGAGACCGTCCTTCACATTTTCCGGGATATCCGCCAGATCCTTGGCATTGTCTTCCGGAATGAGAACCTTCTTGATGCCGCCCCGGTGGGCCGCCAGAAGTTTCTCCTTGAGCCCGCCGATCGGCAGGACGCGCCCGCGAAGCGTCACCTCACCGGTCATGGCGATGTCCTTGCGGACCGGAATGCCGGTCATGACCGAGACGATTGACGTGACCATCGCGATACCGGCGGAGGGACCGTCCTTCGGCGTCGCACCCTCGGGAACGTGAACGTGAATATCACGCCGGTCGAAGATGGGCGGCTCGATACCGAAATCGACAGCCCTGCTCCGGACATAGGATGCAGCAGCCGAGATCGACTCCTTCATCACGTCCTTGAGGTTACCGGTGACGGTCATCTTGCCCTTGCCGGGCATCATCACGCCTTCGATGGTCAGCAATTCGCCGCCGACCTCCGTCCAGGCCAGCCCGGTGACGACACCGACCTGATCCTCGCCCTCGGCTTCGCCGTAGCGGAAGCGCGCCACACCAAGGAAGTCTTCGAGATTCTCTGCCCTGACCGAAACCTTGTCGACATCGGCCTCCTTGAGAATCTTCGTGACCGCCTTTCTGGCCAGCGTCATGAGCTCGCGCTCGAGGTTACGGACGCCCGCTTCGCGGGTATAGGTCCGCACGATCTGGCGGATGGCATCCTCGGCCACCGTGAACTCATCCTCGGACAGAGCATGATCCTTGATCGCCTTGGGTAGCAGATGCCGCTTTGCGATCTCGACTTTCTCGTCCTCGGTGTAGCCGGCGATCCGGATGATCTCCATGCGGTCCATGAGCGGCGCTGGGATATTCAGCGAGTTGGCTGTGGTGATGAACATCACGTTGGACAGATCGTACTCGACCTCGAGATAGTGGTCCGAGAAGCTGTTGTTCTGTGCCGGATCAAGAACCTCCAAAAGCGCCGAAGAGGGATCGCCCCGGAAATCCTGACCGAGCTTGTCGATCTCGTCGAGCAGGAACAGCGGATTGTTCTTCTTGGCCTTCTTCATCGACTGGATGATCTTGCCGGGCATGGAGCCGATATAGGTCCGGCGGTGACCGCGAATTTCGGCTTCGTCCCGAACGCCACCCAGCGCCATGCGCACATATTCACGACCGGTCGCCTTGGCGATCGACTGCGCAAGCGACGTCTTACCCACGCCGGGAGGGCCGACGAGGCAAAGGATCGGGCCTTTCAGCTTGTTCTGACGGCTCTGGACCGCGAGATATTCGACGATCCGCTCCTTGACCTTTTCGAGGCCGAAATGGTCGTCATCCAGCACCTTCTGCGCACCGTTAAGATCGGTCTTCACGCGCGACTTCTTGCCCCACGGGATGGACAGCAGCCAGTCAAGATAGTTTCGGACAACCGTCGCCTCGGCACTCATCGGGCTCATGGCACGCAGCTTCTTCATCTCCGCATCAGCCTTTTCACGGGCCTCCTTGGAGAGTTTCGTACGCTTGATGCGCTCTTCGAGTTCGCCGTTTTCGTCGCGGCCATCCTCGCCTTCGCCCAGCTCCTTCTGAATGGCCTTCATCTGCTCATTCAGATAATATTCGCGCTGGGTCTTCTCCATCTGTCGCTTGACGCGCGAGCGGATGCGCTTCTCGACCTGAAGCACAGAAATCTCCGCTTCCATGAAGCCCATCGCCTTTTCCAGCCGCTCCTTGACCGGCAGGGTGGCAAGCATCTCCTGCTTTTCAGTAATCTTGATGGCGAGGTGGCTGGCAATCGTATCGGCGAGCTTCGAAAAATCCTCGATCTGACCGGCCGCGCCGACGACCTCGGGACTGATCTTCTTGTTCAGTTTCACGTAATTCTCGAAGTCGGAGACCACGGAACGCGAAAGAGCCTCGATCTCGACGGCGTCCTCTTCCGGTTCGCCGAGAATTTCGGCGTCCGCTTCATGGAAATCCTCACGATCGGTGAAAGACTGAAGGCGCGCACGCGACTGCCCTTCGACCAGCACCTTCACGGTGCCGTCCGGCAGCTTCAGCAATTGCATGACGGTCGCGAGTGTGCCGACCTCATAAATATCGGACGGATCGGGATCGTCATCCGTCGAGTTCTTCTGCGTGGCGAGGAGAATCTGCTTGTCGGCGTTCATCACGTCCTCGAGAGCAGCAATGGATTTGCTGCGCCCGACGAACAACGGCACAATCATATGTGGGAACACAACGATATCGCGCAGAGGAAGCACCGCGTAGCGGCCTTCGGCGACCACATCGGGACGCTGTTCCTTATCAGACATTCGTTTTCCTTTCCTGGCCCAATAGGCCCTTCGGCGACATCTCTGACACCCCGGGTAGACGGCAATGCTTTAAGAGACGTCCGCTGGATTCGCCGCGAATCCGTTAGACATAATGTGGCCTTCGACCAAGGCTGTTTCAAGGATTTGGAGCGTTTCCCGGTATTTGCCCTCAGAAACCGTTCCTGCAGCGATTTGGCGGGGCCGGTCACAGGTGGTATTTGGTGAAACCGGGACCGGATCGCCCCCTTCGCATCCAGCAGGAAGAGGACCATCGCCTTGCAACGATTCCCCGCCGCCTCGCCGCGCCGAATCGCCGTTCTTTTTGCGAACGCACTTTTCGTCCTGTTTCTTGCCGTTGCGGGCGCGGCGGCTCAATCCACCAGTAGCGGCGGGGGCGATGGCGGCAGCAGCGGCCCGCCAAGCCGCTGGTTCGAGGTCGATCAGCTCAATGAGGGGCTGGGCGAACCGGGCGCGAACCTTTCTCGCGAAACACCACAGTCCGCCATGGAAACCTTCATCGGCCTCGTGCGCGACAAGCGCTACGAGGACGCGGCCCATCTGCTCGACCTCAGCCATATCGATGTTGCCGATCAGAAGAGGCTCGGTATCGAACGCGCCGCCCAGCTGGAAGCGGTTCTGGAACGAAAGATCTGGCTGGACTGGGATTCCCTTTCCGACCGGCCGGACGGGATGGATCCAAGAGGCTCCAGTCGAGATGCCACCGCAGGCCAGCCACGCCGCGACATCAGCCTCGGACAACTCAGTCTCGACTACCGTCCTGTCTCCATCCGCCTGCGGCGGCTCAAGGAGGGTGATAGCGATCCTGTCTGGGTCTTTTCGCGTCAGACCGTCGACAATATCGAGGGCCTTTACGAAAGTTATGGCCCAAGCCGCTTCGAAAAGTGGCTGCCTGCATCACTCACCAAGAACACACCCCTCGGCATCGCCGGCTGGGAATTGATTGCCCTGCCCATCGCGATAGCCGTTCTCGTCGCAGCGTTCCTGCTGACCTACCGAAGCCTTCGCTCGCTCAAATCGAATGTCGGCGATGGCGTTCTTTGGGAGGTGCTCGACGCGATCGCCCTACCCGCGGGCTCAATGGTGACTGGCATTATCGGTTGGCTGCTCACCCGCTACCTCTTTGTCTTTTCCGCACCCGTCGACGTTTTCATGTCGCCGCTCTGGACCGCCTTTCTGGTCCTCGCCCTCATCTTTCTGATCGTTCGCGTCTTCGACACCATCCTGGAACGGGTCTTCGCCAGAAATATCGACGACATCTCGAAGCCGGAGAACGAGGGCGACCGCGAGCTTCAGACCAACCTTTCCGCCGCCCGCCGAATCGCGCTGATTGTCGTGGCTGTCGCGGGTTTCGGGCTGGTCCTGCTGCAAACGACCATATTCGATGGCATGGCCGTTGCACTGCTCGGCTCTGCGGGACTCCTCACTCTCGTCATTGGCTTCGCCGCCCGGTCGGCTCTCTCTTCGATCATGTCATCGCTGCAGATTGCGCTGTCGAAATCGGCCAAGATCGGCGACGACGTCCTCTTCGAAGGCTATTGGTGCACGGTTGAGCGCATCAACTTCACATTCATCCAGCTGCGCAGCTGGGACCGGCGACGCATCATCGTACCGGTCGATTACTTCGTCAGCCATCCCTTCGAAAACTGGACGAAGAAAGACGCCACCATCACCAAATATGTCGAGCTCAGGCTCAACCATCTCGCAGATCTGGAACCGATGCGCGAAGCTTTTCAGAAATTCGTCGAAGACGATGAGGATATCATCACGAAGAACGAGTCCAAGGTTCAGGTGGTTGGACATGAGGCATCCGGCATGCTCGTTCGCTTTTATGCCGACGCGCGTGACCCCACCAGCGGCTGGAACATGCAGTGCCGCCTGCGCGAGGCGATGATCGTGGCTGCCGCCAGATTGGAACCCAAGCGTGGCGATCAGGCGATCTTCCTTCCCGCCGAACGGGAGGCAAAGATTGTCGATCTGACGACAGACAATTCATCGGACAGTACCGACAAGCAAAATTGAAAAGCGTCGCTACGCCGCGCGGAACGACCCTCGCTCCGAGGCGGCCATCTCTTCGTCTACGTAGGTGGCGCCGGCCGCGTGGCGGCGCAGAGCGTCGGCGGTTCGTGTCAGACGGTCACTGCTGTGCTCACCCATCGCGTTCCGCTCCATTTCTTCGAGAAAAGCGAATGTGATCGCGGTTTCCAGATTGCTCGCCTCTTCCACCAGACAATAGAGATTGACATGCAGAACCGCACCGCCTCGCTCATTCGTCCGAACAGCGATGGAGGGCGTGGGACCGCAGTCCTCGCAGCCAGCCCTGGCGGAAACAAGCCTGTGAAACCGTTCGGCCCGTTCCGCGTCGCGCATCGTGGCATCGGCAACGATCTCCTGCACCGCATCGAGAGCAGCGCGAACCGACACCGAAGGATGAAGCGTCAGCGCGAAACCATGCGGAGCATAGCGACGCGGCGTCGGCTCCAGCTTGACCGCATCGAGCAGGAAGACGGAGTTCGGCAGGACAAAGGTGCGCCCGGTTCCGCGATGTCCCGAGCCGACCGGAGGCAGCTCCTGCAGGGTCGTCGAGAACAATCCGTGATCGATCACCTCGCCGCGCAATCCATGGATTTCGATCCGGTCTCCGACACGGAAAAGGTGGCCGCCGATTCGAAGCGCTGCGCCACCGGCACACATGATCAGTTCTTTCGTCGCGATGACGAGCGCCACCATCACGGCGGTCAGGGAGAGCAGAAGAGTCTGAAGCTGATCGATCCACAGCGCCAGCAGACCGATTATCAGAACGCCATTGATGGCCGCGCGACAGGCCGCCCGATGCCTGTTGCGATACTGTTTTTCGAGGCGCTGGATGTAAAGCTTCTCCGTGGTGGTGCGCGCAATGAGCGCAAGCGCCAGCAGATAAAGGCTCCAGGCCACAGGGCCCGTCAGCAACGTCACGAAGGAGGGGGACAGGGACGACAGTGTCACGGATAGCGCTCCACACACCGAAAACGAAACGATCGCCAGCTTTGGGGCGGGCGACCGGTTCCACACCGTTAGCATTGCGCCCAATTTGGTAAATCTCTTCTTACCAATTGCGCTCCATCAGCGGTCGTCAGACTATCCGGATGTGGAAAAGAAAAGGGCGCCTCCGAAGAGACGCACTCGATTCATTCGGTAAAGCCCGGCCTCAAGCGGAGGTCTTGCCCTTTTCCTTGCGGCTTTCGGAGTAGATGTAGAGCGGCTGTGCATTGCCAGCGACGACTTCTTCGGAAATCACCACCTCCTGCACGCCTTCCATACCGGGCAGATCGTACATCGTGTCGAGCAGGATGCCCTCCATGATGGACCGAAGGCCACGGGCACCGGTCTTCCTCTCGATCGCCTTGCGCGAAATGGCACGCAGCGCATCCTCATGGAAGGTCAACTGCACTTCGTCCATCTCGAACAGACGCTGATACTGCTTCACGAGCGCGTTCTTCGGCTCGCTCAAAATCTGGATCAGCGCGTCTTCGTCGAGATCTTCGAGCGTGGCGAGAACCGGCAGACGACCCACGAACTCCGGAATAAGACCGAATTTCAGAAGATCTTCCGGCTCCACCTTACGGAACAATTCACCTGTCTTGCGGTCGTCGGGATTTTCGACACTGGCGGCAAAGCCGATCGATGTCTTGCGCCCGCGATCGGAGATGATCCTGTCGAGACCGGCGAAGGCCCCGCCGCAGATGAAGAGAATGTTGGCCGTATCGACCTGCAGAAATTCCTGCTGCGGATGCTTGCGCCCGCCTTGCGGCGGCACGGAGGCGACAGTGCCTTCCATAATCTTCAGCAGAGCCTGCTGCACGCCTTCGCCGGAAACATCCCGCGTGATCGACGGATTGTCCGACTTGCGGCTGATCTTGTCGATCTCATCGATATAGACGATGCCGCGCTGCGCCCGCTCGACATTATAGTCGGCCGACTGCAGCAGCTTGAGGATGATGTTCTCGACATCCTCGCCCACATAACCGGCCTCGGTCAGTGTCGTGGCGTCGGCCATGGTGAAGGGCACATCGATGATGCGCGCCAGCGTCTGCGCCAGAAGTGTCTTGCCGCAGCCGGTCGGCCCAATCAGAAGAATATTGGACTTGGCAAGTTCGACGTCCTGGTTTTTCGACGCATGGGCGAGCCGCTTGTAATGGTTGTGGACGGCCACCGACAGCACGCGTTTCGCGTAAGGCTGCCCGATGACGTAATCGTCGAGAACCTCAAGAATTTCCTGTGGCGTCGGCACCCCGTCGGAGGATTTGACGATGGAGCTCTTGTTCTCCTCGCGGATGATATCCATGCACAGTTCGACGCACTCATCACAGATGAAGACCGTCGGTCCCGCGATGAGCTTTCGAACCTCGTGCTGGCTCTTGCCACAAAAGGAGCAGTACAGCGTGTTCTTGGAATCGCCGCCCCCGTTGCCGCCGACTTTGCTCATATGTTCGTCCTCTCGCTGCCCAGCAATACCGTCTCTTGACGGTCGCCAATGGACTCATTCATCCAACCCAATCACAATTCGCCAATGCAGGCAATTCAACGGGCTGGAAAGTGAGACGGGCCTTTTTTGCCGCAAAACGGCCCGCCAGTTGCTTATTCGCTCTCGCCTTCGACGGCATCACGCGTCGTGATAACCTTGTCGATCAGTCCCCACTGCTGCGCTTCTTCCGCTGTCATGAAGTGGTCGCGGTCGAGAGTGCGTTCCACCGTATCGTAGTCCTGACCGGTGTGCTGAACGTAAACCTCGTTCAGGCGACGCTTCAGCTTGATGATATCCTGGGCATGACGTTCGATGTCCGACGCTTGCCCCTGGAAACCGCCCGACGGCTGGTGAACCATCACGCGTGCATTCGGAGTAGCAAAACGCATACCCGGCGCACCGGCGCAGAGCAGAAGCGAACCCATCGAGGCCGCCTGACCCATGCAGAGCGTCGTCACCGGCGCCTTGATGAACTGCATCGTGTCATAGATCGCCATGCCGCTGGTCACAACGCCACCGGGCGAGTTGATGTAGAGACTGATTTCCTTTGAAGGATTCTCCGCCTCGAGAAAGAGCAACTGCGCACAGACCAGCGATGCCATTCCGTCCTCGACCGGGCCGGTAATGAAGATGATCCGTTCCTTCAGGAGCCTCGAAAAAATGTCGTAAGCCCGCTCGCCGCGATTGGTCTGCTCAACGACCATCGGCACGAGGCTCATTGCGGTTTCGACTGGGTCTCTCATTTATAATCCTTAAGCGTTGCACGGGGAGCGGGCCGGAATATCCGTCCCGCAGAGCGGTGAGCAGCGTTGTTTTCCGCCCTTTTCTTCAGGGGTAGCCGCGAACTCCTAAATAAGGGTTGAGCGCCGCCGATAACAAGGGCCGGAATAACAGCTTCGATCACTACAATTCGAACTAGTAACCTTTCCTGCACGACGTTGACCTTCAGACCGCAGCAAAACACGGTTTCCCTGCGTTAGGCTGACCATGAAGCGAGCGCGTTTCGCGCTGCCATGGACAGGATTCCGCCGCATGACAGACCGTTCCCTCCTACCGTTTCGCCGTTCCGTTGCCTGCGTCTTCGGTTGCGCCTTGGCCCTGACCTCGACCGCGCCGTCCCTTGCGGGTGGGAAGGCGCTGTCGTGCTATCAGGCCGAGCACCGGCCGGCACAATACAAAACGGTGACGAAGCGGGTTCAGGTTTCACCAGCGCGCCAGAGCATCGAACATATTCCAGCCGTCACGAAGACAGTATGGCAAACCGTGGTCACGCAGCCGGCCCGAAAGGAATGGCGTTATGTCGACGCAGTTACCCGGCCTGTCCGCAAGAAGGTTCTGATCCGCCCCGCCGAGCGTGTACCGCAGCACATGCCGGCCGTCGTGCGGACCGTTCACGAGACGATCACCGTGCCAGGCGGCATCGGATGGGAGTGGAGAGTGATTGGCGGCAAGAGGACACTTTGCAAGATCAAACTTCCGCCACGCCAGAAAACGGTTGCGCGCCAAGTCACCGTTCGTCCGGCAACCGTTTCCTACAAGGTCATCCCCGCACAATACGGCACCGAATGGACCCAGGAGATCATTCAGCCGGCGCGGACAGAGGAGGTCTTTATTCCGGCGGTCCGGGAGCGCGTGGCGCAGACCGTCGTCGTCAAACCGGCCCGCGAGCGCGTCCATACCATTCCCGCCGAATACGCAACAGTTACGGAAACAGTGCAGGTGCGCGAGGCCTCAACACAGTGGAAGACTGTCGCATTACGCGGCCATTGCCGTTAGGCGAACGCGGTCAGACGGAGTGATCGACCGATCCCAGATCGAGCGGCTCGCTTGTTCCGTCCTCCTCCGTCTCCCACCAGGCTCTCCAACGGCCGTCCTTGCGCAATAGCCGCAGGTAATTGCGCTGGTCACAATAGGTCCGGGGATGGCCAGGCAGTGAACGCATTCTGATCGGGTGGTCCGGAAGCGGCGAATCGCCGAGCCAGGCGAGCGCGCCAAGTGTCCGTGCCCAGCCCCGTGGCGGCGGATCGTGCGTGATGCCCGATGCCACGAGCTGGTGGACCGTCCCCGTATTGCAAGCCAGAGTGCCGCGCGTCGCGAGATGGATTTCCCCGGAAAGGATGGTCACCTCCGTCCCCTCCTCATCCTTGGCTCTTACCAACCGCTTGAGCATTCTCGTCCACTCGGCGCGGTGATGACGGCTCTGCCATTGATCGCGCAAATCGTCCTCATACTTCTGCGCGCCTGGAATGACGTTCATCGTCGATTCCACGAGCGAAAGCCGAGGGCCGAGGACAGGGATGGTCGAAACGAAGAGAACCCGACTGCCGGCAGCTCTCTTCAGCGACTCATCGAAGCTGCGCCATCCTTCCTCGGTCATGACGCGATCCGGTCGTCTTTCCGAGCGGAAGTCTGGGATGACGACGTGGAGTCCCGGCAATTCGACATGCATGCCGAACCCGCTTCCAGCGCGCTCCATCATTGTCTCGGGAAGATCGTCCAGCGTCGAGGCCTGCTGAAAGAGCAGAAAGTGCTCGCGCGCCACCTCGAAGACGGTCTGCCCAACAGGCGAATCCAGCTTCGCTTCGGCAAGGGAGCCCCACCCATCGCAAATGTCGTGATCGTCCCACATGGAAAGGGTCGGCACCGACCGGAGCAATGATTTCGCCTCGTCATGGCCAAGCAAGACGAGATAGCGGGCGAAGAGCGAACGAGAGAGCGCTGTTCGGATGTTTTCGAGATCTTCGGCGGTTACGTCGTTGCCGGCATAGTCGTCATCATCCTCCCAGCGGCGTGTGGCCGGATGAGCGTCCAAAATTTCATCGGCATAGATCTGGTCGCCGCCCTGAAGCAGGAGGTGAAGGGGCGCAGCTTGATGTTCGGTCTTCAGGCGCGACCAGAGCGTATTGCGATCTTCCCGCTTGCGATCGAGATCGCCCTGCTCCTGCCCGTTGCAGGACACGAAGGCGATACGCATCTCGTCGCCCTCATAATCGGTCGCCACGGAAACGCGTGCGCCATCCAGTTCATACCATCCTTCCGTCAAACCGATCGGAAGGTCGAACAGATAGCGGTCGGCGACAACGCCGTAACGCGAGAAGATGACCCGCGCCGGCCATTCGCCGTCCTCTGTCAGCAATTTGGCGCTGGCTTCCTCGCTCGAGCGGAAGACGAGAAGCGCAAGCCGCACACGGTCCTCAACGACGCCGCGCATCATCAGCAAAGGTTCGAGACGATCGGCAGCCTCACAGATCCGTTGATCGGAAGGAAGGCCTTCTTTCGATTGGCTATCGCTCAGCGTTCTGCTCCAAAGTCCGAATTCTCGTCCGGACGAACAGATAGGGCGTCAACACAGAGTGACACCGTCAGAAACGATCCGTATCCACCAAACTTTTGTTCGTTCCCGAGCCCCTATGTCGGGAGACAAATCGTCGCCGGCGGGAAGGCGTTCGCCGCCCCATCCCGCCGGCGCCATCTATGCATCAAGGCGATGTGGCAGCGCCCTGCGGATCAAGCCTTGGCGAGCGCCTGATCCAGATCGGCGATGATATCGTCGACGCTCTCGATGCCGACGGAGAGGCGAACCACCTCATTGCCGGCTCCTGCCGCCGTCCGCTGTTCGTCGGAGAGCTGGCGATGAGTGGTCGAGGCCGGATGGATTACCAGGCTGCGCGTATCGCCGATATTGGCGAGATGGCTGAACAGTTCGAGCCCCTCGACGAATTTGACGCCCGCTTCGTAGCCGCCCTTCAGTCCGAACGTGAAAACGGCCCCGGCGCCCTTCGGCGCGTATTTCTGCTGAAGGGCATGGTTCGGTGATTCCTCAAGACCGGAATAGTTCACCCATTCCACCTTGTCGTGGGCCTTCAGATGCTTGGCCACGGTCAGCGCATTTTCGCAATGGCGCTCCATACGGAGAGGTAGCGTTTCGATGCCAGTCAGGATCTGGAAGGCGTTGAACGGGCTGATCGCCGGACCGAGATCGCGCAGGCCGAGCACACGGCAGGCGATGGCAAAAGCGAAGTTGCCGAAGGTCTCGTGAAGCTTCACGCCACCATATTCGGGGCGCGGCTCTTTCAGCATCGGATATTTGTCGGACGCGCTCCAGTCGAAGGTGCCGCCATCGACGATGACGCCGCCCATGGAATTGCCATGTCCCCCCAGAAATTTCGTCAGGGAGTGCAGGACAATATCGGCGCCATGTTCAAGCGGGCGGCAGAGATAGGGGGTGGCCATCGTATTATCGACGATCAGCGGAATACCCGCCTTTTGCGCGACGGCGGCAACGGCTTCGATATCGGAGACCGCACCGGCGGGGTTTGCGAAGCTCTCGATGAAAATAGCCTTGGTTTTCTCGTCTATGAGTTCGGCCATCGTCTCGGGCTGATCGACATCGCCCCAGCGTACCTCCCAGCCGAAATTCTTGAAGGAGTGACCGAACTGGTTGACCGAGCCGCCATAGAGTTTACGCGCCGCGACGAAATTGTCGCCTGGCTCCATGATGGTGTGGAAGACGACAAGCTGCGCGGCATGGCCAGAGGCCACGGCAAGAGCAGCGGTGCCACCCTCGAGAGCGGCAAGACGCTCTTCGAGGACACCCTGCGTCGGGTTCATGATGCGGGTGTAGATATTGCCAAATGCCTGCAAGCCGAAGAGCGAAGCGGCGTGATCGGCGCTTTCGAAGACATAGGATGTCGTCTGATAAATCGGCGTCGTGCGTGCGCCCGTGGTGGCGTCCGGCTGTGCACCCGCATGGATCGCGAGGGTCGAGAAACCAGGCTGTTGGTCGGTCATGATAATTCTCCGAAATGAAATCGGCGCGACATTGGCGATCCGATGCGCCCTTGTCCAGCCAGACGCAATTCATCCACGCTCTTGTCATTTTGGTGTTACATCACCACCTTAGATAACGAAGCGAAGATGGATTGCGGACCACGGAAGAACTGGCCGCGCCGCTGAGCAATATTTCCGAAGGTCGCGATTACGACCGCCATGAAGCGTTGCAACCGTTAACCTTTTGTTAACCATCTTAGCGCATCATGATGTTTCGGAAATGGACCGAGCCACGGATGTAATGGCCGGCCCTCTCCTTAAAGCGGGTTCGCAAGAGCCCGCTTTTTGCTTTTCCCAACCTCTGTTAGCCGCGTCTTATACCGAGGCTCTGGACCTTATGCCCGGAGACCGGCTTTTTCGACGACAGGACGCGGCTGTTGACCCCACTCCAGCTGATTTCACCGGAAAGACGGGCATACTCGATCTTCGGGCAGCGGTTCATGATGACAGTGATGCCGGCGTCCTCAAGGCGTTTCGCGCTTTCATCGTCGCGCACGCCAAGCTGCATCCAGACGAATTGAGGCAGCCGCTCCATTGGAAGGATTTCGTCTGTGATGCCGGGAACGGCATCAGGCGTGCGGAAGATATCGACCATATTCGGCGCGGCCGGAAGATCTGACAGGCTGGCATAGGTCATCGCGCCGCAAATCTGCTTGCCGGCCTGGCCCGGATTGATCGGCCAGACCTCATAGCCCTTGTCCAGCAGGTATTTGACGACAAAATAGCTGGGCCGTACCGGATTTGCTGAAGCCCCGAGAACCGCGACGGTCTTCGTTTCCGACAACACCCGGACGATCAGTTTCTTGTCATACTGATCGTGCGAAGCGGTATCAAAAGCATCTCTCATTCGGGTAATTCCATCTGGCCGTCCTTATCGAGAGGCGCGAACGGGTTGTGCGCCAATTCCCAGAGGTGGCCATCGGGATCGGCGAAATAACCCGAATAGCCGCCCCAGAATACTTTTTCGGGCCGTTTGGTGGCCTTCGCTCCGATCGACACGGCATGATCGTAGGCGGCATCGACCTCCTGCTCGGAATCGAAGTTGATCGCGAGCGTCACACCGGAAAAACCGCCACTCGAATTTTCGACACGCGCATCGTCGGCAAGGGCCGAGCGGCCGAACAAGCCCAGTTTGGTGCCATCCATATGAAAAAAGGTCACGTTTTCATTGGAGGCAGAGGATTTGCTCCAGCCGAGCTTTTCGTAAAAGGCCGTCGAGCGAGCGATATCGGCGACACCGAGCGTGACGAGCGTCATCCGTGGCGGAAGAGGCGGCGTCGCAGCCATGGTCATTCGTCCTTCCACTGCGGTGTCCGCTTTTCGACGAATGCACCAATCCCCTCTTCCGAATCCTTCGCCATCATGTTCTGAACCATCACCCGGGCCGCGTAATCATAAGCATCGCTCAGCGGCATTTCCGTCTGCTGATAGAACGCCTCCTTGCCGAGCTTCAGGGTGAAGGACGATTTCGAGGCGATCGTCTCGGCATATTTCTGAACGACCTGACCGAGATATTCCTTCGGCACCACACGATTGATCAAGCCGATTTCGCGGGCGTGGGTGGGCTCCGTCATTTCGCCCGTCAGCAGCATCTCCATGGCGTGCTTTCGGTGAACGTTGCGGCTCAGCGCAACCATGGGCGTGGAGCAGAACAGGCCAATATTGACGCCGGGAGTCGCAAATCGCGCCTCTTCCGAAGCGATGGCGAGGTCGCAGGACGCGACAAGCTGACAGCCGGCGGCCGTCGCCACGCCATTGACCTCGGCAATCACCGGCACCCGAAGCTTGACGATCGTCTGCATCAGATCGGAGCAGCGCAGAAACGTCTTTTCAAAGAAGGCGCGGCCCTGATCCGCTTCCTGGCGGGCCGCCTGCATTTCTTTCAGGTCGTGCCCGGCACAAAAGACCTTGGCATCGGAAGCGAGGACAACCACGCGAACACCCTCGTCGCCCGCAGCCTCTTCGAAAGCCTTGGTCAGTTGTCCCATGAACTCCAGGCTGAGCGCATTGGCCGGTGGCCGTGCCATGGCGATCCGGCGCACTCCGCCCTCCTGCGTCACCCGCAATGTCGTTGCATCGTTCTCGATGGTCAGAACCTCTCCCATTCGTCGCTCCCGATACTTGGCCCTCTGGATAAGGGCGGAAAGATTGCACCGCCTTTAGCGGCCAAGATAGGGTGCCGACAACAGGGAGACAGGGATGGCGAAACCGGAGAACGACCTCAAACCCGTACTGGGCAAGGACGAGGTCCAGCGCATCATGGCCGAGGGTTTTGGTAAATATGCGAGCGACTTTCCTTATGAGGTGTTGACGGTCGAGCCGGGCGAAGTGCGCATCCGTTTTCACGCCGAGAAGAGGCATCTGCGCCCCGGCGGCACGGTCTCTGGCCCCGCCCTCTTCGCTCTTGCCGATATTGGTGGCTGGGCCTGCGCCCTGTCGCATGTGCGCGGCGATCCACTGATCGTCACCACCAATGTGAACATCAATTTCATGCGCAAGGCCGAAGCCGGCTCGATCGAGGCGATCTGCCGCATCATGAAGGCCGGTCGGTCGCTATTGGTCTTCGAAGTGGAAATGATCTCCCAGGGCAAACTCGCCGCCCACGCCACCGGCACATATGCGATTCCGCCGCAAAATTGAGGCGGTAAAATAATACCATAATATCTAAGTCATTGATATCACATCAATACAGCAATTTTACCGCGGATAAAGGCGCTTGACCTTCACTGTCGGCTGCCGTAATGACCCCGCATCGATGGCTCGGCGCTCAATGTCCGGGCCATTGTTTCGTTCGAACATGCATCAGCATGGGCGAATACAAGCAACAAGAAACGCCGGCCCGTCGCCGGTTCTCAAAGGACGAAACCATGAAGACCTTTTCGCAGAAGCCTGCGGAAGTGACGAAAGACTGGATACTGATCGACGCTGAGAACATCGTCGTCGGCCGTCTGGCCTCCATCGTCGCCAACCGCCTACGCGGCAAACACAAGCCGACCTACACGCCTCATGTTGACGATGGCGACAACGTCATCATCATCAATGCCGACAAGGCCGTGTTCACGGGTCGCAAGTACGAAAACAAGAAATATTACTGGCACACCGGCTATCCCGGCGGCATCAAGGAACGCACTGCCAAGCAGATGTTCGAAGGCCGCTTTCCGGAGCGCGTCGTCGAGAAGGCCGTGCAGCGCATGATCCCGCGCGGGCCCCTTGGCCGCCGCCAGATGAAGAACCTCCGGGTCTATGCCGGTGCCGAGCACCCGCATGAGGCGCAGCAGCCGAAGTCGCTGGATGTCGCCGCCCTGTCCTCCAAGAACAAACGGGTCTGACCGAAATGGCCGAACTGAACTCTCTCGAAGAACTGGGCGAAGCCATCGGCGTCGAAACGACGACCGAGAACTCTGCACCGGTTCATGTCCAGAAGCTTGACGCTCATGGCCGCGCCTATGCGACCGGCAAGCGTAAGGATGCGGTAGCCCGCGTCTGGGTGAAGCCGGGCTCCGGCCGCATCACCGTCAATGGCAAGGAATTCGGCGAATACTTCGCTCGTCCCGTGCTTCAGATGGTGCTGCAGCAGCCGATCGTCGCGGCCGAACGTGCCGACCAGTACGATATCGTCGCGACCGTCACTGGTGGCGGCCTGTCCGGTCAGGCCGGTGCCGTCCGTCACGGCATCTCCAAGGCGCTGACCCATTACGAGCCGGCCCTGCGCGGCGTGCTCAAGAAGGGTGGTTTCCTGACCCGCGACAGCCGCGTGGTCGAGCGTAAGAAGTACGGTCGCGCGAAAGCCCGCCGGTCCTTCCAGTTCTCCAAGCGCTAAGCGTTTTTGGAGCAGACTCTTGGACAAGGCCGGCTCTCGCAGCCGGCCTTTTCTTTTGCAACCTAGATATCAGCGGCATCGCTTGCATGGCGAGCGAAAACACGTATCTGCCACCCATCGAGACAGCGGACGGACGAATCATGACTGCGAAGATCTTCATCGACGGCGAGCATGGCACCACTGGGCTGCAGATTCGCGAGCGCCTTGCCGAGCGCGACGATCTGACGCTGCTTTCGCTTGCGATGGAAGACCGGCGGGATGCGGGTAAGCGCGCCTCACTTCTTCAGGAAGCCGACATTGCCATTCTTTGTCTGCCAGATGATGCAGCCCGCGAAGCCGTTTCGCTGGCAGAGGGAAAAGGCACACGGTTCATCGATGCGTCCACCGCACACCGGACTGCGGATAACTGGGTTTATGGCTTTCCGGAACTGACGTCCGGGCAGTCCGAGCGGATCGCCGCCGCCGAGCGCGTCGCCAATGTCGGATGCTACGCCACAGGCTCCATTGCCTTGCTGCGGCCGCTCACGGAAGCGGGCCTGCTGCCGCGCGACTACCCGCTGACCATCAATGCGGTTTCCGGCTATAGCGGCGGCGGAAAGCAGATGATCGCGCAAATGGAAGACGCGTCACGCGAGGCCGCCATTGCCGCCAATCATTTTGCCTATGCACTGACGCTTTCGCACAAGCATCTGCCCGAGATCATGATGCATGGCGGGATAACCAGAAAGCCGATCTTCACACCGGCGGTCGGACGATTTGCGCAAGGCATGCTGGTCAATGTGCCGCTGCATCTCGACCTGCTGGGCGATGACGTCGACATGAAGCGTCTCCATACCGTGCTTTCCGATCACTATGCAGGCGAAGGAGGAAAAGTGGAGGTCGCGCCGTTTGGCGAGGCCGATACGCTCGGCCGTCTCGATGCGGAAGAGATGACGGGCACCGACCGTATGCGCCTCCATGTCTTCGGCACGAAGGGCGCCGGTCAGGTCAATCTGGTCGCATCGCTCGACAATCTCGGCAAGGGCGCTTCCGGCGCCGCAGTGCAGAACCTCGACCTGATGCTCCGAGGCTGATTGCGGCCGCTCAAGCGCTCGCGGCGGCCCATCCGCTGTTTTCCGGCTCGACCTCGACGCGCGTCTGCGAGGGATAGGATCCCTTCGTGCCGCGCCAATGCGCTGCGCTCCAGCCGAGGACGATCAGCGCCAGACCCTGATGGGTGAGTGCGGCGTGGATGGGAACAGCCCAGAGCAGAGTGACCACACCCACCGCCATTTGCGCCAGTACGAGAACCAACAATACCGCGGCACGCCGTGCATGAGTCGAATTACCGCCCTGGAAACCGGCGATCGCGTGCCAGATGACGGCGATGAAAACCACATAGGCGCTGACCCGGTGGATAAACTGGACGGCCTTGGGATTCTCGAAAAAGTTGCGCCAGAGGGGTTCGAGCGTATCGAGCCCGGACGGTATCCATGCGCCGTCCATTCTCGGCCAGGTGTTGTAGGCGAGGCCGGCATCGAGCCCGGCCACCAGGCCGCCGAGGAAAATCTGGATCAGGACAAGAAAGACCAGCAAACCCGCCGCCCTCTGATATCCGCTGGACGCCTTCACGTCGCTATGCGGCGCAAGGCCCCGCGCCACGACCATGGTTGCTGTGAAGATCAGACAGGCGGTCGTCAGATGAATGGCGAGACGATATTGCGAAACGTCCGTTCTTTCGGTGAGGCCTGATGCGACCATCCACCAGCCAATGGCGCCTTGGAGCCCTCCCAGCAAAAAGATGCCGATCAGCCTCGGCAAGATGCGCTTTTCCACCTTGCCGAGCGCCCAGAACCCCACCAGTCCCGCCGCGAAGACCAGACCCACGCCACGCGCCAGAATCCGGTGCGCCCACTCCCACCAGAAAATCGTCTTGAACTCGCCGAGGCTCATGCCGGCATTGATTTCGGTATATTCCGGAATCTGCTGGTACTTCTCGAACTCCTCCTGCCACTCGGCCTGGCTCAACGGCGGGATTACGCCGTGAATAGGCTGCCATTCCGTGATCGACAGGCCGCTATCGGTCAGGCGCGTGGCACCCCCGACCAGCACGAGCGCGAAAATGAGAGCGAGAACAAGATAAAGCCAAGTGCGTATCTGCGCGCGGTTTCTCTCTTCCTTGCGGATCGCAGCCACAGGATCGAAGTCACGGGCGGTTAGGGAAGAAACGGCCATGGCCGGGCAATCCTTTCGGCAGGGCTGAATTGTGCGGGTTGTGCCGCAGCGCGAAATGGTTTTCAAGCCGGGGCACTGTTCGCTCTCATATCACAGGCCTGTCCCATGCGTCCCAATCTGCGCACTCTGGTCGGTTCCATCCTCCTGATTCTTCTCACGCTGGTCTATGCTTGGCTGACCGTTGCGGTGGCCTCAGCGCGGCTGGCCGAATCGAGCGGCCTGACCCATCTGATCTTCTTTGCGACGACCGGCCTATTCTGGATATTGCCCGCCATGTGGGTGGTGCGCTGGATGTATCGTCCGCGTGGGAAAAACAGAAATTAGAAGATCAATGCGGGCGGAAGGGGTTCACCGTCCCCTTATCTGCCTGTTCTGCGACACCATTACTTCAGGAAGAATCAGTTAGCGTGGTGTGCGAACCGGTATCGCGCATCCGTGCGCCCATTTCTAATCGAGCGGCATGATAAACAACGACAGCAAAGCATCGAAGCTCTTTGCCAAACGCGGCAAGACCGGCTTGAAGGCTCCCTTCTGGCGCATATTGGGCGGCACGGACGGGCATGCCTTTCACCGCGCTTTCGCTTCCAAGGCCATCGCTTATGGCGCGCCGCAAGGTCCGTTCTGGGCACGGACATGGGGTGAAATGCACGGCTGTCCGATATTCTACGCGGTGCTGTACGACCAGAAGCAGCCGCGCCTGTCGCTGCCTCTACAGGTCAGCCGCCGACGTGGCATTGAGGTGGCCCATTTTCCCGGCGGTTCACACGCGAATGGCAGCTTTCCCGCGCTTGCAGAAGGCGGATGCGGCGATATCGATCCAGCCACTCTCGCAGAGGCTCTGCGAGCCAACGGCCATCGCGTGGATGCCCTGCTTCTTGAGCGGATGCAGCCGCAGATGAGTGGCCGATCCAATCCCCTTCTCCCCTTCGCGACGAACCAGAGTGTGGATCCAGACCTCGCAGCAGACGTCGAAGGTGGGTGGGACGCATGGATGAAGCGCAATGCCGGCAAGAAGAAGCGAAAGAAGCACCGCCAGGACCATGATGCTTTCGCCACGATCGGTCCCGTCAAGGTCGAGGTCGTCCAAGGGGCTCCGCAGATCGCGGAAGCCCTGAACAATTTTTATGCGATGAAGGCGCGCCGCTTCGAGCAACTCGGCGTCAAGGACGTCTTTGCAGAGCCGCGGATCCAGTCCTTCTTCCAGCGTCTCGCACTGAAAGAAGTGGCTCTCGACCACCCGTGCTTCGATGTCACCGTCCTGTCCGTCAATGACCGACCGATCGCCATTGCAGGACACAGCCTCCTGCCGGATCGCATGGTGTGCGAATTTTCCGCGTTCGAGCCGATCGAGACGGAGGTGCGTTCCGTCAGCCCCTCGCTCTACATGCACCATGAATCCATTCAGCGCGCCGCCGAAGCCGGCTATCGTTACTATGATTTTTCGGTCGGCGACGAATTCTACAAGCACCATTGGTGCGATACACGCACCGAGTTGTTCGACATCGCATTGGGCATCACGATCACAGGGCGGGCGCACGCCTTCGCCCATAGGGCCGCAGCAAAAGCCAAGCGGAAGGTCAAGTCGAACGCTTCGGCAATGAAGATCATCAGGCGGATACGGCCCGGCCGTTAAACAGCCGGAGCCGAGCTCAGGCGCCTTCGAGCTCTTCGGCCTGCTGCTTCAGTTCGGTGCAGGTGGCGATGGTGAAGTTCCGGAATCCCGCCCGGTGCAATCGCCGAACGTCGGCTTCGATCAGGCGTTCGTCAGCCTCCATCACGGAAATGACGATTTCCGCGTCGTCGCAGCGCAATTTGTCGATTCCTTCGGGATCAGCGGCGCCGGCTTCGATGAGGACCATATCGAACACATCTTCGAGCGCCTCAAGCACCTCCGGCAGTCTATCGATCTGCTTTGCAGCTTCGGCCGGAGCGGCCTGCCCGAAAGGCAGGACGGAAAGAGCGGAATAGCGATCACCGCGCACGGCCCGCGAAAGGGTCGCCTTGTCGGCAAGAACGTCCATGATGCCCAGCGCGTCCTCGCCATCAAGCAGCGGGGTGGATGCCGCCGCGCTTTCAGTCAGGTCAACGAGGATCGCCCGTAGGCCGGCATCGGCGAGCGTACGAGAGACCGCAATGGCAACAGCGGCGGCATCATCGCCTTCCGGGCTCACGAAAACCACGCGCGAAGCGCCGGTACGAGCAAGGATCGCCACCGTCTCTTCGGCGGTGGTTGCGACCGCCACATTCGGCTCCGAGGCAGCAGGTGCAATATCCGCCGAAGCGGGAACGAGCCCGGGCGACACTGCACCTCTGCGGCTGCTACGAGCCGACGGAACGGCATCCGCGGCAGAATATTCGGATTCTTCAAGCCGTTCTCTTTCCGATATCACGACGCCGGAGGGCCGCAGCGCGCGGCCGCTCATCAGCGCAGTCAGCAGTACCGCCACGACAGCCAGAAGAAGACTTCCCGCGAAGGCCGCCCCGATAATCGGCACAGGCTTCGGGAAAACCGGCGAATTTGGAACGGTCGCACGCGAAAAGATGCGAGCATCAACGGGCTGATAGTCCGCCGCATCGCGTGATTGCGCAGCGCGATAGCGTGCCAGATAGCTTTCCAGAAGATCACGCTGGGCAGCCGCCTCGCGTTCGAGAGCCCGCAAGCCCACTTCATCCTCGTCGACCCTCGCAGATTCAGCCTTCAATCCCGCAATGCGATCGGTCAGTTCCTGCTCGCGCAGACGGGCGGTTTCCGCTTCCGCTGCCAGAGCATTGGCTGCCCTGCGCGCCTCGGCCGTGATCTGACGATCGAGCTGTGCTAACTGGCTGCGGAGCCCGCGCATTCGCGGATGATTATCCAGAAGGCGGGAGGACAGTTCAGCAATGTTGCCCGTCAGTTCGCCCCGGCGATCCTGCAGGTTCTGAACCACCGGCGATTGCAGGACGGCCGGAAGGGTATCGATCCCCTCCCCTCTCTCTATGGCCTCGCGCACGCCACGAGCCTGCGCGGCGGCGTCCGAGGCCTCGGCTCTCACACGGGTCAATTCGGCCGAAAGGTCCGACAATTGCTGGCTGGCAAGATTTCCGTTCGAGCGTGTCGAGGGAATGTCCTTCTCGGCACGGTAAGCCGCAATCGCCCCCTCAGCCGCCTGAACACGGTCCTGCAGCTCTTCGATCTCGGGGGAAAGCCATGCGGTCGCCGAAGCATTGTTCTGCGCCTTCGCCTCGGCCTGCACGGCAATATATTCATCGGCCACTGCGTTTGCCCCGGCTGCGGCAAGTTCCGGGTCTTCGGCCGTGAATTCGATCACGATGACCCGCGAGTTCGCCACACGATAGACGCCTATGTGCTGGCGCAGACGCTCAAGCGGATCGGTCTCCTCATGCGGCAAGAAGGGTAGCAACGGCTTATCGCGGAATTCATCGTTCTCGGCCAGATTCAGCCGATCGATGACATTGCTCAAGACCTCGGTCGAGGTGGCCAGCGCCACCTGGCTCTCGACGGCCTGTGCATCGAGCGCGCTTTGATCGGCCGCATTCGGACGCGTAAAGACACTTTCGCCCGTCTCGACGATCAGGCGGGCTTCGCTCCGGTAGCTTTTGGGCAGGACCAGAACGGCGAAAACCGCCAGTGCGGTACAAAGCAGGATGGCGAGAACTATTTTCAGTCGATGGACCCAGAGGGCGCCAAACAGCGCTCCCATATCGAGGTCGACATCCTGCTGATGTTGAGAAACCTGACGCATATCGCACTCCGAATAGAGCACTTAAGGTAAAGAAGGGTGGTTTCGGAGCGGTTAAGATCGCGGGTGAACCCCTAAAACCTGCCGCATTTTACCTGCTCTTAACCCTAAGAGAAGGATAACGGTTGTGATCCGCCACTTGTAACGAGTGTGGCGTGTGTGTGGGACCGTTTTCAATGCTGCCAAACCGTCTGTTTCTGCTCTTGATCGCCGTCATATTTTCGGTGACCGGCTGCTCGCACTACAGGCCGGCGCCGGCGGCCTTCCACGCGGCGTTGCAGGAGCCCTACCGCCTTGATTCTGGTGATACGATCCGTCTTCTCGTTTATGAAGAAGCCGATCTGTCGCAAAGCTATGCCGTCGATCAGGCCGGCTATGTATCCATTCCGCTTGTTGGCAACGTCCCTGCCCGGGGACGGACAGCCCAGGAGCTGGAACTGGATATCGCCGCCAGGCTTGCCGACGGTTTCCTGCGCGATCCGGATGTTGCGGTGGAGGTCGAGCGCTATCGCCCGATCTTCGTGATGGGCGAAGTTGGCGCCGCCGGGCAGTATCTCTATGTACCGGGCATGACAGTGCAGAAGGCGATTGCCGCATCGGGCGGCTTCAGCCCCCGCGCCTATCAGGGCTCGGTCGACATTACGCGATCGGTCAACGGAGAGATCATGACGGGCCGTGTTCCCATTTCCGATCCCCTTTTGCCCGGGGACACGCTCTATGTGCGCGAAAGGCTCTTCTGATCCTCTTCCTAGTGACGGCAGGCCAATGCGCATCGTTCACTGCTTCCGTTCGCCCGTCGGCGGCATATTCCGCCATGTCCGCGACCTGGCGCATCAACAGGAACTGATGGGCCATCAGGTTGGTATCATTTGTGATTCCAACACGGGGACCGCCTTCGAGAACCAAGCATTGGATGATCTGGCCTCGCAGATCAGCCTTGGTGTTCACCGGTTCCACATGCAGCGCAACATCAGCCCGAGAGATCTAATATCGTTTCTCGATACCCACCGACACCTCGGAAAACTGAAGCCCGACCTGATTCATGGCCATGGCGCAAAGGGCGGTGCGTATAGCCGGATCTTGGGAACATTGCCTCGCCTCGGCGGCCGGCCACTGCGATTCTATTCGCCTCATGGCGGGAGCCTTCACTATGACGAAGCGACACGAGAGGGAAAGTTCTTCGCGCGAGCGGAGCGGCAGCTTTCACGGATCTGTGACGGAATCTGCTTCGTCTCTGAATATGAACGGCAGGCATTTCTGCGAAAGGTGGGCAGGCCGCGCTGCGCAAGCCGCCTCGTCTATAACGGCGTTTCAAGAGCGGAGTTCGAGCCGGTTCCTCTCAATGGCGATGCGGCCGACTTCCTGTTCATCGGCATGATGCGGGACCTGAAAGGACCGGACCTTTTCGTCAACGCCTTCTCCAGACTTGTGGAGAACGATACGGCCAGACAGCCTCGCGCTGTCATGGTGGGAGACGGGCCTGACCGTCAGGCGCTCGAACAGGCGGTGGCCGAGCGCGGCCTGTCGCACCTCATCCGCTTTCGCGATCCGATGCCGATCCGAGAGGCAATGCGCCTGGCACGCCATGTCGTACAACCCTCAAGGGCGGAAGCGCTTCCCTACACGGTTCTCGAAGTCCTTGCGGCGGGCCGGACAATGATTGCCACACTCGTCGGCGGAATACCGGAAATTCTTGGTCCGGATTCGATTGCCCTGATGGCACCGAATGAAGCTTCGATCGCCGATCGCATGGCGGCGCTACTTGCCGCGCCCGAGCGGTTCGCGGCGGCAATGCCGGATCGAGAAATCATGCAGGACCGGTTTTCGCTGGAGGCGATGGCGACCGCAATCATGGCGTTCTACCGCGAACAGCAAGAGACAAAACGGAGCTGAGGTCGTCAGGCCGGTCAGACGTTCAAGGCTTTCTAACCATTTTTATGGCATGAAAGGAGCCAAATGAGCGATATTCTGACTGATAGACGAGCATGAGTCCGACCGATCCAACCGAACGCTTCAGCCGGGAAGCCGTGCGACGCGCCACGGTCGAGCCACCTTCGCTCGACCCGGAACGGGGACGTGCGCTGAACGCAATTGCACGCACCGTGGCGGCCCAATATCGGCAAGACAGCATTTCGCCGGGCATGATCGCAGGCCTTGTGCGCCTGCTCGATTTCACCGTCATCAGCTTGGTCGGCATTCTTCTCTATTTGCTCCAGATCGGCGCGTCAGCCGAAACGGCGACCGAATATCTCGTCCTCATTGTGGGCGGTGCCGGTGTCTGTCTCATCACGCTTCATCTGGCGGAAGCCTATGAGATGATCTGGCTGCGACGTCCGTTCGCCGTACTCAGCCGCATTATGCTGGCGGTCGCCGCGGCCTTCGCCCTCATCGCCCTGGCAACGTTCTTTCTGAAGATTGGCAATTTCTACTCCAGATTCTGGTTTGCCTCCTGGGCGACCGTCACAGTGCTGTCCCTTTTCGGAGCGCGCCTTGCCGTCAGCCGCCTGATCATGCGCTGGTCGCGCAACGGCCGCATCGAACGGCGCGCCCTCATCGTCGGCGGCGGCGATCTGGCCGAAAAACTGATCCGGCAACTGGAGAATTCTCCCTACAACGACATCCGCATTTGCGGCATTTTCGATGATCGGGATGATACGAGAAGTCCGCCGGTCGTCGCGGGCTACCCCAAGCTCGGAAATATCGATAATCTGGTGGAGTTCGCCCGTATCGCGCAGGTGGACATGCTGATCGTGACGCTACCGCTGGTCGCGGAACGCCGGGTTCTCTCGATGCTAAAGAAACTCTGGGTCCTGCCGGTCGACATTCGTCTGGCATCACACTCGAACGCGCTTCAGTTTCGGCCGCGCTCCTACACCTATCTTGGCGATGTCCCGACACTGGCGATTTTCGACAGGCCCATCACCGACTGGAACAACGTCGCAAAGCGAATCTTCGATATCGTCTTCTCGCTAGCTGGCCTCATTCTGTTTTCGCCGATCATGATCGCCACCGCGATCGCCATCAAGCTGGATAGTCCCGGCCCCGTTCTCTTCATGCAGAAGCGTCACGGCTTTAACAATGAAGAGATCAACGTCTTCAAATTCCGGTCCATGTATGCCGATCAATGCGACCCCACGGCCCGAAAGGTCGTCACCAAAGGCGATCCGCGTATCACGCGCGTCGGCCGTTTCATTCGCAAGACCTCGATCGATGAGTTGCCGCAGTTCTTCAATTCCCTGTTCGGATCGCTGAGCCTGGTGGGCCCCCGCCCGCATGCCGTCACCGCTCAGGCGCATGACAGGCTCTTCGGAGAGGTCGTAGACGGCTATTTCGCGCGGCACCGGGTCAAGCCCGGCATCACCGGCTGGGCACAGGTCAATGGCTGGCGCGGAGAGATCGACACGGAAGACAAGATCCAGAAACGGACGGAATTCGATCTCTATTATATCGAGAACTGGTCGCTGCTGTTCGATCTGAAGATCCTGATGCTGACCCCCATCCGGCTCTTCAATACCGAAAACGCCTATTGATGGTGGCCGGCGCCGGAGCCCGAACCGTTTCATCTTCACGCGGCATCACGCTGCCCGCGGTGCACCGGATGGCGGCACAAAGGCACCTTCTCAATCTTGCTGCGAAAGCGGCGATTGGGCTGGCGGTTCTGCTGGCCGGCTTCGTCAAATTCGAACCGGCACCCTATGAACTCTACATGGTGGTGCTGATACCGCTCTGGGCCCTGTTCGGCCTGCGGCTTTCGGTCTCAATCGCACCGCTGGTCGTGCTGTTGATCACCTTCAACGTGGGCGGAATGCTCTCCATGCTCGTCATGGACAAATTGTACAATACGCCGCTCTATCTCGCCGTTTCGCTTTTTCTTGCATTCAGCGCGATCTTCTATGCCGCTGTCATTCGGCAGAGGCCAGACATATTGAAAACCATCATGATCGCTTGGACGCTATCGGGCGTGGTGACGTCTATTCTGGGCATGGCGGGCTTTTTCGGCGTGCCCGGTCTCGGGCTGTTCACCCGATACGGCCGCGCAACCGGTGTTTTCGAAGATCCGAACGTTTTCGGCCC
Source organism: Notoacmeibacter ruber (assembly GCF_003668555.1). Classification (NCBI taxonomy): domain Bacteria; kingdom Pseudomonadati; phylum Pseudomonadota; class Alphaproteobacteria; order Hyphomicrobiales; family Notoacmeibacteraceae; genus Notoacmeibacter; species Notoacmeibacter ruber. The sequence goes on along the minus strand of NZ_RCWN01000001.1, from coordinate 638,064 downwards.
GTTTCTCGTACCGCCGACTCTCTACCTGCTCCACCGTGTCGTGACGGGCCCGGTCCATGCCATGGCCGTCCGGGCTATTCCGCTCATCATTATCGTTCTCGGCATCTTTTTCTCGTTTTCCCGAGGCGCATGGGGGCTTCTGGTTATCGGCGTGGCAATGGAGCTCGGGCTCTTATTGCTGCACCATCGGTCCGGTCTTTTCCGATTGCGCATTCTGATACTCGGGCTGGCGGGGGTCGCGCTTCTCGGCATCAGCGTGGCCGTGGTTCTGCAGATACCTGCCGTGTCCGAACTCTTTACCGTCCGCGCCCGGCTGGTTCAGGATTATGATGGCGGGCATCTTGGCCGGTTCGACCGGCATATACTGGGCTTCAAGCTCGCATTGGAAAAGCCGCTCGGCATCGGCCCTCTCAGCTTCGGGCGCATGCTCGGCGAGGATACCCATAATATCTGGCTGAAGGCCTTGATGGATTACGGCTGGCTCGGCTTTGCCAGCTGGTTCCTCATGATCGTCCTGTCGCTCGGCGGTGGCCTCAAGATCATGTTCCGCGAACGCGCCTGGCAGCCGTTTCTCCTGATCGCGTGGGTGGGCCTTCTCGGCCACACCCTGCTCGGCTTCATCATCGATACCGATCACTGGCGGCACTTTTATCTGCTGCTTGGCATGGTGTGGGGATGCATCGCGCTGGAGGCGCGTTTTCAGGCGGGCACCCTAGACGCCGAGGGAAAAACGATCGGGCGCCCCGCACCGCCGCCATGGACCAACCGCCGCGTCCGCAAGATCGAAGAGCAACAAGCCTGATTTCCCCTTGCGCGGTCTGGCCAAGCCACGTAGAAGGCAACCGCTCGGAGCGTAGCGCAGCCCGGTAGCGCACTTCACTGGGGGTGAAGGGGTCGTCGGTTCGAATCCGGCCGCTCCGACCATTTGCCGAGCAGAAGCAGAGCCATCTGACCCTCGATGCCTCGGCACATGATCATTGCATAGTTTTCGCGCCTGACGGCGCTGGCGCCTTTGGCGGGGGTGGCCGGTACGAGGCCGTTTGCGCTCTAGCGTGTCTGATCCAGCATACGCTTGCATTCCAGCAGATCGAACAGCGTCTCCTGAAGCAGTTTGCGGTGATTGTCCGACAGGCTGAGGCCGCTGCCCTTCCCGCCTGCGCTTCCATCCTGCGTATGCCGGCCCTTGGCCTCGCCCAGAAGTGGATCGGCTGCCTTGGCTGCAGCGCTCCGTCCACGATCGTTCGCCGCCTGCGCCTTGCGTGCGGCAACGGCCTGAAGCGCCTCGCTGTCGCCGGCGCCGATCGCTGCTACCTGCCCGACGCCGCTTTCCTTCAATATTTTTTGAACGCCCTTGATGGTGTAGCCTTCATCATAGAGCAGATGCCGAATACCCCGGATCAGATCGACATCCTGTGGACGATAATAGCGGCGGCCTCCGCCGCGCTTCATCGGCCGGATCTGATTGAAACGTGTTTCCCAGAAACGAAGAACATGCTGGGGCAGATCGAGATCGTCCGCCACCTCGGAAATCGTTCGAAATGCATCAGCGGCTTTTTCGGCCATAAGCGATCTTCCATCGGCACGAATTGTCGAATCGGCCTTCTATGAAAGATCAGCGACTGCGCGGGCGCAAGCGGCCGGGCCCAACGTCCGGTGGATGAAAGCAAGGACTGCCGCCGGCATCAACGACGCCGGCAAGGCGATCAATTCTCGCCGCTCTCGCCGCCATGACCGTCAAGAATGCGCTGTTTCAAGACATTCGACGCTTTGAAGGTCATCACGCGGCGGGGAAGAATTGGCACCTCCTCACCCGTTTTCGGGTTACGGCCGATCCGCTCATTTTTGTCGCGGACCTGAAAGGTCGCGAAAGAGGAGAGCTTGACCGTCTCGCCGCGAACGATTGCGTCGCAGATTTCGCCAATGACCTGCTCGACGAGCTGGCCTGATTCCGAGCGTGAAAGACCGACCTGGCGGTAGACAGCCTCGGCAAGATCAGCACGTGTAAGTGTACGCGAAGCCATGGTTGCTCCCTCTGGTTTCGCTAGAGGGTAGGTCGCCGACGCCATTTCGGCAAGTCGGTGTTTATACGCGCATCAGGATCGCGCCCCAGGTGAAGCCACCGCCCATCGCTTCGAGCAGCAGCGTATCACCCGGTTTCACACGCCCATCCTGCACGGCCTCATTCAGGGCAAGCGGGACGGAGGCCGCAGACGTATTGCCGTGCTTGTCGACGGTCATCACGACATTATCCATTGAAATACCAAGCTTTTTCGCTGAACCCTCGATGATCCGGCGGTTGGCCTGATGGGGGACGAGCCAATCGATTTGGCTGGGTGCAATGCCGGTCTGACCGCAGACGTTTTCGATGACATCGGTAATCATGCCAACTGCGTGGCGGAAAACTTCACGACCTTCCATCCGCAGCTTGCCGACGGTTTGTGTGGAAGAGGGGCCGCCATCCACATACAGCTTTTCCTTGTGCGATCCGTCGGAGCGCAGCGAGACGGCAAGAATCCCGGCGCCTTCATCCGGCGTGTCGGCATCGACATCCTGCAATTCCACCACCATGGCCCCGGCACCGTCGCCGAACAGCACGCAGGTCGTCCGGTCCTCCCAGTCGAGAATACGCGAAAAAGTCTCCGCACCGATGACCAGGGCGCGCTTGGCAAGTCCGGCTTTCAGATGCGCATCGACCGTCGCCAGCGCATAGATGAAGCCGGTGCAGACGGCAGCAACGTCAAAGGCATAGCCGTGCGAGATACCGAGCCGATTCTGTATTTCGACCGATGTGGCGGGAAAGGTGTTGTCCGGAGTCGCCGTCGCTACGACAATCAGGTCGATCGATTGCGCGTCCACGCCCGCATTCTCCAGCGCAGCTTTCGCCGCGTCGGCGCCAAGAGACGCTGTGGTCTCGGTCTCGCCTGCAATATAGCGCTGCCGGATACCCGTACGCTGAACGATCCACTCGTCAGAGGTGTCGATCATCGTTTCCAGTTCCGCATTGGGAACCATACGTTCAGGCAGGGCCGTGCCCACACCCAGCATCACGGTGCGTTTCATTTCTTTTTTCCTGTCTGCCCTTTCGGGGACGGCTCCGGGGTTTGCGAACGCTCACGTGCGAAGCTGGATGCCTCGGTATCCTCATCACCTGGAGCGGGGATGCGATCGGCGTGAAACCGGTCCAGATCGTCGTGAATGCGATGCTGGAGATTGCCCTTCGCCAGATCGGCCGCAAGCGCGACCGCGGCTGAAAAGGCTTCGGCATCGGCGCCGCCATGGCTCTTCACCACGAGCCCGTTCAGCCCCAAAAAGACGCCGCCATTGGCACGGGCGGGGTCCATCTTCTCGCGCAGCTGTCGAAATGCGTCACGGGCGAAGAGATAGCCTATCTTGCTCATCATGCTGCTCTGCATGGCTTCACGCAGATAGCTGCCGAGCTGCTTGGCGGTTCCTTCCGCCGTCTTCAACGCAATGTTGCCGGCGAAGCCCTCGGTGACGACCACATCGGTCACGCCCTGGCCGATATCGGTGCCTTCGACAAAGCCGCTGTAATGAAAGGTGCTCAGGCGCCGCTCCCGCAGGATGCGGCCGGCCTCCTTGACCTCTTCCTGACCCTTGATATCCTCGGTTCCCACGTTGAGCAGGCCGACTGTCGGGCACTCCTTGCCGAAAAGCGCACGCGCCATGGCTGCGCCCAGAATGGCAAAATCAACAAGCTGGACAGCGTCCGCGCCAATTGTCGCGCCCACGTCGAGCACGATCGCTTCGCCCTTCAGGGTCGGCCAGATCGCGCCGATGGCCGGGCGATCAATATTGGCCATGGTGCGGAGGCAGAATGTGGCCATAGCCATCAGGGCGCCGGTATTGCCCGCCGAGACGGCGACATCCGCCTCATGGGTCTTGGTCGCCTCGATCGCCTGCCACATGGACGATTTGTAGCGGCCCGAGCGCAGGGCCTGGCTCGGCTTTTCGTCCATGGCGACGGCGACGTCGGTATGATGAACGGTCGAAGCTCTCTTCAGGCGCGGTAGATCGGCGATAACCGCTTCCACCTTGGCTTCGTCGCCATAAAGACGAAAAGACAGGTCGGAACGCGCACCGAGCAAAATTTCAAGACCTGGCAGGATCGTTCCTGGCCCATGATCCCCGCCCATCGCGTCAATGGCAATCGTTGTCAAACCGGTCGCATTCCTCTGTCGTCAGCGAAGATCGGGGACCATAGTGTTTTCCCGCTTCGATACAACGCTTTTCTCATTTCATCGGGGTCAATGCGGCTTCAGCGCTGAAAGAACGGCGAACGGATTTTCGCCCTCCGCAGCCCGATCCCTCTCGCCGTCCACATCGTCCGGCAAGGTTGCTCCCTCCCGCTTCGGATAAAGCGGTATCGCGAGTTCAAAGAATTCCTCCGCCAGAGCGCCCACATCGATCCGTCCGTCCGAAAAGGTCTCCGGCAGGTCGTCTCCCTCGGCCGCAACAACGATCTCGCCTTCGATGATCTCTGGGCGAGCCAACCGGCTGTCCTCCGGCACAAAGACCGTCTCGACCGCCTCTTTTATCGCCGTATGAACCGGCTCCAGCGTCACGATGCAGGCCTGACTTATATTGGCTGTCACTTCACCGCGAATTCGCACGCCGCGCCCCTTCCACGGCGACAGATGCAAACGATAGGAAAAATCCTCGACTGCTCTGAGGTCGTGCGCCTGCGCCAGCGAGCCGAGCTGTTTCGCGTCGGCCTCGGCTTTCACGACAAGGCCCTTGGCCGGCAAATTGGTCGCGGTCACCACATGGGAGACCGGACTGGTCGGATGAGGTTCAGTCATGAGCGTCCTCCTGAATTGAAACTGTCTCGGTCGCCGTTGTCAGTATCGTTCCTGCGCTGGGAAAACGAAACGCGCCGGCCAGCAAATCCTCGGCGCTGGTCTTGTCCAGCGAACGGGCTGCGGTGGCGGTGTAGATAGAGAGCGGTTCCGGGTCCGCGTCGAGAGCCCCGGCAAGCGCGTTGCGGCGGAGAGCAGAGGCGAGCGCATTGCCGTCGCCCTCATCCAGCGCGGTGCCATAGGCTTCAAGCCGGCCATAATACATCTTGCCCATCGTCTTCATGCGGTGGCGCATAGCCAGATCGCCTATACCGAGTTCGCGCTGGGCGCGGTCGACATCGGTGAAAAAGCGGTCTGTCACATCCTGAGCGAGATCTTTCATCTCCTCGCTCGTTTCCAGACGCAGGCGCCGCACGACAAGCGCCACATGAAGCGCTAGCATCTCGAAGCGGCCGAGTGGCGTATCGGGAACATGCGCCATCTGATAGAGGCCTGCATCGCGACTGGCGGTCACGATGGCGCCATACAGACCCGTCATCAGCTCATCTGCAGAGGGTGGTTGACGGGAGAAGAAACGTTTGAACATGAATGCTATCCGCTCGGCTGCGTTGCAAGGCTGGTTGCACGGTCGGGGAAGCTGGTTTACCCAATTGCCGCACTGGCTGGAACCCAGCGGCAAAACCGGAACGCTGCCTACCAATTGTGTTGAGGGGAAATGGTCGTGAACAATTGCAAAATCAAGCTGGCAGTCGTTGCGGCGGGCTTTCTGGCCTTGCCTCTTGCCGGCTGCAATTCCACCGATGCCCTGAAGCTCAATGAGGAATTTCAGCAAGGCTACGTGATCGATGAGGATGCGCTGGCCGCAACCCCTGTGGGTTCGTCGCGCGAGCAGGTCCTTCTTTCGCTCGGCTCTCCCTCGATAAAGCGCGATTTCGGGCAGGGCGAGCGATATTATTATATTTCGCAGATCCGGCAGCGACCGGTCGGCTTTGCGCAGCGCCGCATCGTCGACCAGCGCGTTCTCGCCGTCTCCTTCGATGAGGATGGCCGAGTCAGCAATATCGCCAATTACGGCCTCAAGGACGGACGTGTCTTCGATTTCATCGGTCGAACCACCCCGACCGGCGGACGCGAAACCACCTTCATTGGCGGCGTCCTATCCGGACTTGGCCGAGGCGCGCCGAGCGCAGGCGGCTTCTAAGCCCTTTCACCACATTGCCCTGCGGCCCGGACGGCGCGCCGGGCAGCGTCCGGACTCCCGTTTCCGGGCGGCAACGACAGGGAGATGTTCAGCATGAAGGAAGATCGGCCGTTTCTCGGCATCGCGTTGATGCTCGGCTTCTGCGCCATCATCCCGCTTGGGGATTCCATGGCGAAGATCCTGGGAGGGACGGTGCCGCTGGTGCAGCTTCTCGTCGTGCGAATGGTCTGTCAGGCGCTGATCCTGCTGCCTATCGTCTATCTTGCGCGCATCCCTTTTCGTCTCGACCCAAGACACATGCAAATCGTCATTTTGCGCACCGTCATCTTCGTCGGCGCCATGGCGACCATGTTTACCGCGCTGCGCTTTCTTCCGCTTGCGGACGCGGTGGCGATCGCATTCGTCATGCCCTTCATCATGCTGTTTCTTGGGGCGTTGATCCTGAAAGAAGAGGTTGGCCCGCGCCGCATCGCGGCATGCACGGTGGGCTTTGCGGGGACACTCCTCGTTATACAGCCGAGCTTTGTCGAAGTCGGCCTGCCCGCGCTTCTGCCGCTGCTCGTCGCCGTTCTCTTTGCCTTCTATATGCTTGTCTCAAGACCGATCGCGCGGGATTGCGATCCGATCGCTCTGCAGGCATGGAGCGGATTACTCGCCGGACCACCGCTTCTCTTGCTGTTCGTTTTGACATGGTCTCAGGACGGACCGGTTTTGGGCGCGATCATACCGAACACGACAGAAGCGCTGCTCATGGCCGGCATCGGCATCTTCGGTACCGGCGCTCATCTTCTGATGACCTGGTCCCTTCGCTTTGCGCCCTCCGCAACGCTCGCTCCGATTCAGTATCTCGAAATTCCAGCCGCCACCTTCTATGGATGGTTGATCTTCCGTGATTTGCCGGATGGCCTCGCCGCGATCGGCATAGGCGTCATCATCGCCGCCGGTCTTTACATTCTTTACCGGGAGCAGAGCCTGGCGCGGCCGCGTCCTCCGGAAGCGTAACGAGAAAGGGCCGACGGATGAACCGCCGGCCCTCTTTTCAAATTGGGCATATGCCGTGCCGCCTCTTAACCGAGATGGGCAAGCACCGCGATCAGCAACAACGCCATGATGTTGGTGATCTTGATGGCCGGGTTGACCGCCGGGCCTGCCGTATCCTTGTAGGGATCTCCGACCGTATCGCCCGTCACCGAGGCCTTGTGGGCTTCGGAGCCTTTTTCATGGCGTATACCGTCCTTGTCGACGAAGCCGTCCTCGAAGCTCTTCTTGGCATTGTCCCAGGCTCCGCCACCGCTCGTCATCGAGATTGCAACGAACAGGCCATTCACGATCACGCCGAGCAGCGAAGCGCCGAGCGCGGCGAAGGCGCTGGCCTTGTCACCGCCGGTGACCAGAAGCACACCGAAATAGACGACCAGCGGCGCGAGAACCGGAAGAAGCGACGGAATGATCATCTCCCGGATGGCCGAGCGGGTCAGCATGTCGACGGCGCGGCCATAATCAGGCTTTTCGGTACCCTGCATGATGCCCGGCTTTTCACGGAACTGCCGGCGCACTTCCTCGACCACGGCGCCACCGGCGCGTCCAACCGCCGTCATGGCGATGCCGCCGAAGAGGTACGGGATCAGACCGCCGAAGATCAGGCCAGCCACCACGTAGGGATTCGAGAGGTCGAACGAGACATCGCCGAGCCCTTCGAAGTACGGATATTCCGCGCTGTTACGCGCGAAATAGCGCAGATCGTTGGCATAAGCCGCGAAGAGCACCAGAGCGCCAAGGCCTGCGGAGCCGATAGCGTATCCCTTGGTCACAGCCTTGGTTGTGTTGCCGACCGCGTCGAGCGCGTCGGTCGTCTGGCGGACCTCGCCAGGCAGGTCGCTCATTTCCGCAATGCCGCCGGCATTGTCCGTCACCGGGCCGAAAGCGTCGAGCGCGACGATCATGCCGGCAAGGCCCAGCATGGCCGTAACCGCGATGCCGGTGCCGTAGAGACCGGCGAGCTGATAGGTCGCGATGATACCCGCCACGATAACCAGTGCCGGCAGCGCCGTCGCCTCCAGGCTGATAGCCAGTCCCTGGATGACGTTGGTGCCGTGACCGGTCACCGATGCCTGGCTGATCGAATTGACCGGCCGCTTGTCGGTGCCGGTGTAGTATTCGGTGATTACAACGATCAGGCCAGTCACGATCAGGCCGACAATACCGCACAGGAAGAGGTTGAAGCCGTTGATGACGAACTCTTCACCGGCGAGGCTCTCGACCGTACCGACATCGCCGAAGCCGATCGTCAGCCAGTTGGCGATTGCCATGCCGACGATCGACAGAAGCCCCGTCACGATGAGCCCCTTGTAAAGCGCTCCCATAATGGAGCCCGTAGCGCCCAGTTTGACGAAGAAGGTGCCGACGATCGACGTGATCAGGCAGACCGCGCAGATGGCCAACGGATAAAGCATGACGCTGGTCACCACACCGGTACCGGTGAAGAAGATCGCGCCGAGAACCATGGTTGCCACCACCGTCACGGCATAGGTCTCGAAGAGGTCTGCGGCCATGCCGGCGCAGTCTCCGACATTGTCGCCCACATTGTCCGCGATGGTCGCCGGGTTCCTGGGATCGTCTTCCGGAATGCCTGCCTCGACCTTGCCGACGAGGTCGCCGCCAACATCCGCACCCTTGGTGAAGATGCCGCCGCCGAGGCGCGCGAAGATGGAGATGAGCGAAGCGCCGAACCCTAGCGCGACCAAAGCGTCGATCACGGTGCGGCTGTCGGTCTCATAGCCGAGAAAGCCGGTCAGGACCCAGTAATAGACAGAGACGCCGAGCAGCGCTAGACCCGCGACCAGCATGCCCGTAATCGCACCCGACTTGAAAGCGATATCAAGACCGCCGGCGAGACTATGAGCCGACGCCTGAGCGGTGCGGACATTGGCGCGGACGGACACGTTCATGCCGACAAAGCCCGCTGCTCCCGAAAGGACAGCACCGATCAGAAAACCGATCGCGGCCGACAGGGAGAGAAGAAACCATGCCAGAATGAAAACGACGACACCGACGATGGCAATGGTCGTGTATTGACGATTGAGATAGGCCGTTGCGCCTTCTCGGATGTAGCCTGCGATCTCCCGCATGCGTTCATTGCCCTGATCGGCCGCCAGCACGGACTGTGTCGCCCACACGGCATAGGCCACGGACAAAAGGCCGCATAACACGACCAGAAGAAGCACCATCATTTTTGTATATCCCTCCCTGACCCCTGTTCGAGGCCGTTGAAGCCGGGCCCTCTGGACCGCTCTGGGAGACCGGTCCGGCCCGTCAATGAGGGAGATTGAACGGCTACAGAACCTTAGGTCAATATGCCGAGCGTTTCTTCTCCATCGAAGTCACAAATATCAGTGCAACAACGCAGATCGCCACAACGGGAAAGACCACCATCACCACACCATACCAGCCAAGCGTGTTGAGAACCTGCCCGCTCATTAGAGAGGCGAAAGCCACCATCCCGAACAGCATGAAATCGTGCACGCCCTGGACGCGGCTCTTTTCCGCGTCGCTATAGGTCTCAGACACGATCGCGGTGGCGCCGATGAAGCCGAAATTCCAGCCGAAGCCGAGAAGAATGAGAGCCAGCCAGAAATTGGCGAGATCCAAACCTGCCAATGCGACTGCCGAACAGGCCGCAAGAAGGCCGAGGCCGACGAGAACGATCGGCACCTTGCCAAAACGCTCGATCAGCCGCCCGGTAAAGAAGGACGGGGCGAACATGGCAAGGACATGCCACGAAATACCGAGGGTCGCTTCGTCGGCGGAATGGCCGCACTCCACCATGGCGAGCGGAGCGCCCGTCATCACGAAGCTCATCATCGAATACGAGCCGATGGCGCAGAGCAGTCCGACCATGAAACGCGGTTGCGTCAGTATTTCCCCGAGCGGCCGAGCGGTTTCCGCATGAGCGATTCCGGCTGTCGCCTTTGCCGGAGGCAGTCGCATGAAATTGAGCAGAAAAGCGCCGATCAGAGCCAGGGCGATCAGGCCGACGAAAGCGCCGGCAAACGGGACGGCAGGCGCGAAAGCGTCCTTGGTCCAGATAACCAGTTGCGGGCCGATAATGGCCGCGAACACGCCGCCGGCCAGCACCCAGGAGATGGCTTTCGGCTTGAAGCGAGCCGGCGAGGCGTCGGCTGCCGCGAACCGGTATTGCTGAACGAAGCTGCCGCCGATTCCGACGGTCAGAAGACCGATGGCAAAGAGCCAGAAGTTGACGGAGAAAAGCGCCATCGCCGACAGAATGCCACCGAGCGCGCTGATGAAAGCGCCCGAGACGAAGCCGCGGCGCCGGCCGATTGCCCGCATGAGCGCGGCGGCGGGCAGCGCACCAAGCGCGATCCCGACGCTGTAACCGGCCACGGGAGCGGTTGCCAGAGACTTGTCGTCGCCGAGCAGATAGCTGCCGGCAATGGCCCCGAGAGAGATGCAGATGGGCGCGGCAGCGCCGACGATGGCCTGTCCGGCCGAGAGGATGAGCGCGGTGTGGCGCGCGGTACTGAGCGCGGCGTCTTCTGCTTCGGCCGCGACAGACGTCATGAGGTCTTCCGATCGGGCGACTGGCGCAGATGGCGCGCAATGCGGTCGAGCGCACCGTTCACCAGCCCCGGCTCCTGCTCGTCGTAAAAGGCGCTGGCGACATCGACATATTCGCTGACGATGACGGCTGTCGGTACATCCGGGCGGTGCGCGAGTTCGAACGCCCCAGCACGAAGGATCGCGCGCAGCGTGGAATCCAGGCGGGACAAGGGCCAATCATCCGGCAAGGCCCGGTTGATCACCGGATCGATCGTCTTCTGATTGGTGACGACGCCCGAAAGAATCGAACGGAACCAGGCTGCGTCCGCTTCCCGGTACTGTTCGCCGTCGATCTCGCGTCCCAGCCGAAACCGCTCATATTCCGCAGTGGTTTCGAGGAGGCCGGTGCCGCCAATATCCATCTGATAAAGCGCCTGCACCGCGGCGAGCCGGGCAGCACCCCGTTTGTTGGCAGCTCGCGCCTGCCTCATTTCCTTTGCCTCTTCGGCCATGTCAGCTCCGGTTCTTCTGCCCTTGTGGCGGCGTGTTACGCTTCGCCTGCAGCTTCCGCAAGCCGTGCCGCATAGCGCGCCATCGTATCGATTTCGAGATTGACCTCGTCTCCGGCCTGCCGTTCTCCCCAGGTCGTCACACTCAAGCTATGATCGATCAGCAGAACATCGAATTGTGCTCCGTCGACGGCATTGACCGTGAGCGACGTTCCATCCAGCGCCACCGATCCCTTTGCCGCGATGAATTTCGCCAGATGATCGGGAGCAAGAAGAGTGAAGCGAACGGCATCGCCCTCGGACTGGCGCTCCAGAATCCGGGCGGTGCCATCCACGTGGCCGGATACGATGTGGCCGCCGAGTTCGTCGCCGAGACGCAACGCCCGCTCCAGATTGACGCGTGTCCCCTCCTCCCACGAACCCGCTGTCGTCAGCCGAAGGGCTTCTTCCCAAGCCTCCACCTCGAACCAGCGCTCGTTCGATTCGCGCTCGGACAGCGCAACGACGGTTAGGCAAACGCCTCCATGGGCAATGGAAGCGCCAATCTCGATTGTCGCGGGATCGTAATTCGTCTTGATGCGAAAACGACGGCCGCCCTCGCGCGGGCTGATCGTATGGATCTCGCCGATATCAGTGACAATTCCGGTAAACATCAGTTGTCCCGTACCCATTCCTCAAATCGATCCGGCCCCAGCATTCGGCGGTCCGTCAGACGAAACCCCTCCGGCATCGTTTCCGACGTCAGGGGAGATCTTATGGCCGGCGTACCAAGACGGTGCGGGCCCGTATAGAGCCAGATGCGGTCGACCAGACCGTCGGCGAGAAGCGATTGCGCGACTTCGGCGCCGCCCTCGACCATCAGCGATCCAAGTCCCCTCGCGGCAAGATCCTCCAGAAGCTCCGGCAGAGCGAGACGTCCACCCGCCCGTTCCGCGCCGATAATCACCGCACCATTGGCTCTCAGGGCTGCCGCTCTGGCCCCGGCCTCTTCCAGAACCGTCGCCACGAGCAGGGGAACGGCGGGCGCGGTCTTGACGAGCTTGGCACCGAGCGGCAAACGCCCTGCCCCGTCGAATACGATCCTCGCCGGAAATCGTTGCTCCAGTCCGGGCAGTCGGCACGTCAGTTGGGGGTCGTCGGCCAGAGCCGTTCCGATACCGACCCCGATGGCATCCGTCTGCGCCCTGAGGGCATGCACATGGCCGCGAGCTATACTGCCGGTGATCGGAAACTGTCCTTCGCCCGGACGACCGATCATGCCGTCAGCGCTCACGGCCATCTTGAGCGTGACGTGACACCGCCTGCGGAAGGTGCGCGAGAGATAGCCCGCCATCACGCCCGCGGCCTCTCCGGCCAATACCCCGGTCGTGACCGCAATGCCGGCCGCTTCGAGCATTGCAAAGCCTTTTCCCGCAACACGGCCGTCGGGGTCGGATGCCGCGCAGACGACCCGGGCGATGCCGGCGTCGATCAGCGCCTGAGCGCAGGGCGGAGTGCGTCCGTGATGCGCGCAAGGTTCCAGTGTCACATAAGCGGTCGCGCCCCGCGCAGCCTCGCCAGCCTCCGCCAGAGCGACGGTCTCGGCATGCGGGCGGCCTCCGTGGGCGGTGACTCCCGTGCCGACGATCCTGCCCTTCGGCGAGACGATCAGAGTGCCCACGGCAGGATTGGTGCCGGTTCGGCCGAGATTGCGACGCGACAGGCGGATTGCCGCAGCCATGAAGCGGCTTTCGATCTCGCCAACATCGGTCGCGCGCGGGCCGGCGCCGAGCGGTCGCGGTGCGACACCGTTTTTCGGCATCTGCTGCGGAGCCGTCGTCATGGAGCCGTCAGTCGCCTGCCCTGTCATTGACGTCGGCGCGCGGTACGCCGTCCTCGCTCACTTCGGACAGCTCTTCGCCGGCCTGACCGGCAGGACCGCCCAGTTCACCCAGAAGATCCTGAAAATCCTTGGCTTCGCGGAAATTGCGATAGACGGACGCATACCGGACATAGGCGACGTCATCCATGCTCTTCAGAACGTCCATGACGAGATTGCCGATGATCTCCGCCTCGATCTCGGATTCGCCGGAATTCTCCAATTGCCGGACGATGCCGGAGACGGCGCGCTCGACCCTGTCGGGTTCGACATTGCGCTTGCGCAGCGCCGTTTCGAAAGATCGCGCCAGCTTGTCCCGGTCGAAGGGCACCTTGCGGCTCGACCGTTTGATCACAACCAGATCCCGAAGCTGAATGCGCTCGAAAGTCGTGAAGCGCCCGCCGCAATCGGGGCAGACACGTCGGCGGCGAATGGCCGCGCCGTCCTCTGCAGGACGACTGTCCTTCACCTGGGTGTCCATTGATTGGCAGAAAGGGCAGCGCATGAAAAAGCCTCGCGGAGCGGATTGCTGCGCGAGGCCTTAGAGCGTTTCTGTGGCAGTGAAAAGACCGCCGCCAGCTCAGTCGAGATGCGGATAGATCGGGAAACGGCTCGTCAGCGCTTCCACCTTCTCCTTGACCGCAGCTTCGACCCGGGCATTGCCCTCCGGATCATTCGACTTGGACAAGCCATCCAGCACTTCGGCGATCAGATTGCCGACCTCGCGGAATTCGTCCTTGCCGAAGCCGCGTGTCGTCGCCGCCGGCGTGCCGAGGCGGACGCCGGACGTAATCATCGGCTTCTGCGGATCGTTCGGAACACCGTTCTTGTTGCAGGTGATGCCGGCACGGCCGAGCGACTTTTCGCTGTCCTTACCGGTGAGATTCTTCGGGCGAAGATCGACCAGCATGAGGTGGGTGTCGGTACCACCGGAGACGATCGCAAAGCCATGGCCGACCAGCGTTTCGGCCAGAACCTTGGCGTTCTCGACCACATTGTGCATGTAGTCCTTGTAAGCGGGCTTGAGCGCTTCGCCAAAAGCGACGGCTTTGCCGGCCACAGCATGCATCAGCGGGCCGCCCTGCAAACCGGGGAAAACCGCCGAATTGATCTTCTTGGCGATATCCTCATCATTCGTCAGCACCATGCCGGCGCGCGGGCCGCGCAGCGTCTTGTGGGTCGTCGTGGTGACGACATCGGCATGGGGGAACGGGCTCGGATGCTCGCCACCGGCAACGAGGCCGGCGAAATGCGCCATGTCGCACCAGAGCTTTGCGCCTGTCTTGTCGGCAATCGCACGGAAACGTTCGAAATCGATCTGGCGCGAATAGGCCGAACCGCCACAAACGATGATGGTCGGCTTGTGCTCGAGGGCCAGTTCCTCAACCTGATCGTAATCGATCAGTCCGGTCTCGAGATCGAGACCATACTGCACGGCATTAAACCACTTGCCGCTCATGTTCGGCTTGGCGCCATGCGTCAGGTGGCCACCGGCATCGAGGCTCATGCCGAGAAGCGTGTCGCCCGGCTTGGCCAGCGCCAGCATGACGGCCTGGTTCGCCTGCGAGCCAGAAGACGGCTGAACGTTCGCGAATTCGCAGTTGAAAAGCTGTTTGGCGCGGTCGATGGCGAGGTTCTCGGCGATATCGACGAATTCGCAACCACCATAATAACGGCGGCCAGGATAGCCTTCCGCATATTTGTTGGTCAGTACCGATCCCTGCGCTTCCAGCACCGCCCGCGAAACGATGTTTTCGGAGGCGATCAGCTCGATCTCATGCTGCTGACGGCCAAGTTCCTTGCGGACCGCGTCGAATACCTCGGGGTCGCTCTGCTCGAGCGTATCGGAAAAAAAGCCGTCGTGACGCGCCTGGATGTTCATGCGCCTGCTCCTGTCGTACGTCTTGGTCCGGGTGGGTCCCTGGTGTCGATTAACGCGGCCGCCCTTGCGATCACCCACTTGGCTCTCGCGACGTCCCCGTCGGGAAGAAAGCGCCTTAGCAGTTTGACCAGCGACCATCAATCCGGTGATCGCTATGGGTCAATCAGATTTATCTGTCAGACAGGCCCTGCCCGGACCCTTGGAAGGATACCGGGCGCAGAAAAAAGAAAGGGCCGCGCGATGGCGGCCCGATCAACATCAAATAGGCGAACGTCTCACATCGCGCTGGTTAGCTGCAGATCAGAGGATCCGTCGCGGCCATAAATGTCGTCGCGGAAATGAACCACGCCATTCCCCGTAGACCATGCGGTGATGTAGGTGAAATAGTTCGGCACAGGCTCGCTGAGGTGAACCGGCTCCGACTCGCCAGTCTTGATCTGCGCTTCGATCGAGCGGCGGTCCCAGCCGGGCGTATCACGCAGCAGCCAGACCACAAGGTCACGGACGTTTTGAACGCGGACGCAACCGGAGCTTTCGAAGCGCATGAGCTGGTTGAAGAGGCCCTGCTGCGGGGTGTCATGCATATAGACGGCATGAGCATTCGGGAAATTGATCTTCACGCTGGCCATGGCGTTGATCTTGCCCGGGTCCTGGCGGAAGCGAAGCTTGCCGACATAATCGGGTGTCGCCGGATCATGCCAGTCGATCGAGCGGGGATCGATCTCGTTTTCCAGATCGCCGTGATTGTAGATGCGGATCGCGTTCTCTGCGAGGTAGTTCGGATTCTTCTGCATCAGCGGAACGATATCCTTGCGGATGATCGATTCCGGTGCATTCCAGTACGGATTGATGATGATCTCGTTGATCTTGGAATTCAGGATCGGCGTCTGACGGCTGACCTTGCCGACAATGGCGGTATGGCGCTGAACGACGCGTCCACCTTCGACAGCCTCAATCTCGGCGGCTGGAATGTTGACCACGACGTAGCGATCGCCAAGGAAGCTGTTCGCCATCGTCTCCAGACGAACCAGGTTGGTGCGAAGCTGCATCAGCCGTGTGGAAACCGGCACATTCATCATCTTGAGCGTGTATTCACCGACCACGCCGTCCGCCGGCAGGCCGTGACGGGTCTGGAAGCGCTTGACCGCCGCGTCGACATAGGAATCGAAAGCGTTGCTCATGCCCGCATTGCGGTCCAGATCGCCCGACACCATCAGGCGCTGGCGAAGGGGACCGACCGACGGATCGACCACGCCCAATTCCAGTTTGACAGTGGCAGGCACGTTCGGCCAGCCACCGGAGGCGTTGATCATCTCGTAGTTCGAGATCGCCTGCTGCACATAGGACAGGGTGGCAGGGCTGAAAATCGGCTGGGTCGTGATGACCTTCTGATCGCCGGAGTAGTGGCTGTCGAACTGGTCGTTCCAAGCACTGCGGCCGTGCGTATTGAAGATCTGCTGAAGAATCTGGTCAGCTTTCGCGCCTGTGGCCGACGAAAGAGCCATGACTCCTGCTCCGGCAAGAAGATGACGGCGTTTGATCTGCATGGAAGTCGGATCCCGCTTTGTGTTTTCACGCAACACCGGCAAAAGCCGGAAAGTAAAATAGTAGCGCGGGTTCCCTTAAGGATTCGCTAACCAATGCGACCTTTTGCCGTTAGACCGTCCAGCGATCAGATAGCGATAGCCCCCGCACCTGCCGTTTCGTGGTGCGCCGTGAATATGGCGTGAGAATGACCCGATACGCCCGGGAGCCGATAAAAACGCAGAAGCGCCAGCGGCCCGACCATCGCATCCGCGCCAATCGGGCCAGACTGGAGATGGCTTCGAAACAAAGCCGGATCGGGCGTTACATGCGGTAGGCGATCGTGTCGTTCCAGAAGCGGTCCAGACGCTGGAGCGCACGGTTCATCCGCGTGAATTCATCTTCGTCGATTCCCGCAACGGCCTCGATCGAAGAGATATGCCGGTTGTAGAGGCCCGCAACCACTTCCGCGATTTCATGACCTTCTTCCGTCAGCGAAATTCGAACGGAACGGCGATCGACGCGGCTCTTCTGATGATTGATGAAGCCGAGATCGACCAGCTTCTTCAGATTGTAGGAAACGTTGGAGCCGAGATAGTAGCCCCGCGAACGCAGTTCTCCGGCGGTCAGCTCGGAGTCGCCGATATTGAAGAGAAGCAGCGCCTGCACGGCGTTGATGTCGCTGCGGCCCTGACGTTCGAATTCATCCTTGATGACATCCAGAAGACGGCGATGCAGCCGTTCAACCAGATGAACCGATTCCATATAGAGGTCGCGAATTTCGCCGCTCTTCAGTTCGGCTTTGGGTGCGGCGGTACGCAGATTTGTCCTGCTCATTGTCTTGTTCCTTCCAGTCTGACGCTCCGGCGGGAACGGTTTTCCGTTCTTCTCACCATGCAGCCACACTGCACCCGGCACATAAAATTCGACTTAAAGGTCTCGCTTAACGAAGGCTTTCAAAAAGCGAACTGAATCAGAGAGTAAACGGATCGTGAGTCGTTCACGATTGCTCAACCTCAGCACGCCTGTGCTTGCGGGCCTCGTGCATCATCTGAAAGCGCCAGGCGGCGTAGAGCAGTATGACGAGGAGGTGTAGCGTCACGATCAGCGGTCGCGCGCCGAACTCTCCCGGGAACACCAGATACATTGTCAGTTCGATGCCGGCCGCGCAGAACCAGAGCACCGTTCCCCAACTGGCGAGCATCCATAGGCCAGAAGCTGCGAAGGGATACAGCACTGCCAGAGTGCAGGCGGCCACGCGCCAGGCCACGGTCATCGTATCGAAGCGCCAGTCCGGACCGGTGTGCCAGCCGATAAGACGCAGCCAGTAGCCTATGCCCCATGCCATGCCGAGAAGAGCCAACAGGCGAAGAAAGACGACATACCCGTTCTGGGACAGGCTTGCATGCTGATTCAGGAAGCTGCCGGCAGCGATAGCGTTGCCTTCGCTCTCCTCCACGGCTTCGCCCGCGTCTGCCAACTGTCTTTTTCGCCACCACTGAATCATACCGACGGATGATGGCTACGACATTGGCAACTGCCAAGCGGGCACGGTTGCTGTGCACCGAAAAGACTGGCAGGAACAGCCGAACACGACGATGAGAAGCGCTCGCTTCGCTCATAATGGAAGGCTCCGGCAACCCGATGTTGAAGAAGAATTCGTTTTCGATGCGCCGGACAGTGGACGAAATCACCGGTTCGCATCGCCTGCGCCGTATGCGAAAGACCGACTGGTCGCGGCGGCTCGTCGCCGAGACCCGGTTGACGGTCGACGATCTGATATGGCCCTGCTTCGTGACCGAGGGGGAGGATTACGCCGAGCCGATCGATGCCATGCCGGGGATCAGCCGACTCTCTATCGACCGCCTTGTGGCCCAAGCCAAACGCCTTGCGGCTCTCGGTGTGCCTGCCATTGCCCCCTTCCCCCACATTTCCGGCGACCGGAAGGATGAGCGCGGCAGTCACATTCTCGACGACGACAATCTGATGAACCGGCTTATCAGCGCTCTCAAGGCGGACGTGCCTGAGATCGGGATCATTTCGGATGTGGCGCTCGATCCTTTCACCAGCCATGGCCATGACGGAGTGCTGCGAGACGGCATCATTGTCAATGATGAGACGGTCGAGATTCTCGCCGAAGCCGCGGTCGGTCAGGCCCGGGCGGGATCCGACATCATCGCGCCATCCGACATGATGGACGGGAGGATCGGCGCGATCCGCGATGCTCTCGACGCCGCCGGCTATCAGGATGTGGCGATCATGAGCTACTCGGCGAAATACGCGTCGGGTTTCTACGGCCCCTATCGGGATGCCATCGGCACACGCGGTCTGCTGAAGGGTGACAAACAGACCTATTATCTCTCGCCCACCAGCACGGAAGAGGCTCTCAGAGAGGTCGAGCAGGACCTCGCGGAGGGCGCCGATATGGTGATGGTCAAGCCGGGACTGCCCTATCTCGACATCTGTCAGCGGGTGAAGGAAACGTTCAAGATCCCCACCTTCGCCTATCAGGTATCCGGTGAATTCTCGATGATCGAGGCGGCATCGGCTGCGGGAATGCTGGACCATGACCGCGTGATGATGGAAAGCCTGATGGCCTTTCGCCGCGCCGGCGTCGACGGCATTCTTTCGTATTTTACGCCTCGCGTCGCCGAACTGCTTGCGGAGCACTGACCCGACTTTCTCCGTCCGTTTGCACCGGGATCGGGCGCCACCTACATGTCTGTAGCGCGATTGACGCGACGGCAAGCCCAACACAGGTGGATGGAACAGTGAGCCAGACAGATGCCAGAACATTCGGCGGCAGCGATACGATGGAGCGACCGCAGACGCGGCTGGACGAGCCCGCTCTTTACGACGGTGTCCTCAGCCGGCGTGTCTTCGCATTCATCTTCGACTGGACGGTCGTGGCGGTGCTGAGCTTGGTGGCCGGCGTGCTGGTTTTCTTTCTCGGCATCCTGACGCTCGGCCTGGCCTGGCTTCTCTATGGTGCGATCTTTCCGCTTGTCGGCCTCGTCTATACCGCGTTCACGCTGGGCGGCTCCTCTCAGGCGACCCCTGGAATGCAGATTTTCGGCCTGAAGATCGAACGCCTGGATGGAAAGCCGCTCGATCCGCTCTGGGGGGCTTTGCATTCGGTGCTGTTCTGGACAGGTAACATTTTCCTCACGCCCTTCATTCTCCTGATCGCTCTTTTCACCAACCGCAAGCAGACGGGCCATGACCTGCTTCTTGGAACGGTGGTGGTTCGCAACCTCCGCTGAGAGGCGTTTTCTTCAGCAGGTCGTTAGCGCCGCTCGGACCCCCGGGACAGGCGTACTCTCACGGCGCGAGACCTGCCGAAACACGATTGGCGCGTGGAGCCGAAAGGAGGGAAAAGTTTTTCCGCCTTCTACATGTGCCGATGATAACTCTCTTTTTCACCGTCCACGCTTGGCGTATGTTCCCGGCTGACTATGGGGGACCAGTCGGCTAAATGGGCGACTTTCACATCTGGGCGACATTTCTCGTCATCGGGCTGACCATTGCGGCCTATGTCAGCAACCGCTTCACGCTCGAGGCAGTCAGCATCGGGTCTCTGGCGGCGCTGCTCGCTCTTTTCACACTGGTGCCTTTGCAGGGCCCCGGCGCGGCGCTTCCGCCCGAGCAGCTTCTGAACGGTTTCGCCAACCCCGCCCTCATCAGCGTCCTCGCGCTCATTATTGTCGGACAGGGCCTCTTCGCTACCGATGCGATGGATCGGCCCGCGCGGATGATCAGCAAGTTGGGCGGGCGATCCGCGACGCTGTCCGTCACGATCACGCTTGTCGCGGCTGCGATCCTATCGGCCTTCCTCAACAACACGCCCGTTGTCGTCATCTTCATACCGGTGATGACCGTGCTGGCCGCCCAGCGCAATCTGGATGTCGCAAAGTCGCTGCTTCCTCTCTCCTATCTCTCGATTCTCGGCGGCATGACAACGCTGATCGGTTCATCCACCAACCTTCTGGTGGCGGGTGTCGCTGCCAAGCAGGGCCTGCAGATCGGCATGTTCGACATTACTGTGCCCGGCGTTGTCCTACTTCTTTGCGGCGGTCTCTATGTGCTGTTCTTCGTCCCAAGACTGATCGGACGCAAGGATAACGCCGCAGCTCGAAAGCGATCCGGCGCCGGCGCCCAGTTCATCGGTGAAATCCGGGTCGGTCCCGATCACCCCTTTGTTGGCATGGAAAGCCGCGCCGGACTTTTCCCGGGACTGCGCAACCTCATGCCGAGGATCATCGAACGGCGCGGCGTCAAGATTCTCCCGCCCTTTGAGGACGTCGTCATCAGCCAGGGTGATCTGATCGTTCTGGCGGGCACGCGTAAGGCGTTCATGCAGGCGCTGGCGCGTGGAACGCGCAGCACGATGGTCGGCGAAAACGACGACGATCCCAGCTCGGCAGAGACCCCCAGCACACCAGGCCCGGATTATCAGGTCGTCGAGGCGATCGTCGCTCCCGGTTCCCGCCATAGCGGACGAACGGTCCGCAACTCCGGCATCCAGACGGAGCATGGCGTCGATGTGCTCGCCGTGCAGCGCAGGAGCCGTATGGGGCGGCTTTCGATGGGCGATATCAGGCTCGAGCCGGGCGATATCGTTCTGGTAGGCGGCCGTAGTGAGCGGCTGATTGCGATCCGCGACAATCACGACCTTCTCTTGATGGAATGGAGCGCCGAAGCTGTCCCGCAGACGCAGAAGGCCTGGCTGGCGCTTTGCATATTTGCCGGTGTCGTGCTTGCAGCGCTGAGCGGGATCGCACCGATTTCCATTTCGGCAACCGTCGGCGCCGTTCTGATGGTGGCGACCAACTGCCTTACGCTCACTCAGGCCAAGCGCGCCTTCAACGGACAGATATTCCTCCTTGTCGGAGCGTCGATCGCGGCGGCGACGGCTCTGGAAGAAACGGGCGGCGCGCAGTTTCTGGCCGAAGCTGTGATCGCCGCTATGGGCGCATGGCCCACGCCGTTTGTTCTCTCCGGCTTCTTCCTTTTCGTCGCCATACTGACCAATTTTCTTTCCAACAATGCGACGGCCGTTCTGGCGACACCAGTCGCCCTTTCGGCTGCCGAGCTTGCCGGCATTCCCGCCGAAGCCATGGTCGCGACGGTCATCTTCGCTTCCAACGCTTCATTCGCCACGCCGATGGGCTATCAGACCAATCTGCTGGTGATGGGTCCAGGCGGCTACAGCTTTGGAGATTTCGTCCGGACTGGCGTTCCTCTCGTCATTATTCTTTGGGTTGCTTTCAGTCTTTTCGCACCGTGGTATTATGGGCTCTGGAACTGACCGGACAGCGAGACCACATTACCGGGACGATGACGCAGCATCCGACCAAGACGCCGCAATTTTTTCTAACCTCCCCTTCGGTCTGTCCTTACCTGCCAGACCAGCAGGAGCGGAAGGTCTTTACGCATCTTGTCGGCGACCGCGCTCCCGAACTCAACGACCTGCTGACGCAGGGCGGTTTTCGCCGAAGCGCCAATATTGCCTATCGGCCGGCGTGCGAGACCTGCCGGGCCTGCGTTTCGGTCCGCATTCTAGCGGAGGAATTTGCGCCGTCGAAAAACCAGAAACGCGTTCTGAAACGCAATTCCGATCTGGTTGGCACCCTCTATCCGGCAGAGCCGAGTTCCGAACAGTATGATCTCTTCCGGGATTACCTTCTGGCGCGACACGCCCATGGCGGCATGGCGGAAATGTCGGTCCTTGATTATGCGATGATGGTGGAAGACAGTTTCGTCGACACGCGGGTCATCGAATATCGCAGACGCGGCCCGGATAGCTTCCTCACCGGCGAGGGAGAAGGCGAACTCGTCGCCGTCGCGCTGACGGACGAAATGTCCGACGGTCTCTCGATGGTCTATTCCTTCTACGATCCAAAACAGGAAGACCGATCGCTCGGCACATACCTCATTCTGGACCATGTGCGACGGGCGCGCGAAGCGGGCAAGCCGCATGTGTATCTCGGCTATTGGGTCAAGGGCTCCAGAAAGATGGCCTATAAGATCCGCTTCCAACCGCAAGAACATCTGATGCCTGCCGGCTGGGAACGCTACCAGCCCGACTGACCGCCGATTTCCTGCAAAGCGGCACCTGTCGACAGCCCGCCGTGAGCCGTCTATGGCCCAACCGCGGCACGATGTTTTCAGCAGGAACGAGATGAATAAGACAGGACCGAGGCCCTTATTGCTGGGCTATGCGCTCGCATTGACGGGCGGACTGACCCTGACCTTCGACATACCCACATTGCGACTGGCCGACGCCAACCTGGCCTCGGCCCTACTTTTCCGTTCGATGCTGGAAGTGCTGGCTGCCATTGGCATCTGGGCGGTCTGGCGCTCGCTCAGGAAGGACGCGCCACCGCTCATTCCCGGCTGGCATGGCCTTCTCGTCAGTCTCTTTTACGGAACGGGATCGATCGTCTTCGTCACTGGCGTGGTCGCCTCGGCCGATGAGGGCGCAACAGGCGCGATGCTGTTTCTTCTTGCGACGAGCCCGCTGATCGCGGCCCTCCTCGCCTTTTTCTTTCTTGGCGAACGACCAGCCCCCGCCACCTGGATCGCGCTTATCCTCGTTCTGCTCGGCGTCGGGTTGATCGTCGGCAATCCCACGGCTGGAAGCGGTTTCGTCAAACTCTGCGGCTTCGGCGTGGCAAGCCTGATCGCCGGCGCCATTACCGTTTCGAGATGGAGCGGCAAATCCATGGGTTTCACCCCGCTGATCGCCTGCGTTCTACCTGCTCTCATGGGAGGCATGATGCTGGTGGATGGCGAAACAGCGCCTGAGGTCGGCTCGTGGTTCTGGCTTGCTGTGAACGGGGCGATCACGCTTCCGATCGCCTTTTTCTGTCTGGCACAAGCGCCGCGATATATACCGGCGCCTCAGGCGGCTCTTTTCTATCTGCTTGAGACCACCATAGCGCCTATCTGGCTTTTTCTGATCTTCGGCGAGGGCATCACCCCGCTTTCGCTTTTAGGCGGCGCGCTCATCGTGGGCGCCGTAGCTTTCGACACGGTCTGCCAGATAAGACGGCGGCGGCGTGAGCGACGGACGGTCCCGTTCCGCGGCGCCTGACAGCTATTCGGCGGCGTGGCCATAGCGGCCCGCTACTTCCTCGGCATCATGCTTGTGCTGCTCGACATTGGCGCTGTGGATCTCCTCGTCGCTCACTTCCTCCTTCGCATTCGGCTTCAGCAGCCATTTGAAAAAGGACGTTACCCGCCCGCTGACGGAGTCCATGATGTCGAAGAGGCTCGGCACGAAGATCAGGGTCAGCATGGTGCCGACGAGCAGACCGCCGATCACGGCAATGGCCATGGGCGCGCGGAATTCACCGCCATCGCCAATGGCAAGGGCGGCCGGTATCATGCCGGCGCTCATTGCGATGGTGGTCATGATGATCGGACGCGCTCTCTTACGGCAAGCGTCGATCATCGCGTCGCGCCGCGGCACGCCCAGCTTGATCTCTTCAATCGCGAAATCCACAAGCATGATGGCGTTTTTCGTCACGATGCCCATGAGCATCAGGATGCCGATGACGACAGGCATCGAAATGGCCGTATTGGTCAGGACGAGCGCGGCCACCACGCCGCCGATCGAGAATGGCAGCGACAGAAGAATGGTCATTGAGTGGAAGACCGATCCAAACAGCAGGATCAGGACGACGAGAACCAGCATGAGACCGGTGATCATGGCATCCCGGAAGCCCGCGAAAACATCGCCCATTACTTCGGCATTGCCGGCCTCCTGCACGCGCAATCCGTCAGGCAGGTTCTGAACTTCCGGCAGATTGTCGATGGCCTCCGTGCCGACGCCGATCTCCAAACCCTCCGCCATAGACGCACCGATCAGGATGCGACGCTCACGATCGAAGCGCTGAATCGAGGTCGGCCCCTGGCCGAAACGCACATTTGCCACGGAATCAAGCGGAACCGTCCGCCCCGAGGGGGTCGGAATGCTGAGCTGCCGGATCACGTCCAGATCTTCGCGCGCGGCATCGGAAAGCTGCACGCGAATCGGAATCTGCCGATCTTCAATCGTGAACTTCGCCAGGTTCTGATCGAAATCGCCGATCGTTGCCACACGCAAGACCTCGGACAAGGTCGACGTCGAAATGTTCAGTTCCGCCAAACGGTCCTGCCGCGGCTCAATGATGATTTCCGGCCTGTCGAGCGCGGCATTGGAGGTCACCGAGCGAAAGAGCCCGGTCTCGACCATCGCCTGCTGGATATCCCGTGCGGCGGCGTCCAGCGGGGCGTCCTCATTTTCAGCCAGAAGAGCGATCTGAAGCTCCCGCTCGCCGCGATCATCGACGAAATAGGCGCGGATATCCGGCACATCTTCTACAATATCCAGGATTTCCGTTTCGATCTGCGCCTGTGTCCGGTCGCGCTCCGATTTGTGGATCAGATCGACGGTGATGGAGCCGCGGCGCAGCTCAAGATCGCCTGTTGGGCTCGCACCACCGACCACATAGACATTTTCCACCTCTGGAATCTGCCTCAGACGCGTAACCAGTTCGTCAGCGGACCCTCGCGTGTCGTCCAACTGACTGCCGGGCGGGAGCTCCAGAGACAGCACCACGCGGGACGCATCCTCCTTCGGCAGAAATCCCGTCGGCAGGAGCGACGTGCTCCAAATGGCGGTCGAGAAGAATGCGACGCCGACAAAAAGCGTGAGCCAGCGGAAACGCAGCGTGCCATAGAGGAAATCTGTATAGAAACGCATCAGGCGGCCAGGTTCCTGATCCTCAGGATGGCCGGACCCGCGCATCAGATAGGCCGCCATGAGCGGAGTGATGAGTCGAGCGACAAGCAGAGAAAAGAACACCGCCACGGCAACGGTCAGGCCGAACTGCTTGAAATACTGGCCTGCGATGCCATCCATGAAGGAAACGGGCGCAAAAACGGCGATGATCGTCGTCGAAATGGCGATCACTGCAAGGCCGATCTCATCGGCGGCCTCCAGAGCCGCGCGGTAGGGAGATTTGCCCATGCCGATATGGCGGACGATATTCTCGATCTCCACGATGGCGTCATCGACGAGAATGCCAGTGACCAGCGTCACGCCAAGCAGTGAGACGAGGTTGAGCGAAAAGCCGAGCATATCCAGCATCCAGAAGGTCGGGATGATGGAAAGCGGCAACGCCACGGCCGCGATGAGCGTGGCTCGCAGATTTCTCAGGAAGAGGAAGACCACCGCGACGGCCAGCAAGGCGCCTTCGTAAAGGGTATGCATCGCGCTTTCATAATTGCCCTCGGTGTATTCGACCGAGGTATCCACGATGCGCAGATCGATGTCGGGATTGGCCTGCTGAATTTCGGCAACGGCCTCCGACACGCGCTCGGCTACGGAAACGTCGGACGCGCCCTTGCCCCGAAAGACGCCGAAGCTGACGACAGGTTCACCATTGACCCGCGAGAAGGACCGCTGTTCCGACCAGCCATCGGTGACCGTCGCCACCTCCTCAAGCCGGATCCGTCGATCACCGGCCAGCGGTATTTCGAGCTGTCGCAGATCTTCCATCGTCTGCGTTGCGCCAAGTGCACGGACGGTCTGTTCACGGCCGGCAATCTCGACCCGGCCGCCCGTAAGGTCAGCATTTGCCGCGCGCAGAGCATTGTTGATCTGTCCGACGGAAACGCCGAGCGCGGCAAGCCGGTCCGGGTCGACCTCGACCTCGACCTCGCGCTTGACGCCGCCATAGCGATCCACCCTCGAGACGCCGGAGAGCCCCTGCAGATCAGAGATCACCGTATCGTCCACGAACCAGGAAAGCTCTTCCAGCGTCATGGCGGGATTGGAAACCGCATAGGTGACAATCGCCTGACCTTCGATATCGATCCGGTTGACGATCGGATCGTCCGCCGAACCCGGTAGATCCGCCTGAATGCGTTCGACCGCATCTTTCGTATCGGTCACCGCTTCCTGTGTCTCGACGTCCAGCTTGAACTGAACGACAGTTACGGAGCGGCCTTCCGTGA
The DNA here is from genome assembly GCF_003668555.1 of Notoacmeibacter ruber. NCBI lineage: Bacteria > Pseudomonadati > Pseudomonadota > Alphaproteobacteria > Hyphomicrobiales > Notoacmeibacteraceae > Notoacmeibacter > Notoacmeibacter ruber. The sequence continues at coordinate 611,708 of NZ_RCWN01000001.1, read as the reverse complement.
TATTGGAGATAACCTGATCGACGCCGGAAATATTGGCGACGGCGTCTTCGACGATCTTGGTCGTCTGCGTCACCATTTCCGATGCGGCAACCCCGGGGTCTGTCACCACGATCGAGACCAGCGGGAAATCGATGTTGGGAAACCGTGTGACAGGCAGCTTGGAAAAGCTCATCAGGCCGATCACCAGCAGCACGATGAACAGCAATATTGGCGGCATGGGATGCCGGATGGACCAGGCGGAAAAATTCATCAGTCGATCGAGCCTGTCTGCTGACCAGCGTCGGAAACCGCTGCCGTTTCACGAATAGGGCGAATGCGGTCTCCATTGGCGACGAACGTACCTGCACGGGTTACAACAACGTCGCCGACATCGACCCCGCCAAGAACCTCGACAAAGCCCTCGGTCCGCACACCAATATCGATGGCGGTGGTCTGGACGACCCCGTCGACGACCTTTTGCAATTGCGGATCGCGCCCATCGTAGAGAATTGCAGTGGACGGAACGGCCACCGCCTCGCGGTCCACCGTCTCGATATTGCTTCTGGCGAAAGCGCCGACGCGAAGTCCATCGACCTCCGGTAGGGAAATCCGGACTGTGGCCAACCGCGTGGTGGGATCGATTTCGGGATCGACGATACGGACAGTGCCCTCGATCGTATCGCGGCGACCGGGCAGCGATATCTCCGCCTTCATACCAGGCTCGATCTTCAGGAGTTCGGTTTCCGAAATCTCGGCGGCCAGTTCGAGTTCGGCGCCCACCGCAATCCGGAAAAGAGGCGCTGCACCCGCACCGACAATAGCGCCCAAGGTGGCGTTCCGCTCCAGAACGAGCCCATCTGCCAGCGCCGTTACCTCGGAATCGGCGAGACGACGGTCAATATCCCGGATCTGGGCATCGGAAACGGCGATCTGGGCCTGCGCGGCGGAAGCGGCACGCTGGGCGGTCTGCATTTTCGCGCGTGCACTGTCGACGGCATAACTTGAATCATCGAGGGCGGCCTGCGCCACGGTTCCGCTCTTTCGCAACCTCTCCTGGCGCTGCAGAGCGTCTTCGGCCTGGCGAACGGCCACCTGCGCGTCAGCCACTTGCGACTCCGCCTGCGAGACCTGTGCCTTCGCAGCCTCGCGCTGTGCGACAGCCTGCGCTCTCTGAATTTCAAGTGAGCTGGTATCAAGGCGCGCCAAGACCTCGCCTTTCTTCACCATGTCGCCCTGATCGGCCAGAAGCTCGACGATCGTCAGCCCCGAAAGGTCCGTTCCGACCACGGCCTCCTGTCGTGGGCGAATGGTCCCGTTTGCGGGGAGCGTAGACGTCATGCGGCGATTGCCGGCTTCAGTCACGCGAATGGCAGGGGGCTTGCTCTGCGATTGGTTCGACTCCGTGGCTGCGCCGGTTTCCTCTGCCCATGCAGAGGAAGATGCCGGCGCGAGGGCCAGCAATGAGGCCGTCATCAGGAGAAAGGCGTAGCGACGCATGTCAAACTTTTCCATCAATGCAAACAAGTGAGGGCTCGCGCGAACGTGTGGTCGGTCGCACGACGGCGGAAATCGTATCTGTAAGGGCCTGTTTGATCTCGTCCCGAGAAAGCTCATGGCCGGGCAGATCGGCTATCAGGAACCCTTCCCCGATCGACATAAGAACGGTCATCAGAGCATCGAGAGAGACGACGGGATCGATCAGACCATCGTCCTTTGCTGCGCTGAGATAGGAACGGAAACTCTCGCGTACCACGCCCTCGACGAGCTGGCACGTCTCGTGCACCGCCTTGTTGCGCATGGCTTCGGCACGAATTTCAATAAAGAGAGGCCTCAAGCCGGTTTCCTCCGCAGAGCGGAGATGATTGTAAAAAGCCTTTACCAGCCCTTCGACCACATCGTCGCTATTTGCCATTTCCGATAAAAACTCGGCGTCGCGCTTGCGAACCTCTTCGACGATCGCTTCGATAATCGCTTCCTTGGAGGGGAAATAGCGATAGAGCGCGCCCGGGCTCATACCGGCCTCACGGCAGATCTCATGCATGGAAGCGCCCTGAAACCCCGACCGGACGAAACAGGCCGCTGCGGCCTGCAGAATGCGAGCGGTCTGGAGCTCGCGATTTTCTGCGCGGCTGGATTGTCGCGTCTCTCCACGACGATATCTGCAAGACTGGAAAAAATTCATAGGAACGGCCAAAGTGCGAACAGTCATTCGCATTTATTATCTACCGTACCTTTGGTCAAGGAGAAGCGAACGATCATTCGCACTCTGCACCGAAGTGGTTAAAAGAAACGCGAGATAGCGCCATGAAAACGCGCCGGCGTTCGCCAATATTGCTAACCGGCCGGACCCGGGGCGTCCTGCAGTCGATAAGCGCCTTTCGCAGTCGTTGCAGCGTCACCTCTGACTCGCCAAGCTACAGGCAAGTGATGGCAGGAGAGCGAAACAGTGTCAGATCGTCGCGCTATCGAGATAAGCCGGGTCGGCTTTTTGCCCGAAACAATCGACGTACTGATGCAGGACGCAGATGCCGAAGGCTTCGACACGATATCAGTGCTCAGCGATGAATGGAGCGCCGGCCTCAATCGCTTCGAGCGCCCTGGCGAAATTTTGCTTTTGGCGAAAGTCGACGGTGAAACGGCGGGAATTGGGGGGATCACTCATGACTTTGTCGAAGCCGGCTACTTGCGGATGAGGCGCTTCTATGTGCGTCCTTCATTCCGTCGGCTCGGTGTCGGTCGACAGATTGCAATGCATGTCCTGAAACACGCCACCCCCTTCAACAGGCCGATCATACTTCATGCCGATGGACCGGATGCCGAAATGTTCTGGCCGACGCTCGGCTTTGTACCTATAGATCGCGCGCACACGACCCATTTGTTTCGACCGCTCGGGTAGAAGCTCTACCGCAACTGCTGAAAATCGGACGGTCCGGTTCCCATCCAAACCTTTCGCCGGTGGCGAGGCGATTTTGAAAGCCGGGTCAAAATCGGCCGCTTTTTGATGACTTCGCTGCCTGCAGGCCTGCCTAGCCGCCGAATTTGCCGCTCTTCGGAAAGCCCTTCGGCACCATCCGACCCGCCATGGCCCGGTCGCCCTTCCACTCCAGCAAATCCTCTTCCGAACGGCTGAAGCTTCGGCCTGCACTATCCTGCCAGGTCAGACCCTCCGAGAGAGCAAAGACCTTCACGTCGGAGACTCCGCCATCCTTGTAGCGCTGGAGACGCACCCCCTTGCCACGCGTCAGTTCGGCGACCTGTGATATCGGAAAGACGATCATTTTCCGGTTCTCGCCGACAATGGCGATCGTGTCTCCATCGACCGGAACGGCGAAGGCGGCTTCGTCTGGCGCCTTGACGTTCAGGGCCTGCTTGCCCTTGCGGGTATTGGCCACAAGATCGTCCTGCGTGGCGATGAAACCATATCCGGCCTTGCTGGCCATCAACCGCTTAGCGCCCGGCTGATAGACGAAAGCCGCAACGACGTCGTCGTCGTTCTCCATATCGACCATGATGCGGATTGGCTCCCCCGCACCGCGCCCACCCGGTAGACGGTCGGCGCCGATCGTGTAGACCCGGCCGAACCGCGATAGGACGAGAACCTTGTCGGTCGTTTGCGCATGGAACGCGACCTTAAGCGAATCTCCCTCCTTGAAGGAGAGGTTCGAAAGATCCGCAAGATGGCCCTTGAGCGCCCGCACCCATCCCTTTTCGGAAAGGACGACGGTCACGGGCTCCTTCTCGATCATCGCTTCGTGAATGGCCGCCAGATCCTTGGAGGGCGCGTCGCCGAAGTCAGTTCGCCGGCGCCCCAGTTCTATCTTGGGGCCGAAGGTCTTACGCACCTCACGGATCTGCTCGGCGATCCTTTTCCACTGCTCCTCATCCGATGCGAGAAGCGCTTCCAGACCCGCCTTCTCTTCGGTCAGGTTCTCGTGCTCCCGGCGAATTTCCATTTCTTCCAGCTTGCGCAGATTGCGCAGGCGCATATCCAGAATGGCATTGGCCTGCACGTCGGTCAGCTCGAAGGTGCGGATCAGTTCCTGCTTCGGCTCATCCTCCTCGCGGATGATGCGAATCACTTCATCAAGGTTGAGATAGGCGATCAGCAGCCCGCCGAGCACTTCCAGCCGCTGCTCGATCTTGCCGAGGCGATGGCGTGAGCGGCGGATCAGCACATCCTTGCGGTGATCGAGCCATTGGCGCAGGCACTCGGCCAGAGAGAGAACGCCGGGCACCTTGCCGCCCGACAGAACATTCATGTTGAGTGAGACGCGGCTTTCCAGGTCCGTCAGACGGAACAGGCTCTCCATCAGAAGTTCCGGATCGACCGACCGCGTCTTCGGCGTCAGGACGATACGGATATCTTCCGCGCTCTCATCGGAAATATCTTCGAGAAGGGGAAGCTTCCTTGCCAGAAGAAGCTCGGCGATCTTCTCGATCAGTCGGCCCTTCTGGACCTGGTACGGAATTTCGGTCACGACCGCGACCCAGTTGCCGCGGCCAAGATCTTCCTTGTGCCAGCGAGCTCGTACGCGAAAACCGCCACGGCCCGTCTCGTAGGATTCGGCGATGCTCTCGGCACTCTCGACGATGATGCCGCCGGTCGGAAAATCCGGCCCCGGCACGAAGCGCGTCAGATCACGGCTTTGAGTATTGGGATGCTTGATCAGGTGGAGAGCGGCGTCGCACAACTCGGCAGCATTGTGCGGCGGAATATTCGTCGCCATGCCAACGGCGATGCCCGATGATCCGTTGGCCAGAAGATTGGGAAACGCGCCCGGCAGAACGACAGGCTCGCGATCTTCTTCGTTGTAGGTATCCCGGAAATCGACCGCATCTTCGGTAATCCCTTCCAGAAGGAGGGAAGCCACCTCGGTCATCCGCGCTTCGGTATAGCGCATGGCAGCGGCGTTATCGCCATCGACATTGCCGAAATTGCCCTGACCGTCCACCAGCGGATAGCGCACGGAGAAGGACTGGGCGAGGCGCACGAGAGCGTCGTAAATCGCGCTGTCGCCATGTGGGTGAAACTTACCCATCACGTCGCCGACGATGCGCGCACATTTGACGTAGCCGCGGTCGGGATCGAGCCTGAGCAGTCGCATGGCGTGCATGATCCGGCGATGAACCGGCTTCAGCCCGTCTCGCACATCCGGCAGAGCCCGGTGCATGATCGTCGAAAGGGCATAGGCAAGGTAGCGCTCTTCGAGCGCACCTTTCAGATCGATCGGAGTGATATCGTCTCTTGCCGAGTCGCCTTCTTTACCCATGATATCGTCATACCGAAATCTTGCGCTTTCACCAATCAGAAACGCCGCTTTCCAGCGGTTTTCACCGGCTTTCGACTCATCTTGCCGGCTCGCTCCGCCGGAATGAGGCCCATCCGGCGGAGCGGAACGCTTCTTCGCTCAGAAACCTAGCGTGAAAAGCATTGCGCGTTCGGCAGCGCGCGGTTGGCCGCACGTCGGTACCACCGCTCACCAACGCCGAGCGTGCGGCTCAACGAGACGTCTTCCACCTCGACATTACCGACGCAGATGCGCCCCCCGGCAAAGCTCTGCACCGTGGCGCCGATACGCACCGTGCCGGAGGCATCGCGCCTTATCTTGCGCTTCAGCTTCACCGAGAGAACGGCCTGCATCCGACAGCCATCGAACCGGACCTGGTCGACGCCGTAAATGTTCAACGATTTGCGGCGGCTGATCCTGTAACTGGTATCGGCAACCCGGGCATTCATCTCGTTGCGGATCTGACCGGACAAAGCATTGCCGATCGACTGAACAACGCGGCAATTGACCTGTGCAGCCGCCGGCCCTGGCCCGGCAAGCATGGCCAGGGTCATTGTCACCGCGGCGAGCGCCGCTAGGCGTGATGGTCTTAGGATATTTGACACTTGGGACATGATCATTCTCCTCTTCCCTGTCTTCCGTTGCGGAAGAAGGGCAGAATGACAGCCTCAACCTGTCGCGACCATGAAGCCCTCGTTCAGGTAACGCTAATGTGATGAAGCGTGTAAGCGCGCCGCGTTCCATGGTTTCCGAAAAACAAATGCAGTCTTCCGTGCGGATCGGGGCCTACGCGCATTCGCCAGACAATCTGATAAGCGAATGCCGGGCGCAGGCGCTCAAACTTTGGGCAGATTTCTCCGGTCATGTCTTTTCCTCGCAGCAACGAGCCATAGGTTGCGTGCACTTGCCCAAAGCGCAGCACGAGATGCTGCCGACACGGAGGATTCCCGATTATGCGCCAATTCCTGCTTCAAGCCGGATTCGGGCTTGCCCTGCTTCCCACCCTCAGCGCGCCGGCATGGGCGCTGGATGCCCAGGCTGTCGCCGATCGGTTGTCGGAAGTGCTGGATCAACAGGATATCGATTTCGAGTTCGACACGGCCAGCGCCGACGGTGACGATATCGTGCTGAAAGACGTTACGGTCGGTTTCGATGATGACGCTTCGACGACCTATGAGCAGATCGTCCTCGAGGATGTTTCAGAAGCCGACGATCGGTACATGATCGGTCGGCTGGAAGTGCCGGCAAAAACCATCGAGAGTGAGGACGAGATCAAGACCTCCCTTACCCCTGCCGTTTTCGGAGACATGTCTTTCGGAGTGAAGGAAGACGCCGAGACCATAGGCCTGCAGGTGGGCAGCGTTCAGATGGACAGCATTGTGGTCTCTGTTCCGCAGGGCGATTTCCTGACGGTCGAGAATATCGATGGCAGCGACCTTGCCTTCCGTGAAGACAGGGTGATCGAGCCGCGCTTCTCCGTCGAGCGCATTTCCTTCAACACCCAACTGGCTCCCGAAGACGAGGAAGATCGTGAAAAAGGTGAAGCGATGCGCAAGCAACTCGCCGATCTCGGTTATTCGCAGATCGAAGCGAGCTTCGACGTCACCGGAACATACGATCCCTCGAGCGGAGAAATGGATTTCAACGAAACCATCGTCGTCGAGGACGCGCTCACGCTCGATGTTGACGGGGCGTTCTCAAACGTCACTGCCGATCTGGCCACGAAGATCCAGGCCGTCACCAAGGACATGCAGAAGACGGATGATGACGAACAGCAGATGAAGTTCCTGCAGGAGAAGCTTCTTCCACTCTACGAGAAGATCGGCGTTGAAAGCGCCACGATCCGGTTGGAAGACAATTCGCTGACGGACAAGGTCATCGGCGTCATGGCCGAAAGGCAGAATGCACAGCCGGAGCAGTTGAAGCTGCAGGCAGCCATGCTGGCACCGGCCCTTCTGGCCTCGTACGTCCCGGCGGAATTTGCGCGTCAGGTGAGTGAGGCTCTTCAGACCTATCTCGCCGATCCGCAATCCTTGACCATCGAACTATCGCCTGAAGACGGAACGACAGTCGGCCAGATCATCGAGCGCGCCAAGTCTGAGCCCAACACGCTGACGAACCTGCTGGGCGCCAGCGTGACAGCCAACCAGGACTGATGCCTCAGGACGATCGCCCACTGATCGTCACCGCCGGACTCGACGCTGCCTCATTCGATCATTTCGACGAGATGAGGCGGCGTCATTTTCCGACTGCACGGAATTTCATTCCTGCCCTCTCTTTCACCATCTTCCCTCGGCGGAAGAATCTTTCATCCGTCAGGCTTTGAGGGATGAAGCCGCGCATACACGCGAGATCACCCTCACCGCCGCAGACATCTTCTTCATGGGATTCGGCTGCGCCTACAGGATCGAAAGCGAATCGCTCTCAATGCTTCGGCAGCGACTGGCCGAGCGCTTCTCGCCATGGCTGACACGGCAGGACCGACAGCCCTTCCGGCCGCATATCACGATCCAGAACAAGGTAGCCGCCGATGAAGCGAAGGCGTTCTTTGGAAAATTGAAAGCTGGCTTCGCACCTTTCAAAGCCAAGGCCGTATCTCTCCTTCTGTGGCGCTATCACGGAGGGCCCTGGGAAGAAGCGGGCTGCTACTCTTTCGACAAGTCGGCGCGATAGGCCGCCAGCGCGGCACCGATAATGATCTGAGCGCCGAGCAAGAGCTGCGCTTCCGTCATCGCGTGAAGATCGTCCTGCCCGTCTCCCCGCATACGTTCCAGCAACGGGACATGGATGAAGCCCGCCATTTCCGGGTGATAGTCACGCGCAACACGATCCGACAGCGCGTGAAACATGACGAGGTTGCAAAGATAGCCGCCGGCGTCGTCGCTCCACTCGACGGGCAGGCTAGCACCCGCCAGATGCTCCGCCATGATTTCCAGCGGGAGTGTCGACGTGCAATCATCGCCGTCAGCCACGATCAGTTCGCCGGTTCGGCTGATGCCGGCATTGTCTGGAATGTCCACCGTGCAGCGATTGCGTGCAAGCCGCTCCAGGCAAACCCCTTTCGCCGCAAGCGCGAGGCCGAAATGGATCGCGATGTCCGGTGCGAAATCGGCGCCGATGGCTTCGAGCGTTCGCGGCGCCGCCGCGTAATCGACCGGCAGGACGGCGGTCGCGATATCGGAACCGGAGGGCCGCCAGCCGGCCAGCGCACCCATCAGCCACTCGGTTGGATTTTGGGGCGCGCCGGGAAAGGCCGTGAAGCCGGTGACGAGGATTTTCGTCGCCCGCGCTTCCCGGCCCATCCTCTTATTCCTTTTCGCGCGGAATGACGCGGAGATTCAGTTCGCGAAGCTGGGCGTTGGTAGCCGGAGCCGGAGCGCCCATCAGAAGATCCCGCGCCTGCTGGTTCATCGGGAACAGCGAAACGTCGCGAAGGTTCTTCGCGCCAGCCAGAAGCATGATGACACGGTCCACGCCAGCGGCCATGCCGCCATGGGGCGGTGCGCCATACCGGAAGGCCCGGTAGAGACCGCCGAAACGTTCTTCGACCACCTCTTTGGAGAGGCCCGCCAGCTCGAACGCCTTGACCATGGTGTCTGGCAAGTGGTTACGGATGCCGCCAGAGGCGATCTCGAAACCATTGCAGACCATATCGTACTGGAACGCTTTCAGGCCGAGCAGCGCTTCGTCGCCGCCCTTCTCCGCCTCTTCCAGCGCCTCCATCCCGCCCTGCGGCATGGAGAAGGGGTTGTGCGCAAACTCGATGCGCTTTTCGTCCTCGTTCCATTCGAAGAACGGGAAGTCGACAATCCAGCACAGTTCGAAACGGTCTTCGTCGATCAGGCCCAGCTCTTCGCCCGTGCGGTCACGCGCCGCTCCGGCGAAGGAAGCAAAGTTCTTCGGATCGCCTGCCACAAAGAAGCAGGCATCGCCTGCCTGCAGGCCGAGCTGATTGCGGATCGCTTCGGTCCGTTCAGGGCCGATATTCTTGGCGAGCGGGCCGGCACCGGCAATAGCGCCTTCCTCTTCACGCCAGAAGATATAGCCGAGGCCGGGCTGGCCCTGGCTCTGCGCCCAGGAATTCATCCGGTCGCAGAAAGCGCGGCTGCCGCCGCTCTTTGCCGGGACGGCCCAAATCTGGTTCTTGTCCGAAGAGGCAAGGATGTTCGCGAAGACCTTGAAGCCAGAGTCGCGGAAATGGTCGGAGACCTCTTCCATCTCGATCGGGTTGCGAAGGTCCGGCTTGTCGGACCCGTATTTGCGGATCGCCTCGTCATAGGGAATACGGCGGAATGTCTCGGTGACCGACTTCTCGCCTGCGAAGGCCTTGATCACGTCGCGGACAACCGGCTCCATCGTGCCGAGAATATCCTCCTGCGTCACGAAACTCATCTCGAGGTCGAGCTGGTAGAACTCGCCCGGCAGGCGGTCGGCCCGCGGATCTTCGTCTCGGAAGCATGGCGCGATCTGGAAGTAACGGTCGAAACCGGACACCATCAGAAGCTGCTTGTAAATCTGCGGTGCCTGCGGAAGCGCGTAGAATTCTCCGGCATGGATGCGGCTCGGCACGAGGAAGTCGCGTGCGCCCTCGGGCGAGGAGGCCGTCAGGATCGGCGTCGAATATTCCGTAAAACCGGCAAGCACCATCTGGCGGCGCATCTCCGAGATCACTTTCGTGCGCAGCACGATGTTGTTGTGCAGCTTCTCGCGGCGCAGATCGAGAAAGCGATATTTCAGGCGAACCTCTTCGGGATAATCGAGATCACCGAACACCGGCAGCGGCAGTTCCTTTGCCTCGCTCAGCACCTCGATCTCACGAGCAAAGACCTCGATGTTGCCGGTCGAAAGGTTGGCGTTGACAGCTTCCTCGGCGCGCTGCTTGACCACGCCGTCGATGCGTATGACCCATTCGCTGCGTAGCTTTTCGGCGGTCGTGAAGGCCGGAGAATCCGGATCGGCCACGATCTGGGTGATGCCGTAATGATCGCGCAGATCGATAAAGAGCAGGCCGCCATGGTCTCTTACGCGATGAACCCAGCCGGACAGGCGGACCGTCTGGCCAACTTCGGAAAGCGACAGCGCACCGCAGTTATGCGTGCGATAGCGGTGGATGGAATCGTCCATTCTCGTAAAACCCTTGAGGTTTGGCCAAGCGGTCACCTGGCGATACTCTTCTGTGCCGAACCGGGCGCGCGAAGCCCGGTGGAAACCGGCGCGGACAAGCGCACGGGACCGTGCCCGTGTCAAGGCAGACGCGGCACGCGCCTTGACGACGACCGGTAGCGGCCCTTAACGGATGGACTTTACGAAGGCAACCACAGACCAGCCTGCCAGGACCGAGGTGAAATGCAGATCATTATCCGGACGGATGAACTTCAGAGCGCCATCGATCAGCTCTCGAAAGCTGCCTTCGTGACAGTCGATACGGAGTTTATTCGCGAGACGACCTTCTGGCCGGAACTGTGCCTGATCCAGATCGCCGATGACGACAATGTCTATCTGATCGATCCGCTGGCCAAGGACATCGATCTGTCACCCTTCTGGTCGCTGATGGGCGATGAAGAGGTCGTAAAGGTCTTTCATGCCGCCAGGCAGGATCTGGAAATCATCTACAAGATGGGCGGTCTCATTCCCCATCCCATTTTCGATACCCAGATCGCCGCGATGGTTTGCGGCTATGGCGACTCTGTTTCCTATGATGCGCTGGTCCAGAAAATCACCGGCCAGCAACTGGACAAGTCAAGCCGCTTCACCGACTGGCGACGGCGGCCGCTTTCCGAGAAGCAACTCAAATACGCCGCCGCCGACGTCACGCATCTGCGGGATGTCTATCGTGAATTGAAACAGAGCCTTGAATCGGCCGGCCGCACACATTGGGTCAGCGAAGAGATGGACGTTTTGACGTCGCCGGCGACTTATGATCTCAAGCCGGAAGATGCCTGGACGCGCCTCAAAATGCGGGTACGTAAGCCTCGCGAACTGGCTGTCATGCAGACCGTCGCCAGATGGCGGGAAGAACAGGCTCGGCAGCGCAATGTGCCGCGCGGACGCGTCATCAAAGACGATGCAATCTACGAGATCGCCCAGCAGCAACCGAAAACGACCGAAGACCTCGGCCGTCTGCGCGCCATTCCCAAGGGATGGGAGCGCTCCCAGCATGTCCAGGGCCTCACCGATGCGGTCCAGGAAGCTCTCGCCTTGCCTGAAAGCGATCTGCCGAAAATTGCCAAGCAGCGACGCTCTCCGGAAGGGGCCGGCGCGGCGAGCGAGCTTCTGAAGGTTCTCTTGCGTCTCGTCGCCGAGCGGGAGGGCGTTGCTCCTAAGGTTCTCGCCACGAGCGATGAAATCGAGAAAATCGCCGTGATGGGTGAGGAAGCGGACGTTCAGGCCCTCACCGGCTGGCGACGCGACGTTTTCGGGCTGGAAGCCCTGCGGCTTCTGCGCGGCGATGTGGGCCTTGCCTTCCGTGACCGGAAAATCAGCGCCATCGATCTGTAAGTCGGCCTGAAGACGACTGTATCGCCCGGCGTTTCGCAGAATCGCCGGGGAGCGCTTCCCCGCGGCCATGATCGGCCTAGATGCGGGAAGACCGTTTTCCTTATCGCCGGACCGAAAAATTGCTTATCGACTTTCTGATCATCCTCGCGCTTTTCATCGTCAACGGCGTGCTGGCCATGAGCGAACTGGCGGTGGTTTCAGCGCGCCCTGCCCGTTTGAGCGCACTGGCAGAGAACGGTGACAAGGGCGCGGCCACGGCCTTGAAGCTCGCCAATGACTCCGGGCGCTTTCTTTCGACCGTTCAGATCGGGATCACCCTTGTGGGTATCGTTTCCGGCGCCTTCTCGGGGGCGACACTCGGCCGCAAACTTGCCGCTCACCTCGTAGACATCTTCGGCATGTCGGAAGACTTGGCCTATACGACCGGCGTCGGTCTGACTGTCGCTCTGGTGACTTACATGTCGCTGGTGATCGGCGAATTGGTACCCAAGCAGATTGCGCTCCGCCATCCCGAGGGCGTAGCCGCGACCGTCGCCCGGCCGATGAATATTCTTTCAAGGATCGCGGCGCCATTGGTCTGGCTTCTCAACATCAGCAGCAAGGGCGTTTTGATGCTGCTTGGTCAGAGCCGCGAAATCAAGCAGACGGTCACCGACGAAGAGGTTCGGAGTCTGCTCGACGAAGCCGAGGAATCGGGCACGATCGAGAGCGAGGAGAAGGCTATGATCGGCGGCGTCATGCGCTTTGCCGATCGACAGGCCAAGGCTCTGATGACGCCCACGATCGAAGTTGAAATGCTTGATGTGGCGCAGAGCATTCAGTCCATTCGCGAGCAGATCGAAACAACGCGCCGCTCACGGCTGCCGGTCCGCGAAGGATCGGACGACAATATTATTGGCATTGTGCGCACTCATGATCTGCTGATCGCGCTCGGACGAGACGAAGACGTGCAGTTGCGAGAAATGATCCAGAAAGCGCCGGTCATCTATGAAAATGCGCGATCGATCCAGGTTCTGAACAAACTGAAGGAATCGGCGATCAATATGGGTCTCGTCTTCGATGAATACGGCCATTTCGAAGGTGTGATTACGACCGAAGACATCTTGCAGGCCATTGCTGGCGTCTTCGAGGAAGAAGAGACCGGCGAGCCGGCCTTCGTGAAACGCGAAGACGGCAGCTACCTCGTCTCCGGCTGGATGCCCGTCGATGAATTTCGTGACGAGTTCAGGGTTTCCATCCCCTCGGGCGACTATGAAACCGTCGGTGGCCTCACACTGGAATCAGTTGGCCATCTGCCCACGGTGGGAGAAATATTCGAGGTCTCGGGCTGGACCTTCGAAGTCGTGGATCTCGACGGACGACGCGTCGACAAGCTTCTGGTCTCTCCGCCTCAAAAGGCGGATGACGAGCAAAACGCTGAAGCAGACTGAACGAACGTCAGCGAACCACCAGCCGCATCGGCATATCTAGAAACTTGGACAGCTTGGCGAGGCGATTGGATGGGCGGCTGCCGTGCAAGGCGCTCAAAGCAGCCGGAATCGCGATCTCGATCTCACCATCATCGGTTCGCTGAATCGTCAGTCGAGGCAATACGCGAGGCATGGAAGCCGAGAGCACATAGAGAACGCGCATCAGAAGCCCCAGCGCTTGCGCGCGGCGGATCAGCCTTTCATCCATCAGCCTCAGCAGTTCGCCTGCCCATCCTTCCTCCTGAAGGCCGTTATGACGGTAGAAATTGGCGAGTGAAAGGAAAGCGCGGCCGCCATGGCCGATCGCGGTCAGCGATGCATGGGCGATGACATTCATGGATTGCAGACCGCGATAATCCGGGTGCGCCCGCCAGCCCAGATCGGCGATCAAACAGGCTGCATGCCGCAATCGGGCCTCGTCCTCGGTTTCATCGAGACCCAGGACTTCGAATGCCCTGCCGGTCCAATCGGCAAGCTCCTCGGCGTGGCGCACCGATCTGGCGCGCAGAATCGCCAGTTCGCGGGCACCGACCGTCAGCGGGTCGTCGCGCTGTTCCTCTTCGTCGAGAAGCGAAAAGAGATAGCCCTCGCGAACGCCAACACCCGAAGTGACGATCCGCCTTGGCCGCATGGTTTCGATGATTTCCAGCAGAACCGCAGCGCCATAAGGCAACAGGCCGCGGCGGTTTTTCGATATGTCGCCGATCCCCTTCATCTGATCGATATCGCCGGCGGCAACTGTCTTCAGAAAATCGATCGTTTTGGAGTTTTCGGCGTCAATCGCATATTCGTGGAGCACGAAGAGCGGATAGTTGACCGTCGCCATGTGGAGCCGGGCGAGATTTCGCCAGGTCCCGCCGACACAGTAAAAATCCATGCCCGCCGCATCCTTGAGGAAGGGCGCGCGTTTCAATTCCTCCGACGCGACGCTTCTTGCTTTCTGCGGATTGCTCCCTGTCACGTCCCAGAGCCTCAACCCACCGAGCGGAAGTGTTATTCCCTCGTCCGGGTGGTCACCGTTCAACCGCACGAGTTCAAGTGACCCGCCTCCGAGATCACCGACAATGCCAGCCGGCTTATGGAAATGAGCCTTGACCGCCAGCGCAGCGAAATACGCTTCCTCTCGCCCTGAAAGAACGCGAATTTCTGCGCCGAGACGCTTTTCTGCCTCGCTGATGAACGCCTCGCCGTTTTCCGCCTCTCTCGCGGCAGCGGTTGCGATGACATGGATCTTGGTGGCGCCCGCCTGATCAGACAGTGCGCGGAAGCGGCTGAAGGACTGCATCGCCGCTTCGACGCCCTCCTCGTTCAAGCGGTTCGTATCGACCAGAGAACGCCCCAGCCCGGCAAGAAGCTTTTCGTTGAAGAAGAGTGTGGGCGCCCGGGTGACGCCCTCGAAAATAACCAGACGAACCGAGTTGGAACCGATATCGACGATCGCGACGGGTTCGCGCCCCGGTAGGCGGCCTTGGGATTGCAGTCTCATTTATTGGGTGGTCCAGCCTCGTTGGTCGATGCCGACGCATTCTGCCGACGGCGCCGATAATTGGCCAGCCGTTTCGGCGCATGGTTCTTGATCGACGCGCCGCGCCCCGACAAAGAGGGATTGTTCATGAAGTAATCCTGGGCACTGAACGCTTCCTCGCCTTCCTCTCGCACGATTCGGCGCGAGCTGCCATCGGGTAGAATCTCCCAACTCTGCTGGTTATCGATGATATTGGCCACCATGATCTGGTCGAGAATCTGCTCGTGGACCGTCCCGTTGCGGATCGGCACATGCACCTCCACCCTTCGGTCCAGATTACGCGGCATCATGTCGGCACTTCCGATATAGACAATGGCCTTGTCGCTTGGCAGCCCTTGTCCATTTCCAAAACACAGGATGCGGCTGTGTTCCAGAAATCGTCCGACGATCGATTTTACGGAAATATTATCCGACAGGCCGGGAACGCCCGGCCGCAGCGAACAGATGCCGCGGATGACCAGATCGATATCGACCCCGGCGCCGCTGGCCCGATAGAGCGCGTCTATGATTTCCGGATCGAGCAGGCTGTTGAGCTTCATCCAGATCTGCGCGGGCCGACCGGCCTTGGCGTGGGCGATCTCATCCTCGATATGACCGATCATGCGATCACGCATGATGAAGGGCGAATACGCCAGTTCGATTTCATCGGTCGGCTCGGCATAGCCGGTTACGAAATTGAAGATCTGCGCCACATCATGCGCGATCGTTTCATCCACGGTGAAATAGGAAAGATCCGTGTAAATCTTCGCCGTGATCGGATGATAATTGCCCGTCCCCACGTGACAGTAGGTGACGAGCCCCTTTTCCTCCTTGCGGACCACTGTGGTCAGCTTGGCATGGGTCTTCATCTCCAGAAACCCGAAAACGACCTGCACGCCAGCCCGTTCCAGATCACGGGCCCAGCGGATATTGGCCTCTTCGTCGAATCTAGCTTTCAGTTCGACGAGCGCCGTGACGCTCTTTCCAGCCTCCGCCGCGTCGATGAGCGCGCGAATGATCGGACTGTTGTTCGAGGTCCGGTAGAGCGTGCCCTTGATGGCAACGACGTTGGGATCCTGAGCTGCCTGGCGGAGAAACTGGACCACGACGTCGAAGCTCTCATAGGGGTGATGGACGATGATGTCTTTCTCCTGAATCGCCGCAAAGCAGTCGCCATCATGCTCGCGGATACGCTCGGGAAAGCGCGCGGAATAGGATTCGAACTTTAGATCTTCACGCGGCAATGCGAGAATTTCGGAAATCTGGTTGAGGGCCAGCGGACCATCGATCACCGTGACGCGATTGCCCATGACGCCGAGGTGTTCGGCCACGAATTCTCGAAGCGCCTCCGGCATGGCGGCAGAAAACTCGACCCGCACCACCGAGCCTTTTCTGCGCCGCTTCAACGCGCTTTCGAAATAGCGAACGAGATCCTCCGATTCTTCCTCGACTTCGATATCGCTGTCCCGAATGACACGGAATGTTCCGGAGCCGATCACCTCGAAGCCGGGAAACAGCTTCGGCACGAAGAGTTCGATCACATCTTCCAGCGCGATGAAGCGTGTCGGCTGCACCTCCCGATCCGGCAACTTAATGAACCGCGTCAAGGCTGGGGGAAGACGCAGCAGCGCCGTCATCTGCTCGCGGGTCGCCTTGCGCTTCAGTTGCAGGGCGATCGAAAAGCCAAGATTGGGGATGAAGGGAAAAGGATGTGCCGGGTCGATCGAAAGAGGCGTCAGAACCGGAAAAACGGAATCTTCGAAATGAGATGTCACCCAACGCCGGTCAGCCTGAGAGAGATTGCCCGGCTGGACCAGATCGATCTCTTCCTTTTTCAACGCAGCCAGCAGTCCCACCAGAACCTTTTGCTGCTCGTTCTGCAGCCGCGCCGCTTCTTTCAGGATCACGTCGAGCTGCTGCGCAGGTGTGCGACCATCGGCCGAGCGCACGGTAACGCCTGCCCCCACCTGACCGGCCAGCCCGGCGACGCGGACCATGAAGAACTCATCGAGATTGTCTGCCGAGATGGAGAGAAAGCGCAGCCGCTCCAGCAGCGGATGGTTTTCGTTCGTCGCTTCCTCGAGGACGCGGCGGTTGAACTGAAGCCAGGACAGTTCGCGATTGACGAAACGTTCCGGCCTTTCGCTCAGGGGAACGTCACCGGAATCTGGCACGGGATCCACCATCGAGCCGTTCTCGGCAATTTCGATCCGTCCAATATCCTTCGTCGCATCCATGATCTGTCCTCTCCGTCGCCTCGGCTGTAACCTGATTCGACGCGGCCTATCGCGATCGTGTAACAATTGGGCAACAAACGATTAGCGGCAAGGCAACCCTTGCATTGGCCCGCATGATGATACAAACCCTCTGCCTGCCGGCCCGCAACAGACGCCGGCAAAAAGACGGCGAACGGAGAGATATCAATGGCCAGTCGCATCGCCCATTTCCAGAACAGTTCCGGTCACGAGCGCATCGAGATCGGCGTCAGGGAATTCATGTGTGTCGGCGCCAATCCGCCGTTCGACCATCCCCATGTCTTTCTCGATATGGGCCGCGATGACGAGAAAGTCTGTCCCTATTGCTCGACACTCTATCTCTACAATCCCGAACTCTCGGCTGACGAAACCAAACCTGAAGGCTGCACCTACAAGGTCGCCGCCGCCTGAAAAGGCAAAATACCGTGGAACCTCCCAGATCCATTATCGTCGCTGGGGCAGGCATTGCCGGCCTGACCACCTCATTGATCCTTGCGCGGCAAGGGCGCCCCGTCACCCTGCTGGAACGTTTCGACGAACCGACCGAGGTCGGAGCGGGGCTCCAGCTCTCGCCGAATGCCAGCCGCATCCTTTTCCGACTCGGCCTCGAAAAGCAGCTTCGGGAACAATCCCATCAGCCGGACGCTATCCGGCTTGTCGCGGCGCCGAGCGTCAAGGCCATTACCGAGCTGCCGCTCGGTGCGATGGCCGAGAAGCGCTGGGGCGCGCCCTACCTCACCATTCATCGCGCGCGGCTGCATTCGATCCTCTGGAACGCGGTGAAGAACGAGCCGCAGATTTCCATCGAAACGAGCCGTGCAGTGGTCGATGCCAGTTGCGATGCGGTCGGCGCACGAGCGGTCATCGACGGTCCGAGCGGCGAGGAAGAGCGGTGGGGTCACCTGATCGTCGGGGCCGACGGTGTTCGCTCGGTCATCCGAATGAGGATGCGAGGTGGCCTGCCGCCGCGCTTCACCGGTGAGATTGCGTTCCGAGCCCTGCTGCGCGGCGAAGATGCTCTGGCCAAGGCATCGCGTTTCGGCATCGATACGCGATGCGTCTCGGCCTTCCTGGCGCCTTCCGTTCATCTGGTGGCTTACCCCCTCGGCGAGGGCCAGGGTGTCAATCTCGTGGCCAATATTGCCGGCGAGGATCCTGGCCCAGGCTGGAGTGAGGAGCTGTCTTCGGACGTCGCACGAAAGGCGATATCGCGCATTGCTCCCGGGCTCGGCAAGCTGGCCGGTGAAACAGAGTGGCTGGCCTGGGGTCTGCACGCCGTGCCGCCCCGTACGGCGTTTATCGATCCGGGTGGCATTGCCCTGGTCGGTGACGCGGCACACGCCATGACGCCCTTTGCCGCGCAGGGTGCCGCGATGGCCATCGAGGACGCGGCCGTTCTGGCCCGCTGCCTCCAAACCTGGCGCGACGACCGTCGGGCTGCTCTTCTTCAGTACGAGGCCGAGCGGCGACCGCGCATCGCGAGAGCACGACGCCGGGGGGCCTTCAACCATTTCGTCTGGCACGCCCGTTTTCCGGTCTCACTTGGCCGCAATATGGTTCTGCGCACGCGAAGCGGAGAGAGCCTGCTGAACGATTTGGACTGGCTCTACGGTTACGACGCCGGACGCTAGACCGAAGCACGACGCCTTCGACGCTAATGATGCGCGCGTCCCGTGCCACCCTTCCAGAAACAAACGGAGCGAGATTTCATGGCGAAACTGCCGAAAAATGTGGGTATGAACACTTTGCTGGCCCACGCCGGCCACGATCCGCAGGATTTCCACGGTTTCGTCAATCCGCCTGTCGTTCACGCATCGACCGTTCTTTTTCCGAATGTCGAAACCATGCAGAGCCGCAAGCAGCGTTACACTTATGGCACGCGCGGTACACCGACGACGGACGCGCTGGCGAGCGCCGTGGATGCGCTCGAAGGGTCAGCCGGAACCGTTTGCGTGCCGAGCGGACTGGCCGCCGTGACCATCCCGCTTCTGGCCTTCCTCTCCACCGGCGACCACCTCCTCTGCGTGGACAGCGTCTACCACCCGACACGCCGCTTTGCCGATACCGTCCTGAAACGGATGGGCATTGAGACGACCTATTATCCGCCAGAAGCCGGCGAGAAGATCGCCGAATACATGCAGCCGAACACGAAAGTGGTCTGGACCGAAAGCCCAGGCTCGAACACGTTCGAAATCCAGGATAT
Organism: Notoacmeibacter ruber; assembly: GCF_003668555.1. NCBI lineage: Bacteria > Pseudomonadati > Pseudomonadota > Alphaproteobacteria > Hyphomicrobiales > Notoacmeibacteraceae > Notoacmeibacter > Notoacmeibacter ruber. The sequence continues at coordinate 592,512 of NZ_RCWN01000001.1, read as the reverse complement.
TCCGGCCATAAGTGAGGTCGCCCATCGGCAGGATGCCATCGTCATCATGGACAATACATGGGCCACGCCCCTCTATTTCCGACCGCTCGATTTCGGGGTCGACGTATCGGTGCATGCGGCGACGAAATATCCTGGTGGCCATTCCGATGTGCTGCTCGGACTCGTTTCCGCCAATGAGCGGTGCTGGGAACAGCTTCACGAGACCTTCATCTGGATGGGCTGCATTGCTGGCCCGGACGATGTCTATCAGGTCCAGCGCGGATTGAAGACAATGGGTGTGCGCCTCGCGCATCATCAGGAGAGCGCGCTCAAGATCGCGCGCTGGTGCGAAGAGCAGAACGGCATCAGCGCCGTTCTCCATCCCGCTCTGGAAAGCCATCCAGACCACGATCTGTGGAAGCGGGACTTCTCCGGCTCGTCCGGCCTCTTCTCGATCGTGCTCGATGGTGGCGGGCCCAGCGACGGCGCCGCCTTCCTTGATGCGCTCCAGATATTCGGCCTCGGCTATAGCTGGGGCGGCCATGAGAGCCTCGCGGTTCTCGTCAGCCTTTCCGACCGGATCGTCACACGGTCCGATTATGGCGGCCCGGTGATCCGCCTGCAGATCGGTCTCGAAGATGTTGACGACCTGATTGAGGACCTGAGGCGCGGCCTCGACGCGGCGGCCGCGGCGCGCTGACAAAGTCGCCTTGCATCGGGCAACATACTCGGTAGTATGCCTCGCTGATTAGAGCCGCGGGCCGATCTGTCACGCTTCGACGGACGGGCCCGACGTTCCAGGGAGGTTATATGGGCGACATCGTTTCGACGTCGGCACAGGACGGCATTGCCGTTCTCACGATAGACAATCCGTCGGTCAATGCACTCAGCCACGCGATGCGGAGCGCGCTCGACAAAGCGCTGCAAGACGCAGAGGCCGATTCTGCCGTCGACGCAATCGTGATCGCCTGCTCGGGCCGGACTTTCGTGGCCGGGGCGGAAATCAAGGAGTTCGGCACGGACAAGGCCATGGCGAACCCGAGTTTGCCGGAGCTGATCGCCCATCTCGAAACTATTACCAAGCCAACGGTCGCAGCCATTCACGGCACGGCGCTTGGCGGCGGCCTCGAACTTTCCTTCGGATGCGACTATCGCGTCGCCCTCGCCAGCTCGAAAGTCGGTCTGCCCGAGATCAATCTCGGCCTCATCCCTGGCGCTGGCGGCACGCAGCGCATGCCGAGACTGGTCGGCCCCGAGCGGGCGTTGGACATCATTCTTTCCGGAAAGCCCTTTCCTGTCGAAGCGGCTCATGAAGACGGCATTATCGACGCTGTCTTCGAAGACGATCTGATCGCAAACGCGGTCGCCTTCATCCGCGATAAGGTTCAAGCTGGGACGACTGTCACGCGAATCCGCGATCGAGACGACAAGATCGCCGAATGGAAGGACGATCCTGACCGCTTCGACGCGGTGATCGCCGATAAGACGAAGAAAAAACGCGGTCTGGACGCACCCGTTGCCGCGGGCCGCGCGGTCAAGGCCGCGCTGACGATGGAGATTGAAGAGGGCCAGAAATTCGAGCGGGATCAGTTCATCGCATTGATGGAAGGCGAGCAGTCCGTCGCTCAGCGCCATATCTTCTTTGCCCAACGCGAGGCGGCCAAGGTGCCGGGCGTCGGAAAGGACGTACAAGCGAGGACCGTCAGGAAGGTTGGCGTGATTGGCGCGGGCACTATGGGCGGCGGCATCGCCATGTCCCTGGCCAATGGCGGTTACGACGTCACCATTTTGGAGATGAACCGCGAAGCGCTCGACAAGGGTCTCGATCGCGTTTCGAAGACGTATGATATTTCGGTCAAGCGCGGGTCGATGACCGCAGATGCCAAGGCCAAGCGCATGGCGCGCCTCTCCGGCACGACCAGCTATGACGATCTGAAGGATTGCGACCTCATCATCGAGGCCGTGTTCGAGGATATCGGCGTCAAGGAAGACGTCTTTGGCAAGTTGGACAAGATCGTAAAAGACGGTGCGATCCTCGCCTCCAATACCTCCTATCTTGACGTGGATGCGATCGCAGGATTCACCGGACGTCCTGCTGACGTGCTCGGCACACACTTCTTTTCACCGGCCAATGTGATGAAGCTGCTGGAGATCGTACGCGGCAAGGAAACATCGCCCGACGTCATCGCGACGGCCCTGGAAGTCGGAAAACGCGCGGGCAAGATCCCGGTGGTTGTTGGTGTCTGTCACGGCTTCGTCGGCAACCGCATGCTGGAAGCGCGCTCGGCTGAAGCAGAAGATCTCTTGCTCGAAGGCGCATCACCGGCCCAGGTCGACAAGGCGTTCCGCGACTTTGGCTGGCCGATGGGCCCCTATCAGATGAGCGACCTGGCGGGCATCGATATTGGCTGGCGCAAACGGCAGGCGCTCGGCGAACGCGCCGAGATCGCCGACACGCTCGCCGAAAAGGGTGATTTCGGCCAGAAGACGGGCAAGGGCTACTACAGTTACGAGGACGGGCGAACGCCGGTGCCTCGCGGTGAAACGCAGGCGATCATCGAGCGTGTCGCCAGGGAGAAGAGCGTCGAGCGGCGCGATATCTCCGACGATGAGATCATGGAGCGAACGCTCTATCCGATGATCAATGAGGGCGCGAAAATTCTCGAAGAGGGCATTGCGACGCGACCATCCGATATCGATGTGGTCTGGGTCTACGGCTATGGCTTCCCCGTCGGCAAGGGCGGGCCGATGCACTGGGCCGACCGCCATGGTCTCGCAACGATCGTCGAGCGGCTGGAGCATTGGGGCAAGGAGACCGCAAAGCCGGTTTACGAAGTATCGCCCCTTCTGCGGCGCCTGGCCGACGAAGGCAAAAGCTTTTCGGATTTTCAGAAACAGGGCGCTTGAGCGCCAGATAAAGCGCTGAGACGCATGGAGGACATCAATCAATGGTCGATGCAGTTATCGTTTCCACGGCCCGCACACCGATCGGCAAGGCCTATCGCGGAGGCTTCAACAATACCGAGGGCCACACGCTGGCCGGGCACGCCATCAAGCACGCGCTTCAGCGATCCGGACTGGATGGAAGCGACATTGAAGACGTCGTGCTGGGCTGCGCCATGCAGGAGGGAACAACCGGACTCAATGTCGCGCGCCGCGCGCTTCTGTCCGCCGGACTGCCTGTCACGGTCGGAGGCTCGACCATCGATCGGCAATGTTCTTCCGGTCTGCAATCGATGGCGGTGCTCGCCAATGCTATCCGCAATGATGGCGTGACCGCTGGCATTTCGGGCGGCGTGGAATCGATCAGCCTCGTGCAGAACGATCACCGCAATACATTCCACCTCATCGACAAGTCTCTTTCAGGCGACGCGGCCGACGTTTACATGCCGATGATCGACACGGCGGAAAATGTCGCCAAGCGCTACGGCATCTCGCGCGAAGCACAGGATGAATATGGCGCGCGCAGTCAGCAGCGAACGGCCGACGCGCAGGACGCCGGCAAGTTCGATGACGAGATCGTTCCAATCAACACCACGATGGGCGTCATGGACAAGGAGACGAAGGAGATCTCCTACAAGGACGTGACGGTCGAAAAGGACGAGGGCGTGCGTCCCGGCACGACAGTTGAAGCCGTCTCAGGCCTGAAGCCTGTTCGCGAAGGCGGAACAATCACGGCGGGCAACGCATCGCAGCTTTCCGACGGTGCATCCGCGCAGGTCGTCATGAGCAGCAAGGAAGCCGAAAAGCGCGGTATTGAGCCGCTCGGCATTTTCCGCGGCTTCAATGTAGCCGGATGCGCGCCTGACGAGATGGGTATCGGCCCGGTCTTTGCCGTGCCGCGCCTTCTGGAACGTCATGGCTTGTCGGTCGACGATATCGATTTGTGGGAACTGAACGAGGCGTTTGCCGTGCAGGTCCTCTATTGCCGGGACAAGCTCGGCATCCCCGACGAAAAACTGAACGTCAATGGTGGCTCGATTGCCGTCGGCCATCCCTATGGCATGAGCGGTAGCCGGATGATCGGCCACGCCCTTGTTGAGGGCAAGCGCCGCAACGCCAAATATGCCGTCATCACCATGTGCGTCGGAGGCGGAATGGGTGCGGCCGGCCTTATCGAGATCGTCTGAGGAGATTGCAGCATGGATCTTCAACTTACCGACGAACAGCGCGCGTTTCGCGATGACGTCCGCACCTTCTTTCAGGAGAACGTGCCGGACGATATCCGGGAGACGATGGTCGATAGTGGCCACCCGAGCAAAGAGCAGTTTCAGCGGTGGACCAAGATCCTCGCCGAGAAGGGCTGGGGTGCGCCGCACTGGCCGGAGGCATATGGCGGTACGGGCTGGGGCCCAGTCGAGCAATATATCTTTCTGGAAGAGTTGCAGGCTTATCCTGCGCCGGCTCCCCTGCCCTTCGGCGTCAATATGGTCGCGCCGGTCATCTACACATTCGGCAATGAGCAACAGAAGCAGAAATATCTGCCGCGCATCCTCGATCTGACCGACTGGTGGTGCCAGGGTTTCTCCGAGCCGGGCGCCGGGTCCGACCTGGCCTCGCTCAAGACCCGCGCGGTCAAGGAGGGCGACCACTATGTCGTCAACGGTCAGAAGACCTGGACGACGCTCGCCCAACATGCCGACTGGATCTTCTGCCTGGTGCGGACCGATCCTGACGCCGACAAACTGCAAAAGGGCATTTCGTTCCTGCTTATCGATATGAAGAGCGAAGGCATTACCGTCCGCCCGATTCGGACGGTCGACGGGGGCGTCGAGGTCAACGAGGTCTTCTTCGACGATGTGAAAGTGCCGGTCGAGAACCTTGTGGGCCAGGAGAATAAGGGCTGGGACTATGCCAAGTTCCTGCTTGGCAATGAGCGGACAAACATTGCCCGCATCGGCATGAGCAAGCACGCCGCCAAGCGTATCCGCGAGCTGGCCGGCATCGAACAGGCAGGCGGTCGGCCGCTGATCGAGGATCGCCGCTTTGCCGAAAAGCTGACGGCGCTGGAGATCGATCTGAAGGCGCTGGAAATCACGCAGATGCGGGTCGTGGCAGATGATGCCAAGAATCCCGACGCGAAAACGCCCAACCCGGCCTCTTCCATCCTCAAGATTAAGGGCAGCGAAATTCAGCAGCGCTGCACCGATCTTTTGATGGAGGTGATGGGACCTTATGCCGCCCCACGCCAGCATGACGATTATCTAGGCCATAACGAGCCGCCCATCGGCCCGGACTACGCCGCCCATGCTGCGCCGAGCTATTTCAACTATCGCAAGGTCTCGATCTATGGCGGGTCGAACGAAATCCAGAAGAACATCATAGCCAAGGCCGTGCTCGGTTTCTGAACCGGCCTGACGCGATCGTCACAGGAGGAATGATCGGATGGATTTCGATCTCACCGAAGAACAATCTATGCTCAAGGACAGCCTCGACCGGCTGCTGTCCGACAATTACGGTTTCGAGGCACGCGAAAAAATCCGCAAGGCAGAGCCGGGCTGGTCGAAAGAGGTGTGGGGCCAGCTGGCCGAACTGGGCCTTCTCATGCTGCCCTTCGCCGAAGAGGATGGCGGCTATGGCGGCGGGCCGGAAGACGTCATGATCGCGATGGAGAGTCTGGGCGCCGCGCTGTCGCTCGAGCCTTTCCTCGCGACCGTCGTTCTTGCGGGTGGCATTCTGCGCGAAGCTGGCTCCGATGAACAACGCGCGGAACTGGTGCCGCAGATCGTCGGCGGCGAACTCGTCATGGCTCTCGCCCATGGAGAGCGCGGCGCGCGCTACACGCTCAGCCATGTCGAGACAACAGCCAAAAAGGCGGACGACAGCTACGTTCTGAATGGCGAGAAGAGTATCGTTCTGCATGGGGCAGACGCCGACAAGCTAATCGTCTCGGCGCGGACTTCCGGCGAAGCGGCCGACCAGGACGGTATCAGCCTGTTTCTCATGGATGCGAACGCGGAGGGCATTTCGCGGCGCAGCTACAAGCTTCAGGACGACCGGCCAGCGGCCGATATCATATTGTCCGATGTAACGGTTCCAGCATCTGCGCTGCTTGGAGAAGAGGGGCAAGGCTATCGCGCAATTGCCAAAGTCTACGATCAGGCCATCGCCGCCCTCGCTGCCGAAGCCGTCGGTCTCCTGACGAAAATTCTTGGAAGCACCACCCAATATCTGAAGGACCGCAAACAGTTCGGCGTGCCAATTTCGAAGTTTCAGGTGCTTCAGCACGATAGCGTCGACATCTTCATTGCGCTGGAGCAGATGCGCTCCATTGCCATGTTCGCGACGTCGGAAGCCGATAATGACGATGCCGCCGTTCGCTCGAAGGCCGCTTCTTCGGCAAAGGTCATGCTCGGACAGGAGGGGCGCAAGGCTGCGGAGACGTCGATTCAACTTCATGGCGGCGTTGGCGTGACCATGGAGTATGCGATCAGCCACTACTTCAAGCGGATCACGGTCGACGATATGCTGTTCGGCAATGCCGACTATCATATGAGCCGGATTGCCGAGAGCGGACCGCTGCTCGAAAACTAGTCGGTCGACATGAACCGGTTTCCAGAAGGCGCAGCTCAGACTGCGCCTTTTTCGTTGCGGCGACCAACAAGTGCCTTGTCGTTTGGACAGTGCTTACATATATTATTTTTTATATATATTTTTATCCTCGACTTATCGGGTTTCGCCATGGATTTCATACCGACCGAATTCACGCCCTGGAGATCCCTGGCCGGCGGCATCCTCATCGGTCTCTCGGCCGTGCTCTTGATGGCTTTGAATGGACGGATTGCCGGGATGACCAGCATTCTCTCTGTTTTGACCCGGCCTGCTGAATGGCTTTCTCAGCCTTGGAAGTTCGCTTTTCTTGGGGCAGCTGTCGCGGCACCTCTTGTTCTGGTCGGCGCGGGCGGCATCGTTGCGGTTCAGGTGGCCGCTCCGACATCCCTTCTGGTCGTCGGAGGCATTCTTGTCGGCATCGGCAGCACACTGGCCAGCGGCTGCACATCGGGCCACGGGGTATGCGGCACGGCACGGCACGGCTGTCGGTACGCTCCATGGTCGCCACAATCACCTTCCTCGCCTTCGCTATCCTTACCGTTCTCGCCATCCGCCTGTTCAGCGGGGTGGCGGCATGACACGGCAGCTTCTGGCAGGTGCGGCGGCCGGTCTTCTTTTCGGGCTCGGCATCTCGCTATCGGGCATGATCAACCCGGCAAAAGTCATTGGTTTTTTCGACGTGACTGGTCATTGGGACGCTTCCCTCGTCTTCGTCATGGCAGGCGCCGTCGCGACCACCTTCATCGGCTATCGTCTGGTTTTCAGCCGCTGGTCGCATCCTTTGCTGGACACGAGCTTCCACCTCCCGGAGGCGAAACAAATCGATGGCAGACTGCTCTCGGGCGCAGCCATATTCGGCATCGGATGGGGAATTGTCGGCTTCTGCCCGGGGCGGCACCCGTCGCGCTCCTGGTCAATGCGGTACCGGTCGGTACTTTTGTCATCTCGCTACTGGCCGGCGGCCTTTTCGCGTGGCGGATTCTTCTGCCTCTTTTCCGCTCCAGCGTGGTCTAAGGGTCTTGCAGCGCGGCGATTAAGGCGACAGAATCGCAGTCTCTCTAGCAGTCTGCAAGGACCCCTGATTCATGGATTTGCGCTATCTCACCGACGATCTGGCCGTCATCGGCCAGATCACCTCCGATGACATTCCCGCCATTGTCGAGGAGGGTTTCAAGGCGGTGGTGTGTAATCGTCCCGACAGCGAAGCCGGAGCCGTCTCTCATGAGACCGTTCAGAGCGCGGCCCTGAAAGCAGGGCTGGAATTTCGCTATATCCCCGTCACGTCGGGAGCGATCACCGGCGACAATGTGACCGATATGGGCGAAGCGCTCAAACTTCTGCCGAAGCCCGTCCTTGCGTATTGCCGTTCCGGTGCCCGCTGCACCAACCTCTATGCACTGACAAAACAGGCCGGCTACTGAACCGGCTCAAGCCTGGGCATAGATTAAAAGGCCGCGTCAAAACCGACGCGGCTTTTTGCTGTAAGGAACGATACGCGTTCAGAAAACCCGCAATAGACCGAGCGTCAGAACCGGGAACAGCACGAGAATCACAACGCGAATGAGGTCCGAGGCAACGAAGGGCAGAACGCCGACGAATGTCTCACGGATCGGAATGCTCGTTTTCGCCATCGAATTGATGATGAAGAGGTTCATCCCGACCGGCGGCGTGATGAGACCGACCTCCACGACGATCAAGGCGAGGATTCCGAACCAGATCGAGAAGTCCTCGACGCTCATGCCGAAATCGAGCTGGATCACGATCGGATAAAAAATCGGAATGGTGAGCAGGATCATGGAGAGCGAATCCATGACGCAGCCCATCAAGAGGTAGAAGACCAGAATGATGATGAGGACCGCCATGGGCGCGAAACCCTGATCGGTCACCCACGCGGCGGCCTCCTGCGGCACCTGTGTCAGTGCCAGAAAACCGTTATAGATTCCGGCGCCGAGAACGATCAGGAAGATCATGGCCGTGGCGGACGCCGTCGCCAGAATGCTCTCGGAAAAACTGCGCCACGTCATTCCGCCATTGAAAAGCGCGACGAGCCCCGTGCCCGCGGCGCCGACCGCTGCGCCTTCGGTCGGCGTGAACCAGCCGCCATAGATACCGCCCACCACGAGCAGGAAGATGAGCAATACCGGCCAGACTTCACTCAACACCAGAAAGCGTTCGCGATAGGAGACCCGCTCGCGTATGCCGGCGCTGTCGGGCTTCAGGCGCACATAGATCGAGATGGTGATCATGTAGCCGATGGCAGCCAATATGCCCGGCACAAAGGCGGCCACGAACAGCTTGGCGATATTCTGCTCGGTCAGGATGGCGTAGATCACCAGAATGACCGAGGGCGGTATCAGAATGCCCAGCGTGCCGCCCGCCGCCAAGGTGCCGGAAGCAAGCGCGCCGCTATAGCCGTATCGACGCAGTTCCGGCAGGGCCACCTGCCCCATCGTTGCGGCCGTCGCCAGCGACGAGCCGCAGATCGCACCGAAACCCGCGCAAGCACCGACCGCTGCCATCGCGACGCCCCCCTTACGGTGACCGAGCCACACTTCGGCGGCCTTGAAGAGGCTTTGGCTCATGCCGCCAAGCGTCGCGAATTGTCCCATCAGCAGAAACAGCGGCACGATCGACAGGGAATAGGATGAGAAGGTCGTGTAGGTCTCGCTTTTGAGCTTGGCCATGATCATCATCGTCGAACCGCCGACAATCCACGATCCACAAAAACCGACGACGAGCATGGCGAGACCGATAGGCATTCTCAGGAAGATGAGAAGCAGAAGAACCGGAAACGACCAGAGGCCAAGTTCGAGATTGGTCAATGGATGGTCCCCCCGGTCTCGACCGGCTTTTTGTTCGACAGTTCGCCGATGCGAACACCCACCATGTAGACGGAGATGATGCAAGAGATGACAGCAGGGATGAACGCTGCCGCATATCCCCACCAGACCGGAAACTGAAGAATGAAGGTGGTCTCGTGATAGCCCAACTTGTCCATCATGCCGTGATAGAGACGCCAGGTAATGATCAGCAGCGCGACCGTCATGACGATCTCGCTCAGAAGGTCGATGAAGCGGTTGACGCGCGGCGGCAGACCGGAGGTGAATAGGTCCACGGTCGCGTGAGCCCGCCTCAGCTGGCACCACGGCAGGAAGGCGAAGATCGAGAAGGCGACGCCGGCCTCTATCAGTTCGAAGTCGCCTTTCACGGGCCTCAAACCATATTCAATTCCTGCCCGCCCGATAATGCTCACGCAGGTCATGATCGTCAGAAGCACGAGCACGATGCCGCCAGCCATCGCAGCTATCCGCGCGAGCCATTCCACCCATCTGGTCACGAAGCGCCCTCTCCCCAACAAGGCCGGACGAAGATCGTCCCTCGCGGCCTATTCGTCATCGTCGTTATCAATGAGCTGCTCCTTGCGGATTTCGATCGGCAGGCAGAGCCTTCAATCTGCGGTAGACTCAAGCGGCCCGGACGAAACATTGCCGGCCTCCAGCCATTCGTTTTCTTCATCGATCAACGTCTCGGCCTCATCCAGCAACGCGGCCCCATCGAGACCCTTTGAATCGATATCGGCGACCCAGGCGTCTATGACCGGCTCAGCGGCGTCTTTGAAGCCTTGCAGCGCTTCGCCCTCCAGCACGGTGACGGTGTTGCCGCGTTCTTTGGCCGCCTGACGGGCTGGCGCATCAGACGCGGCCTGGGTCCGCCCGGCAAAGCCCGACAATTCAATGCCTGAATTTGCGTCGATGACGTCTTTCAGATCATCGGGAAGGCTTTCATACCGGTCCTTGTTCATCACCAGAACGAAGGTGAGCGTATACAAAGCAGGCGTGCCGAACTCGGTGTGATTGCCGATGAGTTCGGCGACCTTGATAGAGGGAACGACATCCCATGGAACGGCGGCGCCATCGATGACGCCTTTCGACAGAGCCTCTGGAACGGAGGGGGCCGGCATACCGACAGGTTCGGCTCCCAGCTCGGTCAGCAGCGCGTTGACCGAACGCGAGCCGCCACGAATTTTCATGCCGTTAAGATCTTCGACGCTTTGGATCGGCTCGTCGGTATGAAAAAGCCCGGGTCCATGCACCCATGTCGCGAGAACCTTGAAATCTTTGAATTCGGTGTCGCGCATTTCCTTTTCGAAGAGCCGCCAGAACGCGCGTGAAGTCGCCTCAGCATTCTTCATGATGAAGGGCTGCTCGAACACTTCTGTGCGCGGGAAGAGGCCGGGTTTGTAGCCAACCACATACCAGCTGATATCGATGACACCGTCGCGCGTCTGGTTGATCAGCTCCGGTGGCGTGCCGCCCAACTGCATGGACGGGTAGATCTCGATGGCGATGCGGCCAGACGATTCCTCTTCCACGGCCTTCGCCCAGGGCTCCAGTATCAGCTTTGGCACATTGGCCTGCGCTGGCAGGAAATGCTCCATGCGGAGCGTGACCTCCTGAGCGGAAGAACTTGCGGGGGCCGCAAAGGCGGCGACAGCCCCGACCCATAGGGCCGCTACCATATGGCGCAGCACGGTGTTCGGCATAATTTGCTCCCTCCCGGTTCGCATGGCTAGGCCATACTACCGCCCGACCCCGTGATGCCCCGGACATTTTGACATATCCACAGCGATCAGGTCCTGAACCTCTTCCGTATTAAAGACCGACCAGCCGGTCATGTAAACGGACTTCTTGCGATCTCCCTGTCTCAAGCGGTTGAAGGGCGCGTCGCCAACCTTTAGATCGTGACGTCTCAGATATCTCAAGGAAGGAGTCGACGGTGACCGATACGTCCGATCTGACGTTGCTCGGCAGCAAGACCGATCAGCCGCAAAACCCGGACGAAGCCGTTCTGGAAACCGTACCCTATTCGGGAACGTCCGAAGCGCCCTGCGTTGTCCGTTTTACCTGCCCCGAATTCACTTCGCTCTGCCCCATGACGGGGCAACCGGATTTCGCGCATCTCGTCATCGACTACGTTCCCGGACCGAAGCTCGTCGAGAGCAAGAGCCTGAAGATGTTTCTCACATCGTTCCGCAATCATGGTGCGTTTCACGAAGATTGTACGCGCATGGTCGGTCGCCGGATTGCCGAAGCGACAGAATGCCAGTGGCTGCGGATCGGCGGGTACTGGTATCCGCGCGGCGGCATCCCCATCGACGTTTTCTGGCAGACGGGCCCCTTGCCGGCCGATGTGTGGATTCCGGATCAGGGCGTGCCGCCCTATCGGGGGCGCGGGTAGCGCCACCTGCTTTTCCGCCAGAAGGCGGTGGATAGACCGCCATGCCTTTCGATTTCATCGCGCGACTGGCGTAGGATGACGTCATGACCATCCGCCAATTGCCAGAAACGATCGTCAACCGCATCGCTGCCGGCGAGGTGGTCGAACGACCGGCTTCGGTCGTCAAGGAACTGGTGGAAAACGCGATCGACGCCGGAGCGACGCGAATAGAGATTGCCACGGCAGGCGGCGGGCTCTCCCTTTTGCGGGTGAGCGACAATGGCAGCGGAATAGAACCCGGACAGTTGCCGTTGGCGGTGGCTCGCCACTGCACTAGCAAGTTGAGCGACAATATTTTCGATATTCGCTCACTCGGCTTTCGCGGCGAAGCCCTGCCCTCGATCGGCTCCGTGGCACGCCTTTCGATCCGTTCGGCGACCGAAGCCGGCGAAGGCGCCGAAATCACCGTTGAGGGCGGAGAATTGTCTGCAGTGCGCCCTGCCGCCTGCAATCGCGGAACCGTGGTCGAGGTTCGCGACCTATTCTTCTCTACACCCGCGCGGCTCAAATTCATGAAGAGCGAGCGCGCGGAGAGCGCGGCCATCACGGATCAGTTACGCCGCATCGCCCTCGCCTTCCCGGGCGTTCGTTTCGCCTTGACCGGGCCGGACCGGTCATCCCTCGAACTTCCACTGTGCGAAGGCACACCGGAAAAAGCCGCCACGGAACGCATGCGCGCCCTACTCGGCCATGGCTTCGCAGAGAATTCACTGCCGATCAATGCGATGCGTGACGGGGTTCGGCTGACCGGCCGCATTTCGGTCCCCTCCTACAGCCGCGGCAACGCCCAGCACCAATTCGTCATGGTCAATGGCCGGCCGGTACGCGACAAGAGACTGGCGGGCGCGATACGGGGTGCCTATGCCGATGCGCTGCCGCGCGACCGCCATGCCGCCGTCGTCCTGTTTCTCGATCTCGATCCTGCGCTGGTGGACGTTAACGTTCATCCGCAAAAAGCCGATGTGCGCTTCCGCGATAGCGGAATGATTTCCGGTCTTATCGTGGGGGCGATCCGCCAGGCTCTTTCCGAGGCCGGCATCCGCCCCTCCACTGACGCCGCCAGCGCCATGGCCGCGGCTTTCCGGCCCGCAGAAGATGTTCGCCCGTCGGCCTATCAGGCGAGAGGCCTTACGGCTTCACCGCATTCGACCGAGAGCGGTTTTTCCTTCTCACCATCAGCGCAAAGCTACGCTCCGGAAGGTTTCGTTTCGCCATCGACGCAGCAGGCCACCCCCACCGGCTTTTCAGAGCATCCTTCCAATGGGTGGAGCAGCGAAAACAGAGAGCCGCCGGGGCCCGCCAGTCCACCGCAAACGGACTACCCGCTGGGCGCGCCCCGAGCGCAAATTCACGAAAATTACATCGTGGCGCAAACGGCGGATTCGCTCATCCTCGTCGACCAGCATGCAGCGCATGAGCGCCTCGTCTACGAAAAACTGAAGACAGCGATGGAGGGCCGTGCTCTTCCCGCCCAGCATCTCCTCATTCCCGAGGTGGTCGATTTGCCGATGGACGACGTCAATCGGCTGGAGGCTGTTGCGCAGGACCTTGCCCGCTTCGGCCTTATCGTTGAGCGGTTCGGCCCCGGCGCCGTTGCGATCCAGGCGACGCCCGCCATGCTGGGAGAAATCGACGCCGGCGCGTTGATCCGCGACCTTGCCGATGAGCTGGCGGAAAATGAAAACAGCGAAGAGCTGCGGCTACGCCTCAACCACGTTGCGGCAACCATGGCCTGCCACGGATCCGTACGGTCCGGGCGCCGGCTGCGTGTGGAAGAGATGGAAGCCCTTCTGCGACAGATGGAGCAGACCCCCGGTTCCGGCACGTGCAATCATGGCCGGCCGACCTATATCGAACTCAAGCTGGACGATATCGAAAAGCTCTTCGGACGTCGTTAGAGTCCAGCGGTCTGCATGCCTGTGCCGACCGCTTCGGAGCCTGTTCTTGACCATGAAGGCGGCGCAAGGCAGTAACGGCGCTACACATTCGAACCTGCCGGGAAACCATTGGCCATGAACCATCTCGACATTGTCAGCCCTCGCGAGGCCGAGATCGAATATCTGGATGGCGATTACCGCATCAAGAAGAACGGAAGTTTCGTGCGTTGTGCCGTCACAGGCGACCCGATTCCGCTGGAAGAGCTGAAATATTGGAGCGTCGACCGGCAGGAGGCCTATCGCGACGCCCAGGTCTCGCTTCAAAGAGAGATCGAAATCAATCCTTCTCTTCGGAAACTCCAGAAGCCCTCTGCCTAGCCTTTGGCAAGACGGCGGCGCTTGTAGGATTCGACCGTGGCCTCGATGATCCGTGATGCCGCCGTCGGATTGTCGAACTTCGCCTCAATCGGCAGAACCGCACTCTTTTCGAAAAGCCGCTGCAGTTCGCCTCCGCCACCGCGCAACCGTATCGCATCTTTCTCCGTGGTGATCAGCGTCAGTCCGTCCCGCGCCGCATCGGCCATGAGATCCACCGCCTCGTCCTCACTGAATGCATGGTGATCGGGGAACGAACGCGTTGCGGCTACGTCCGCACCAAGGCGGTTCAGGGTGTCGAAGAATTTCTCTGGTACGCCAATCCCCGCATAGGCCAGATAGCGCTGACTGCGATTCAGTTCCTGCCGTGGGCGGATGGCCGCCCGGTGGATCGGCAATGCCGCCCGCGCTGCTATGCGAATGACGCGATCCGCCGCATCGCCCTGCCCCATTACGAGAAGGCTGTCGGCGTGGCGTAACTGTATAGACAGGGGAGCCCGAAGTGGCCCCGCCGGAATGACATGGCCATTGCCGAAGCCATGGCCCGCATCCACGACAAGTAAGGCGTGATCGATAGCTATCCGGGCGCTCTGAAATCCATCATCCATAATGAGGAGGTCGCAGCCCTTCTCATCGGCCAGCATCCTGGCGCCGGCATGCCGGTTCGGCGTGACGGCGACCGGTGCGGCACGGGCCAGAAGCAGAGGCTCGTCGCCGACATGGCGCGCCAGATCGTGGTCCGGGTCCACCAGCCGAGGGCGGTCGAGATTGCCGCCATAACCGCGCGAAAGGATGCCGGGCTTAAAGCCTAGCGAAATAGCAGTGCGCGCCAATTCGATGGCGACCGGCGTCTTGCCGGCGCCGCCGACGGTGAAGTTGCCGACACAGAGCACGGGCGCTGCGACCGGACGGCGCGGCGCGTGGTCCTGACGATAACCGGCCACGGCGCCGTAGACCCAACCGAACGGCGCCAGAGCATAGCCCCGCACGTCGCCTCTTATCCACCAGAACGGCGGTGCCTCGCTCGCCATGGTTGCCCCCCGTCCCTGCCTACTGAAGATCGTCGCTCTCGTCGCGGAAGGTCGCATCCACGACAAGCGGATGTATATAACGGTCCAGTTCCCGCAAGGTGGCATCAAGTGCGCCGCGCATCTTTCCCGCAGCGTCGGATGCGGCGGCGGCCATTCCGTTGCGGACCGTCGGACGGGATAGGAGGAAACTCACGGCGCCCGCCAACATTTCCTTGTCGTTGATCGTCTTCGCACCACCCGCCTTGCGCAAGCGGTCGAATGCATCGCGGAAATTGGTCATCGCAGGCCCGGTCAGGATTGCGCTGTCGAGCATGGCGGCCTCAAGCGGATTTTGGCCACCGGTCGCCTCGTCCGCCATCGAGCGGCCCATGAAGACGATGCCGGTCAGGCGGAGATAAAGCCCAAGCTCGTTCATCGTATCACCGATCCAGATATCGGTTTGCCGGTCGGGCGCCTCGCCTTTGCTGCGTTGCGCGACACGAAGCCCGGCCTCCGCCAATTCCTTGGCGACGGCATCGCCACGCTCGGCGTGGCGGGGCACCACCAATGTCAGAATGTCGGGATGGCGCTTCGTCAGCATTTTATGGACGACGCCAGCCATTTTCTCCTCGCCCGGATGCGTGGAGATCGCCGCCCAGACGTCACGTTCCCCGATTGCTGCGCGAAGGCGCCTGACCTCTTCCATATCGGCCGGTGGAATCTGCGCATCCGCCTTCAAATTGCCGGTGGAGATGACCCGCCGCTCCGACAGCGCGCTGAAGCGTTCCGCCTGCTCGTCCGACTGAGCCAGAATCAACGCATAACGGCTCAGCAGTTCCGCCGCGAGCGAAGAGTTTTTGGTCCATCGCTCAAAGCTCCTGTCCGACAGACGGCCATTGACGAGCGCGTGTGGAATATGCCGCTCCGACAGAAGATGCACCGAGACCGGCCAGATTTCCGATTCACAGCTGATCGCAAGATCGGGACGCCAATGGTCGAGAAAGCGGCGCATGATCGGCGCAATATCAAGCGGCCGGTACTGATGCGTGACCCTTTCGCCGAAACGGTTGGTTGCGATGGCCGCGGCTGTGACCGTGGAGGTCGTCAGAAGAACGTGCACATTGTGCCGCGCAAGATAATCGATCAGTCCTGCAATGGCGTTGAGCTCGCCTACACTGGCCGCATGAACCCAAACCAGAGGCCGTTCGGGGCGTTCGGCCGAGGCGTGGCCGTATCGCTCACGGCGGCGACTGCGGTCTTCCTTGCCGGCGAACGTCCGCCCGGTCAGATACACCCCGGAGAACGGGCGCAGCATCCGTCCGGCAGTCCTGTAGGCCATGAACGCGACACGGGGAAAAAGAGCCTTCATGTTGGACGAGACCTTAGCCGAAAAAAGCCAGTGCCTTGGCACTGACGGCCGCGAACCAGCGACAGTTTTGCCGGTTCGAGACTTGCATCCATCATTGTTCTACGGCCCACGTCGCGATCAATCGTGTTGTTGCGGCGACAAGAAGCGGTGGAGGTGAACGATGAAGTAGCGCATATGGGCGTTGTCGACGGTCTGCTGCGCCTTGCGGCGCCAGGCTTTTTCGGCGCTCGCGAAGTTCGGAAAGATGCCGACAATATCGAGGTCGTCAATGTCGCGGAATGTCGCTCCGTCCAGTCGTTCAAGTTCGCCGCCGAAGACGAGGTGAAGAAGCTGTTCGGATTCCTGGCTGTGTGCGGTCAAGCGTGCCTCCTGAAGTACCGTTTGGATGATGCCGATCGTGTGAGGCGTTTAGACTATCAATACCCCGGCCACGCAAGCCCATCGAATGATCGCCCCAAGGACTATTGCGCAATCATGATCGCTTGTTGGCGACCGCTTTAAGAACAGGCAGAAGTTGTTCGATCAGATGATTTTGGCAGGCAAGCAAAGGGCCGTGGCTCGAAGCCGAACGGCCGATGGTCGCCTCTGATCCATCAGGGGTCAGGACCTGACCACCGGTTTCTTTCAACATCAGCAGGGCCGCAGCGATATCCCAATCATGGGAATTGGTTTTGATGAAGGTGGCGTCGAGCCGGCCATCAGCGACCATCGCGATACGATAGGCGAGCGAAGGAATATGTTTCTGGGCGCGGTTCGTCTGCAAGAGAGATCCGGGCATTTCCCGCAGCATACTGGCCGGGCCCGCGATCGAGAAAGGCGGCTGCCTTTCCTGCCGTTTCAAAGCGCTTCCGTTGCAATAGGCGCCGTCGCCGCGGGTGGCTTCAAATATTTCGCCAATGGCCGGACAATCGAGCACACCGACCAGCGGCACGCCTTCCTCGACAATAGCTATCGACACGCACCATGTCTTTTTTCCTGCAAGAAATGCGCGGGTTCCGTCAATCGGATCGACCACGAAGCACCGTCGCCGGGAAAACCGTGCCGGATCGGCCTCCGTCTCCTCCGAAAGCCAGCCATAGTCCGGTCTGGCCGCAAGAAGTTCGGTCTTGAGAAATTCGTCGACCGCGAAATCAGCCTCCGAGACGGGACTGTCGTTTTCCTTGTGCCAGACATCCGGGTCGCGGCCAAAATGCTTCAGCGCGATCCGCCCTGCCGTAGCAGCCGCCTCCCGGATCAGCCTCAGATCATCTTTCAACGAAGGTAGAGGCTCATTCGCCGGCAAGGGTCATTCCCTCCACAAGAAGGGTCGGAGCCGCCGTGGCAAATGAACGATCGAGATCGTCGGCAGCGATCATCCGGCGGAACATGTCTTTCAAATTTGCTGCGATGGTCACTTCCGTCACCGGATAAGTCAGCTCGCCGTTCTCTATACGGAAGCCGGATGCGCCCCGCGAATAATCACCGGTGATGAGGTTGACGCCCTGGCCGATCACCTCGGTGACATAAAAGCCGTCGGCGATATCGCCGATCATCTCCTGTGGCGTGATGCTACCGGCCTCGATGGCGAGATTTGTACGGGACGGCAGAACCTGCGCGCCGCTCCTCGCACCACGGCCATTGGTCTGCAATTTGAGCTCACGCGCGGTCGAGGTCGAGAGAAACCAGTTTTTCAAAACTCCGTTCTCAATCGCGATCAACGGTTCACCCTGAACGCCTTCACCGTCGAACGGCCGCGAACCGGTGCCGCGCGGATGAAGGGGATTATCGGTGAGTGTAATAGCTTCGCTGGCGACCGACTGCCCCATCTGATCGCGCCAGAAGCTGGTTTTGCGGACCACCGCCGCACCGTTGAGCAACTGCCCCATCGTGCCGGCCAGGCCACGCGCCACGCGCGGGTCGAACACCACTGTTACCGGGCCTGTCGGCAATTTGCGGCCTCCGGTGCGGCGCACGGCCCGTTCGCCGGCTTCGCGGCCGATCTCTTCGGGCTGCCGCAAATCGGAGAGATGGCGGGTCGAGGAAAAGGCGTAGTCGCGCTCCATCGCCTGCCCCGCTCCGGCGAGCGCGGAAACCGAGCGAGAGAAATGACTGCCGCGATAGGCGCCCGAAAATCCGCCTGACGTCGCAAGCGCCAGACCGCTTCGCGTCCAGGAGACACCTGCCCCCATGACCTGCGAGACGCCTTGCACGGCGTGGGCCGCGCCTTCCAGCGCGAGCGCGTCGGAAACCATTGTCTCCGCTTCCAGTGAAGCCTCGTCATAGATGTCGAGATCGAGAATTTTTGCGGCCAGCCGATCCGGATCGGCCAGAGAGCGGCTTTCGTCGACAGGCGAGACACGCGCCATCGCAACCGCACGCTCGGAAAGCCGCGCCGCGTCATAGCCGGCAGTCGCACCGACGGAGGCCACACGGCCATCGACAAACACACGCAAGGAGATGCCGTCGCTCTCCGCGGCCTCGCTTTCCTCGACCTTGCCTTCCCGCACCGAAACGGACACGGACTGGCTTGTCACGCAGACGGCATCCGCCGCATCAGCTCCCGCCCGCCGGGCCGCTTCCACCAGTTCCGCAACACGGTCGAGATGGACCTGCTGGTTCTCGACAGGGGCGGCGAGACTGTCCTTAACTGCGTTGGTCAACGGCTTCTCTTCTCTCGATATTGCTCTGCACCATCTATGAGGCATGGCCGGTCGTGACAAGCAGGGCATAATGACGGTTATATATTCCAAAGCGAGGAACGGACGAACTTGGCCACGCCTGAAGTATCTTTCTACGGTGAAGCAGTCCTGCTGTTGGCGGGAGCGGTCGTGGCCGCTCCGCTTTTCAAACGCATCGGCCTCGGCACGGTTCTGGGCTATATCGCCGCAGGCATTCTGATCGGACCGGTCGCACGGCTGATCGCCGGCGGCGAAGAAATCCTGCATATCGCCGAACTCGGCGTAGTCTTTCTTCTGTTCCTTATCGGTCTTGAGCTGAAGCCATCGCGACTATGGGCCTTGCGCCGCGACATCTTCGGTCTCGGCCTTTCTCAGGTGATGCTGAGCGGCGTGGTCCTTTCAGGCATTCTTCTGTTCATTCTGGACCCTGCGGCCGCAATTATCGCGGGCTTCGGTCTGGCTTTGTCGTCTACGGCTTTTGGCATGCAGATCCTGGAAGATACAGGCGATACCAACCGGCATTACGGACAGCGCGCTTTCTCGATCCTGCTGTTTCAGGATCTGGCTATCGCGCCGCTTTTGGTTCTTGCGACCTTTCTTGCACCCTATGGTGCGGAAGATGCGCGCTCGCCGGCTCTATCGATCGCGATCGCGATCGGAACCGTCGCTGCGCTCGTACTGGCTGGACGCTATCTGCTGAACCCGATCTTTCGGGTCATTGGCAATACCGGCGCCCGTGAGGTGATGATCGCTGCGGCCCTGCTGCTGGTGATCGGCTCCGGCATGGCCATGCAATGGGCCGGTCTGTCGATGGCGATGGGTGCGTTTATTGCCGGCGTGCTACTTGCCGAGTCGCGCTACCGCCATGAACTCGAAGCCGATATCGAACCCTTCCGCGGCATTCTGCTCGGGCTGTTCTTCATGGCGGTCGGACTTTCGCTCGATCTTACCGTCATCCAGAACAATCTCTGGCTTATTCTCGCGGCGGTGCCCGCCCTTCTCGCCATCAAGGCGTTGATCATCTTCGTGCTGGCGCGCCTGTTCGGTTCCTACAGCGACGATGCCGTGCGCATTGCCAGCCTTTTGCCACAAGGCGGCGAATTCGGTTTCGTCCTCTTCTCGGCTGCCGCAAGCAGCGGAATCTTCCCGGACCGTATCGCATCCATTCTCGTCGCCATCGTCACCATTTCCATGGCCCTCACCCCTCTGACGCGCCGGTTCGGCGACTGGATCACCAGCAGCGCCGCATGGGATGATGACGTCATCGAAGAGGATTTCGCCGATGCCGGCAGCGAGGTCCTGATGATCGGCTTCTCGCGCTTTGGCCAGATCACCGCCCAGATGCTGCTGGCCGGTGGTGTCGAGGTGACGGTGATCGACCTCTCCGCCGAGCGCGTGACGCAGGCCGGCAAATTCGGCTTTCGCATCTATTATGGCGATGGCTGCCGCAAGGACGTGCTGGAAGCGGCGGGCATACGCCGCGCGAAGATCGTCCTCGTCTGTACGCATCTGCCTTCGATCACCAATCGGATTGTCGATCTCGTCTCGTCCGAATATCCGAACGCGAAGATCTACGCGCGGTCCTGGGACCGCGCCCATGCGATCGCGCTTCGCAAGCGGAATGTGGACTTCGAACTTCGTGAAACCGTCGAAAGCGCGCTCGTCTTCGGACGCCACACACTCTACGCGCTCGGCCTAGACGAACGCCTCGCCCACGAAATCGAAAAGGATGTGCGGCAGCGCGACGAGGAGCGACTTGCCATTCAGCAGGTCGAAGGCCTTTTCGCGGGGCAGGAGAAAATGCTGACAAGCCCGGTGCCAGAACCGCTGATCGAGCCGAAGAAGCGGCGGGAGGCGGCTCGTGCCGCTCAAGAAAAGGCCACCAAAGAAGACAGCTCGGACACGAAGCAGACCGCAGCAGAGTAGCGGCGTTACGGCGCGGCGGAAAACTGCTCGACGATACGGTCGGCGACGAGTTCGGGCCTCAGCCGCAACAGCGCCTCCCGAAGATCGAGGCGGACATTTCGGCTCTCTTCAAGCACCTGGTCGATCCGGGCGAAATCGAGCACACGAAAGCGATCGATCGCCGGCCTGAGCATGATATCGGGCCTCTGACGTTCGAGTTTGCCAGCCGTGATCGACTGCATCATGAGCTGCGTCGCACCAAACAGCAGATCGATCGATGAAGGGCTCTTCAGGCCGGAGCGCGGCGTGCCGACAACATCCACCGCGATGATCATATCGACCCGGTCACCGAAAACGTCGAAAGGAACCGGCGAGCAGATCCCGCCGTCGACATAGAGTGTGCCGGAGCGACGAACGGGAGCGAAAAGCGCGGGAACGGCAGCCGATGCGGCGAGCGCGCTCAGCAGATCGCCCTCTTCCAGCAACTGGCATTTATGGCCGTAATAATCGGTGGCGGTCACAAGGAGCGGTATTTCCAGATCCTCGAAACGGCCGTGTAGCTTCTCCGGCAAAAAGGCCGCCAGTATCGTTTCGATGTTGAACTGTCCGAGATGGAAACTGCCCGTAGCGCTATCACCAAGCCGGCCGGGACGCATCTGCAGGACGCGGCGCAACGTATCGACCTTCTTGCTGAAGGCGCCGACAGCATATTGGCGCACTTCTTTCCCGCTCATGCCGGCAGCATAGCCCGCGCCGATCAGCGCGCCGATGGACGACCCCGCAATCGCCGCCGGCCGGATACCCAGCGCGTCCAGTTCCTCCAGAACATGGATGTGCGCCAAACCACGCGCGCCGCCGCCGCCGAGGGCCAGGCCAATGCGGGGACGTTCGAGGTCCCGCGAGGTCCTGGCATCAACCGAACTTGAAGGGGTCTCGTCTTCTGCCATCCTGGCTGTTCCCGTCAGTTGCCTCCAGCTTCCATTTCCGGCGGCGCTTCCGAAGCGTCCTGCCGATCATCATTGTTGTCAATGCTGGCCGGCTTCGCCTCCTGGTCGTCAACCGGCCCGGTTTCGGCTTCCGGCGCGCGCTCCGTCGGCCCGCTCTTCGCGTCGCCCACGGCTGCGTTGTCATTGTCCGCCGAAGGCTGAAGGTCCGATGGCAGGGGCTGACCGCCATCATCGCCGTTCAGAGCGCCATCGCCGGCCGGGCCTGCCGACGTTTGTTCAAATGCAGGCCCGACGATGAGAACGGATGGTTCCGCCGAAAGAAGCCGCTTCGCCTCTTCATTGACCTCATCCAGTGTGACGGCATCAATCGTCGCCTCACGGGTCTCGATATAATCACGCGGAAGACCAGCCAGTTGCAGCCCGAGAACGGTGCTGGCGATCGCCGACGATGAATCGAAATTGGCGATCGCATAGGCGCCGGTCACATAGTTTTTCGCCGCTTCCAGTTCGTCTTCACTCACACCGCCCTCGACGATCTTGCTGACTTCATCGCGGATGAGGTCGAGCGTTTCGGCAGCCCGGTCCGACCGGGTGGCGGTGCCGATACCCCAGTTGCTGGCGTGATCGTAATTGGAGAGATTGGACCCGACGCCATAAGCTAGGCCGCGTTTTTCGCGCACTTCCTCGTAAAGACGCGAAGAGAACGTGCCGCCACCAAGAATGTGGTTGGCGAGATAGGCGGCGAAGAAGCGGGGATCC
Organism: Notoacmeibacter ruber; assembly: GCF_003668555.1. Classification (NCBI taxonomy): domain Bacteria; kingdom Pseudomonadati; phylum Pseudomonadota; class Alphaproteobacteria; order Hyphomicrobiales; family Notoacmeibacteraceae; genus Notoacmeibacter; species Notoacmeibacter ruber. The sequence continues at coordinate 569,805 of NZ_RCWN01000001.1, read as the reverse complement.
TCGCGCTCGATACCGGGGTAAAGAAGCGATAGGCTCGTCTGCGGGAGCGGATATTCGTAGTGAACACGCTCGCCGAGTTTGGCCTGCACTTCGAGAACCTCGCGCAGCTTCGCTTTTTCCGGCAGATCGCCGAAAATGGTGTCCAGACGCTTGCCAAGATCCTCGGCTGAAATCGCTCCCACCACGGCAACAAACAGATTATCCTGCGCAAACTGGCTGTCGTGGAAGCTACGGAGATCCTCCGCCGTCAAGCCACCCATCGTTTCCTTCGTGCCATCGCTGTCGCGCGCATAGGGATGGTCGCCATAGATGGCCTTGCGCCATTTCCGGCCAGCCAGCGTGTTGGGATCGCGCTCGTCGGCGATCAGGCTGGTCAGAAACTGGCTCTTCATGCGCTGTACCGGTTCGGCGTCGAAACGGGGATCGTTGACGGCGAGCGTCAGCAGATGCACCGCCTCGTCCTCGCGCTCCGCGAGCCACGTCATCGATCCGGTGATCTCGTCGATCCCGGCAGAAAAGCCCATCTCCGCACCCGAGACATCGAGCGCGTCCTGAAATGCAGCCCTGTCCAGATCACCGGCTCCCTCATCGAAAAGACCGGTCATCAGCTTTGCCAGACCGCTCTTGCCTTCCGGATCCTGTGAGGACCCGCCCTTGAACGCGAACTTCATGGAGACAAGAGGCACCGTATAGTCCTCGACCAGCCAGGCCTTCACGCCACCCGGCGAAACGACCTCCTGTATCTCGACCGCCGCCTCGGCCTTGCCGGCCACGGCCAGAGAGGCGACAGCGAAGAAAGCGAGGGCTGATTTGCGGATATGTATTCCGAACGTCCCGATCATGCTCATTCACCCTGCTCCCCGGCCGTCGTGCCGTCTGTTTCCTCAACTGCCGGCTCGATATTGTCGTTGACCGCGCTCTGGTCTCCTGGAGACGCTCCCTCGTCTGCTCCGCCACCCATATCCTCCGGCGGCAACAGGAACGCGGTAGTGGCCGTTTCCGCTCCGAGATAGGTGGATGCCGCAGAGCGGATCTGATCGCTCGTCACCGCGCGAATGTGTCCTGCCCATTCGTTGACGTCCTCCACTTCGCCGCCTGTGGCGAGAAGAGAACCGTAAATCCGGGCCATGGTCGACTGCTCGTCACGGGCGAAGATAAGCGACTTGACCGAACGGTTTTTCGCTTTCTCCAACTCATCGTCCGGTACGCCCTCTTCGGCGATGCGGGTGATCTCCTCGCGGATCGCGGCGCGCATTGTCTCGATGTCGCCTTCACCTCGCGGCGAGCCCCATATGGTAAAGGTCCCGTCGTCCCAGGCGGTCGCATCATAGGAAGCACCGACGCTCTGCGCTGTTCCGTCTTTCACGACGAGCCGCTCATAGAGGCGGGAGCGCACGCCGCCGCCCAACACTTCGGCCAGCATCTCCAGCGCTGCCGTTTCCTTGTCGTCCTCTGCGGTGTGATAGCTCGGCGTGATCCACTCGGAGTAGAAGGACGGCACGCTGACGCGCTCGTCGCGCAAGGTTACACTCCGGGCCGTATTCTGCTCCGGCTCTCTCGGCCGGACACGCGGCGGCAATTCGGGGCCGTGAGGCACCTTGCCGTATGTCTCTTCGGCATATTGGCGCACCTCCTCAGCGGTGACATCACCGGCAACGACCAGAATCGCATTATTGGGCGCGTAAAAGCGCGTGTAGAAATCGATCGCATCCTCGCGATTGAGCTGCTCCATCTCGTGTTTCCAGCCGATGACGGGTATTCCGTAAGGGCTGTTCTGCCAGAGCGTCGCAGAGTGCTCTTCACGAAGGAGAGCGCCCGGATTGTTCTCCACGCGGCTGTTGCGTTCTTCCAAAATGACATCGCGTTCCGGGCCGATCACATCGTCGGTCAGAACCAGATTGACCATGCGGTCGGCCTCGAATGCCATCATTTCCTTGAGCGCAGAAGGCGGAACCTTCTGATAGTAGGCGGTGTAATCGTAAGAGGTGAAAGCGTTTTCCTCACCACCGATTTCCGAAACTGCTTTCGAAAATTCGCCAGCCGGATGGTTCGTCGTCCCCTTGAACATCAGGTGTTCGAAGAAATGAGCGATGCCGCTCTTGCCAAGTTCCTCATCGGCACTGCCGACCTTGTACCACACCATATGGGTCACGACCGGGGCCCGATGGTCGGGAATGACGACGACCTCCATTCCGTTATCGAGCACGAAGTGACTGACATTGGGGACTTCGTCAGAAGCCGATCGTTTCTCGGACGATTGGGCCGGCACCGTGGTCTCCTGCGCCATAAGCGCGGCAGGCGGCATCGTGGAAAGACAGAGTGCAAAGATGCGAAGTGCCAGACGCTGGGTCATACAGTCTCCCGTCATTCTCTTGCTGTGGTGCCAGATAGGACGAGAGATTGAGGCGGAAACGCGCCGGGACGATGAAAAGATCGTAAGGCTGACTATTCACCTGCGCGCAGAAAACGCAAGAGGCTCTCACCGATACGGCGTTCATCCAGCACGGAAAAGCCATCAGGCAGGGAAAACGTTGCGTCCGCGGCCTCTTCCAGAATACAAAAAGCGCCATCTGCCAGCCAGCCGCCTTCCTTCGCGGCCGCCAGAGCCTTTTCGCCCAAACCCATCCGGTAAGGCGGGTCGGCAAGAACGAGATCGAATGGCTTCATCGTGCCGACCTCGCCAATACGGGTCGCGTCACGCCGGAAAATCCGGGTTCGGCCACCGAGTCCGAGCGTTTCCAGGTTCGTTCGGATGACGGCCCGCGCCGCGCCGGCATCCTCGACGAAAAGGGCATAGGCGGCGCCCCGCGACAAAGCCTCGATACCCAACGCACCCGTTCCCGCAAATAGATCGAGAACGCGCGCTCCCGGAAGGTCGATATCGTCCCGATGAGCGAGAATATTGTACAGGGATTCGCGCATACGGTCCGTGGTCGGACGCGTCGCGTCAGAGCCCGGCGCCTTCAGGTTCCGGCCCCGGAATTCGCCGCCGACGATCCGCATCAGCCTTTACGACCGCCACCGCCACGTGGCTTGCCCCCACCGGGCCGCCCGCCTTTCGAGCCGCCTCCGGGTCTTGCACGCCCGCCATCACGCGGCTTGGCGCTGCGGGGGCCGTCGCGGTTCGGACGTCCCGTCGGCCCGCGTCCCTCACCGCGCTTGGCAGCGTCTTTCGGGCCAGTTCGATCCGTGGAGCGTCCGCCGCCGCGCTTGTCCGCACGCTCGCCGCCGCGTGAACGGTCGCCGGTGGGTCGTGCCTCGCGATCTTGCCGTCCCTTGGCAGAAGACGGTCCTCTCTTGTCGCCGGTCGCGTTTTTCCGGCCTCGATCATCCGCGCCCTGTGTTTTAGGACGAGCCGGCCCGGAACGTCGGCTCTCGCCGCTTTCCTCACGCTCCTTCTGCACATCACGCGCGAAAACGGCGGCCTTGTTGGCCTCGCGCCGCTTGGCGGCTTCCTTTTCCTTCTTGCTCAGCGGACGAGCGCCCTCGCCGAGCCAGACATGGGTGTTGCGCTGGCGCGACCGCAACGGACCAAAGTCGCGCGCGGGGGCTGACTTGCTATCATCCCTGGTATCGCGGCGATCGCGGCCGGAACTGCGAACCCAACCCTCGTCGCGGCTTGTCGAAAGCCGGTCGAGAGCATCCGAGCGCCGTTCGTCACGATCCCGGCTGCGGCCGGACTTTGCGCTGGAAGCGTCCTCCGGCTTACGCTCGGCGCGGACCGGCTTGTTACTGAAGGCGGTGAGGATCGGCGCGTCGAAATCGGCGCCCGATTCGTCGATCAGGCGGACGCCAAGCTGGTCGCGCAATGTGCGGCCCTTCAACTCGCGCACTGCGCGCTCCGGCAAATCTGCCAATTGGAACGGCCCGTATGAGATGCGGATCAGTCTCGTCACTTCGAGGCCGAGCGCACCCATGATGTTTTTGACTTCGCGATTCTTGCCTTCCCGTAGGCCGACCTCGATCCAGGCATTGCTGCCCTGCGTCCGCTCCAGAGCGGCTTCCACACCGCCATAGAAGACACCGTCGACCGCAATACCGTCTTTCAGATCGGCAAGCCGCTTCTCATCCACCTGTCCATGCACGCGAACACGGTAGCGCCGCAGCCAGCCGGTCGACGGCAACTCCAGAACCCGGGCAAGACCCCCATCATTCGTCAAGAGCAAAAGCCCTTCCGTATTGATGTCCAGTCGGCCGACGGAGATCACACGCGGCATGTCTTTCGGCATGGCATCGAAGACCGTAGGCCGGCCTTCCGGGTCGCTATTGGTCGTCACAAGGCCGGCGGGCTTGTTGAAAAGCCAGAGCCGGGTGCGCTCCTTCTTGGCGATCAGTTCGCCGTCGAGCGTTATGCGGTCATCCGCCATCACGTTGAAGGCCGGGCTCGTCAGCACCTTGCCATTAACCGCTACCCGTCCGTCTTCGATCAGTGCCTCCGCCTCACGGCGCGAAGCTATGCCGACACGCGCCAGATGCTTTGCGATCCGTTCGCCCTGTTCGATCCGTTCCGATGTCGGGCGGCCAGCCTCCGGCCCCTCGGATTTCCCTCGTCCGGGGGGAGGTCCCTTTCGGTCGCCGCTTCTATCGGCGCTGCGGTGCCGGGGCGCATCGCCATCCGGGCGGAGAGACCCTTTTTCCGGCCGGCCGCCTTTGCCGCCGGATCCCCGCTTGTCGTTCCTGTCATTCATCCGCGCGCGGACCTTTCCTGTGTGCGGCGCTTCCCCTAACAGGAAGCCAAGCCATGCGATAGAGGCGAGATATGGACTATAACGCCGACAGACAGAGCCCGATGCAAATTGCGTTCGAGGAAGCGCGAAAGGCCGATGCGCGTGGCGAAGTGCCGATCGGCGCGTGCCTGATCCTGAATGGGACCGTTATCGCCGCCGCCGGCAACGAAACACGTCAGACCAACGACCCGACCGCTCATGCCGAAATGCTCGTCATTCGAAGGGCCTGCGTGATACTGAACCAGGAGCGGCTGGTCGGGGCCGATCTCTATGTGACGCTGGAGCCCTGCCCGATGTGCGCGGCAGCGATCTCTTTCGCCCGGATCGGACGACTTTATTACGGCGCGCAGGACGCCAAGGGCGGAGCCGTGGAAAGCGGTCCGAACTACTTTCGGTCCGCCATCTGCCATCACGCGCCGGAGGTGTATTCCGGGCTTTCGGAAAGCGAAAGCGCCGACATGCTTCGACGATTCTTCAGCGAAAAACGCTGAGAGCCCGTCTCCCGTCAGAAAAAGATGAAACGCTTCTTCTTTTCCTTGCCGGCTTCTCGGGCCAGCCGTTCGGCCTTGGCCTTCTCGTCCTCGCCAATTTCACCGACGGGCGCCGTGGAAGCCGGTACACGATATTCTGTCGGCGGTTCGGAAAGATACCGGCGCTGGTCCGCATCGCCAACGGTCGCGATGCGCTTGCGACGCTGATACTCTTCGCGCTGCTGCTTCATCCGGTCCAGCCGCATGGCGCTCGTCGTATTCCTGTCGTCCCTGCCCGACGCGTAGTCTTCCGGCCGGCTCACGGCAGGGCGGAAAGTCGGGTCGTCACGATTGGCGGTTGCGTAATCCCGATAGCGCTGACGGCGTTCCTCGGGCGATTCCAGCCACTGGTCGGACTCTGTCGCATTCTGCTGCGGTGCCGGTAGCGCGCCATTGGAGGCAAGCGCCGGTGGCTGAACGAGTTCCGGCCGCGGCTGGTAAGCGATCGCCTCGCCCTTGTCGGGCGTCAAATCGATAATCGACGTGACGTCCTCGACAAGCTGGACGTTCGCGGGTTTGCCGGTGCCATAGGTCGGCCCCTGCAGACCGCATCCGGCGAGAGCGGCAAGCGCCGCCAGGGCGCCAAACGCCCGCAAGGAAGTGAAACGGTTCATCAATTGTCCCTCAGTTCCCCATGCGCCCGCCGCAAAGGACGCCATTCATCCCACATTCCCCTGACGGAACAATCCGGCAAGATCATGTCGAAGGCAGGTCCGGCCCGGCTAGGGGCTGCCGACCCCGCCATCGACAGTTGCAGCGATGCCACGGCAATCCTCATGCCGTCAATCGGCCCGCCGCCTTCAATTCGCGCAAGGCATCGGCATCGCGAGGCGTGACGTCCGGAAACTCCGGATCACTGCCAACGTCCGGTGTCACCTTCCAGGAGCGGGCACATTTGCGGCCTTCGGCGAGGGTGGGCAGGACACCGACACCCGGCGCATCCGCCATGCGGTATGCCCCTTCCGGCGCGTCCTCCGTCCTGATCGTGATATCGCTGGTAATGCAGATTTCGGCCATGTCGAGACCGGCGATTGCGTCAGCCAGCGAAGGCTCGGTGATGTAGACGGTCGGCGCGGCCTCCAAAGACGAGCCGATGCGCTTGTCCTTGCGCTCGATTTCCAGCGCGCCGGTCACGGCGCGGCGTACCTGCCGAACCTTCTTCCACTTTGCCGCCAGCTCATCGTCGCGCCATTCCGCCGGGATGGTGGGGAACTGTTCCAGATGGACCGACACCGCATCCGGGTGACGCTCCAGCCAGGCTTCCTCACAGGTGAAGCAGAGCATGGGAGCCAGCCATTTGACACAGGCATCGAACAGCGTGCGCACCACCTGAAGCGCGGCCAGGCGACGCTTGGAGCTCGGTGCATCGCAATAGAGCGCATCCTTGCGGATATCGAAGTAGAAGGCGGAAAGGTCCAGCACCATAAAATCGGTCAGGGCACGGCTGATCCGCTTGAAGTCGAAATTGTCGTAACCGGTTCGCACCAGCTGGTCGAGTTCGGCCAGGCGATGCAGCATCAGCCGTTCCAGCTCCGGCATGTCCGTCAGCGGCACCTGCTGGCCTTCATCATGGGCGAGCGTGCCGAGCATCCAACGGGTCGTGTTGCGGATCTTGCGATAGCTATCGATGTTGGTCTGAATGACCGATTTTCCGAGACGCTGATCTTCCCAGTAATCGGTCGTCATGACCCAGAGACGCAGAATATCGGCGCCGGACTGCGCCATCACATCCTGCGGAAAGACCTGATTGTTCAGACTTTTGGACATTTTCCGCCCGTCTTCCGCCATGGTGAACCCATGGGTGATGACGGCGTCGTATGGCGCGCGGCCACGCGTTCCGCAGCTTTCCAGCAGGGACGAATGGAACCAGCCGCGATGCTGGTCGGACCCTTCGAGATAGATATCCGCCGGCCATTTCATGTCGTCGCGGTCTTCCAGCGTGAAGGTGTGCGTCGAACCGGAGTCGAACCAGACATCCAGAATGTCGCGCACCATCTGCCAGTCTTCGCCGGCGCGATCACCGAGGAAACGCTCGCGCGCACCTTCGGCAAACCAGGCATCGGCGCCCTCTGCCTCGAACGCTTCGAGAATGCGGCGGTTGACCTCTTCATCCTTCAGGACTTCGCCATCTTCGCTCGCGAACACGCAGATCGGCACGCCCCAGGCACGCTGGCGCGACAGCACCCAGTCCGGTCGGTCCTCGATCATCGCGCGCAGCCGGTTCTGGCCGGCCGCGGGCACGAAGCGGGTGGCATCGATGGCGGCCAGGGCACGGCTGCGAAGCGTATCGGTCTGCGCCGGCTCGCGGCCCGAAAGACCGTAGCCTTCCAGATCCTTGTCCATCGACACGAACCATTGCGGCGTGTTGCGGAAGATCACCGGCTTCTTGGAGCGCCAGCTATGCGGATAGGTATGCTTCAGGCGACCACGCGCGAAGAGCGCGTTTGCTTCGATCAGCGCCGCGATCACGGATTTGTTGGCGTCGCCCTTCTTACCCTTGTCGTCGATGACGCGGGCCGGGCCACCTTCGCGATCCGGGCCGAAGCCCGGCGCATCCTTGGTGTAATAGCCGGCATCATCGACCGGGAACGGAATGTCGGTCGGAACACCGCGCTTCTCAAGTTCGACAACGCTGCCAACCCAAGCGTCGAAATCTTCCCGACCATGGGATGGCGCGGTGTGGACGAAGCCTGTGCCGGCATCGTCGGTCACGTGATCGCCAGCAAGAAGCGGGACCGGGAAATCATAGCCGAGATCCGCAAGAGGATGCGCGCAGGTCATGGCTGACAACATCTCGGCTGTCACGTCCATCTTACGCTCAAAGCCAAGCTTGGCCTTTTCGAAACTCTCTTCAGCCAGCGCATCGGCAAAGATCAGTTTCTCTCCGGGCTGTGGGCCGAAATCGTTTTCCGCGCTTGTGACCTCATAAAGACCGTAGGAAATGCGCGGCGAAAACGCGATGGCGCGGTTACCTGGGATCGTCCAAGGCGTGGTTGTCCAGATGACGATCGAGGCATCAGCGATCTTGGCCGCGAGAGGCTTCAAAACTTCGAATTTATCTCGCGAGGAAGTTGCCCCGTCTCCTTCTAGGAAAACTCGGGTGTTTGTACCTATAGGAAACTTCACCCAGATCGTATCGGATTCGTAGTCCTGATACTCCACCTCGGCCTCGGCCAATGCGGTGCGTTCGACCACCGACCACATGATCGGCTTCGATCCGCGATAGAGCTGGCCGCTCATCGCGAATTTCAGCAGTTCGCCGGCGATGCGCGCCTCGGCGTGATAGTTCATCGTCGTGTAGGGCTTGTCGAAATCACCGATCACACCGAGCCGCTTGAACTCTTCGGACTGCACCTCGATCCAGTGCGCGGCGAAATCGCGGCATTCCTTGCGGAATTCGTTGATCGGCACTTCGTCCTTGTTCTTGCCCTTGGCGCGGTACTGTTCCTCGATCTTCCATTCGATCGGCAGGCCGTGGCAGTCCCATCCCGGCACGTAGTTCGAGTTGAAGCCGCGCATCTGGAAGGAGCGCGTGATGACATCCTTCAGGATCTTGTTGAGCGCGTGACCGATATGGATGTTGCCATTGGCATAGGGAGGGCCGTCATGCAGCACATGCAGCGGTCGGTCCTTGGCGTCTTCACGCAGCTTTTTGTAGAGGTCGAGCTCGTTCCAGCGGGCGACGATTTCCGGCTCCTTCTTGGGGAGGCCGCCCCGCATGGGAAAATCGGTCTGCGGCAGAAAAAGCGTTTTGGAATAGTCGATGCCGGTGTCGGTCTTGGTATCGTCGGTCATAGGGTCGGATCAGCCTGGGCGCGGCGAAAAACAAAAGTGTGGGCGCGCCATTGGTAGGAAAACTTCCGCGACCGGCAGAAATGCGGGCCGCAAGCGAAACATCCCGGACCTTCGTGCGCGCCAGTCACGCGCAGGCGAAGGCCGGGCGGCTAATTCGTATGCCGGCGAGAGCCGGAGGGATGCGCCATTCCGTCATGGCCGCGCTTCTAGCGGAAGGCGCGCGAGGTGGGAAGGGGCATTAGCCCGCAACATCACCGACCAGCCCGTCGAAACTGACAGGCAGATCGAGCGGGCCGAGTGGCTGGACGCCAGCAAGAACCGCCCGTGCCTCCTCCTCATCGCGCTTCATCTGCGCGATCAGCGGATCGAGCCCATCGAATTTCTCTTCACCGCGCAGCCAGGAAAACAGGCTGACGGAGCATGTCTCGCCGTAGAGATCGCCGGAAAATCCGAACAGGAAGGTCTCAAGCAGAGGAGCGCCCTTCTCGGTCACCGTCGGCCGACGCCCGAAGCTGGCGACACCATTGTGGAGCGTGCCGTCGGCGCGCCTGAACCGGACGGCGTAAATCCCGAGTGCGAGCTCGGTCTCCTCCGGCAGCGACATGTTGGCCGTCGGATAGCCGAGCGTCCGGCCCAGTTGCTGGCCCTTCTCCACCTGAGCAACCACAGTATGGCGATAGCCGAGCAGCCCATTGGCGTGCGCCAGATCGTGATCGGCCAGCGCCTGCCGGATCGTTGTCGAGGAAATCAGCAATCCGTCTTCTGCCGTTTCCGGTTCGACGATCTCCACATCGAAGCCGCGCCGTTTTCCCTCGTCAGCGAGCATATCGGGCGTGCCGGCGCGCTTGTGACCGAAATGGAAATCATGGCCGACGATAACCGCGCGCGCACCGAGTCCCTCGCAGAGCATCTTCTCGATAAAGGCCTCCGGCGAAAGGGCCGCGAATTCGTCATCAAACTCTTGCTCGACGACGGCCGTGACGCCGAGCGCTTCCAGAAGACGAGCCCTTAGCGAGGGCGGTGTCAGCCGGTAAACCGTCTCCTTCGAAAAGAAGGCGCGTGGGTGAGGCTCGAAGGTCAGCACGATCAACGGCGCGCCGATCTTGTCGGCTTCAGCCCGCGCCATTGTCAGCACGGCCTGATGGCCGCGATGCACGCCGTCAAAATTGCCAATGGCGATGATGCCGCCGCGAAGTTCGGCGGGCAGGTCCCGGCAGTGATCGATGCGAGATATTGCCATCGGATCAGACGAGTTGCGTCATAGCGGCGACCGGGCGCATCCCTTCCGCCTTCAGAAGTTCGAACGTATCGATATCGCCCTCGATGCTCGCCTCGCCGCCCGTGACGAAAAGGCAGTCAATGTTCTGCGCGATCGCGCCGCGAACGTCGGTCGGGACACCGTCACCGATGGCAAGCGCATCCGATTTCGCAAAGGAGCGACCCGCGCTATTCGCTGCCAGATCGAGCGCGGCGTCATAGATCGGGCCATGCGGCTTGCCGGCCACCCGAACCAGGCCGCCGCGCTCTTCATAGGCTTGCGCAAGAGCACCGGCGCAAGGCACCACGATATCACCGCGACGCACCTTGAGGTCCGGATTGGCGCAGATCATCGGCAGTTCGCGCGCTGCAAATTCGTTCAGCATGGCATCGTAATCGTCGAGCGTCTCTTCCTCATCATTGATGAGGCCGGTGGAGACGATGACGTCAGCCTCTTCTTTCGAGACGAGTTCAACATCGAGACCGTCATAGATATGGAGTTCGGCTTCCGTGCCGATATGAAAGATGCGCTTCGCCCCTTCGGCGATCAGCCTGCGCGTGACGTCGCCCGAGGTGACGATGGCGTCCCAGGCGTCGTCCGGCACCCCGATCTGCACCATCTGTTCGCTTACGGCATCGGCGCGGCGCGGCGAATTGGTAATCAGCACGACGGTCTTTCCCTGGCTCCGGGCGCGTGTCAGCGCCGCACAGCCCCGGTCATAGGGCCGGACGCCATTGTGAACGACGCCCCAGACATCGCACAGGAGAAGAGAGTACGCACCGGATACGTCTTCGAGCGCGTCGATCATGAGCGGGGGCTGCCAGGCCATGGGATCCCTTTGGATTGATTGTTTCGCGCTGCATCTAGACCATGGCTAAAGACAAGTCACCATGGCTGGCGATGTTTGGCATCTCATCATAAAAAGGAGGCGACCAGCCATGCGGGGTAGCGCAATGCGGAAAGTCCTTTTCGCTCTTTTCGTCGTCATCCTTTTCTTCACCATCTATCAGGTGCTGACGCCTATCCTCTCGGCCAATCCTGATTTCTCCAGCCTTGTCGTCCGCGACGTTCTCGTGGTGAGCCTGCTGATCGCGGCTCTTTCGCTCGTCATTTCCCTCGTCGCCCTGCTCCGCGCCAGTCGCGTGGAAAAGCAGATCGAGGATCGACTGGTGGCGATCGACCGCGCCCTTTCCGATTTCGCCAATCGGGCGGATGTAGCGGCGCTTTCCATGGCCGACCTCGCTCGAGCCACGCATCGCGACATCATGACCATGCAGAAACAGTTGGCGACGGACGAAGACGCAGGATTGCCGCCTTCGCCACCGGAGGCCGGCGGAACGAAGACGCAGCCGGGCAAGATCGTTCCCATCAAGATCGAGCAATCAGCCACGCCTTCCCGCCCTGATACCGACGCCGGCACGCTACGTGAGATGATCGAGACCGGCCAAGGACGCCTCAGTCTTTTGCCAATCGTTGATGTGATCGAGATGACACCGATGGCCTTCGAGGCTTATGCCTCACTCAGAGCAGGTGACCAGACGATCGATATTCAGCGGGCGGACCACTTGCCGGACAGTGTCCAGTCGCGTTTGAGCCAGCTTCTCCTCGCAAGGTCCATTGAGGCGGCCCGACAGTTCGACAGGAAAGAGGGCGAACAGCATGGTCACCCCATCCATGTGGCGGTAAGCGGGTCCTTTTTGCGGGCTGCGAAAGAGCGATCCGTTGAGGATCTGGTTGGCACAGGAGATAGGGCCCTGCCGGATGGACTGATCCTTTCCGTATCGCTCGACGATATTCTGGAACAGGCGCCGCCCTATTTCGCCGATGACTGGCGGCCATTGCTGGCCTGCGAGGCGGACAGCTTTCCCGAAAGCGATATAAGAGCTCTGGCGGAAGCCGATATACGCTGGCTCAAACTCTCCGCGAAGGCGATCCTCAGCGAGCCAGACAGCGAGCGATATGGCTTTATATGCGGACCGCTCGGCATGGACATCATCGTGACGCATGTCCATGGGGAAGAAGATGCCGTCGCCCTTCTGGACCGGGGCTTTCGCTACATGAGCGGCCATCATTTCGGCATCCCTCGCCCACTCCGACGCCAGGTACCCCCTGGCGAAGCCGGTTCTTCATAACCATATCGCGGATCAGCATCCCCGACCGCAAAAATTTGCGGACGAAATTCTTGACAGCGGATGGCTTCACCCTTACCTCGACGGCCGTTAGCACTCGCCTAAAGGGAGTGCCAAAGCGACCTCGGCCGACGCCGAGGTTTCATCGTTTCGCAGAAACGTAACAGCCAAGGGTTTGAATAACATGGCCGATACAAATTTCCGTCCGCTTCATGATCGCGTCGTGGTCAAGCGCGTCGAATCCGAGGAAAAGACCGCCGGCGGCATCATCATTCCGGACACTGCCAAGGAAAAGCCGCAGGAAGGCGAAGTCGTGGCCGTTGGGCCCGGCGCTCGTGATGACAGCGGCAAGGTCAATGCTCTCGACGTCAAAGTCGGTGATCGCGTCCTCTTCGGCAAGTGGAGTGGCACCGAAGTCAAGCTGAACGGTCAGGACCTCCTCATCATGAAGGAGAGCGACATTATGGGCGTGGTCTCCTGATCCCCCATCCTGACGAACCGTTCCGTACATCCTGATCTGAAGGGCCTCTGAGCCCAGGAGAGAAGAAAAAATGGCAGCCAAGGAAGTTAAATTCAATCGCGATGCCCGCGAGCGCATGCTCAAGGGCGTCAACATCCTCGCCGACGCGGTGAAGGTGACGCTAGGCCCGAAGGGCCGCAACGTCGTCATCGACAAGTCGTTCGGCGCACCCCGTATCACCAAGGACGGCGTCTCCGTCGCCAAGGAAATCGAGCTTGAGGACAAGTTCGAGAACATGGGCGCGCAGATGCTCCGTGAAGTTGCGTCCAAGACCAACGATCTGGCCGGTGACGGCACCACGACCGCCACTGTGCTGGCACAGGCTATCGTGCAGGAAGGCGCAAAAGCCGTCGCCGCCGGCATGAACCCGATGGACCTCAAGCGCGGCATCGATCTCGCCGTGACCAAGGTCATCGAACAGCTTCGCGGCAGCGCCGCCGACATTTCCACCTCCGACGAGGTTGCCCAGGTCGGCACCATCTCCGCCAATGGCGAGAAGGAGATCGGCCAGATGATCGCCGAGGCGATGCAGAAGGTCGGCAATGAAGGCGTCATCACGGTCGAAGAGTCCAAGACCGCCGAGACCGAGCTGGAAACCGTCGAAGGCATGCAGTTCGACCGCGGCTACCTGTCGCCTTACTTCGTGACCAACACCGAGAAGATGATTGCGGACCTCGAAGATCCGTACATCCTTCTTCACGAGAAGAAGCTTTCCAACCTTCAGGCCATGCTGCCGGTTCTGGAAGCTGTCGTTCAGTCTTCCCGTCCGCTGCTGATCATCGCTGAAGACGTCGAAGGCGAGGCTCTGGCCACGCTCGTCGTCAACAAGCTGCGCGGCGGCCTGAAGATTGCTGCCGTCAAGGCTCCGGGCTTCGGCGACCGCCGTAAGGCCATGCTCGAGGACATCGCGATCCTCACCGGGGGTACGGTCGTTTCGGAAGATGTCGGCATCAAGCTGGAAAACGTCACGCTCGACATGCTTGGCACGGCGAAGAAGGTCTCCATCACCAAGGAAGAGACCACCATCGTCGACGGCGCCGGTTCGCAGGACGACATTCAGGGCCGCGTCGGTCAGATCAAGGCGCAGATCGAAGAGACCTCTTCGGACTACGACCGTGAGAAGCTCCAGGAGCGTCTCGCCAAGCTGGCCGGCGGCGTTGCCGTCATCCGCGTTGGCGGTTCCACGGAAGTGGAAGTCAAGGAGAAGAAGGACCGCGTTGACGACGCCCTGAACGCCACCCGCGCTGCGGTGGAAGAAGGCATCGTCGCTGGTGGTGGCGTCGCGCTTCTGCGTGCGACCTCGGCTCTGGAAGGCCTTTCGGGCGAGAATGACGACCAGGTGGCCGGTATCCAGATCGTTCGCCGCGCCCTTCAGGCTCCGCTTCGCCAGATCGCTACGAACGCAGGCGACGAAGCCTCGATCGTGGTCGGCAAGATCCTCGAAAACAGCTCGAGCACCTGGGGCTACAACGCTCAGACGAGCGAATATGGCGAGATGGTCTCCATGGGCATCGTCGACCCGGTCAAGGTCGTTCGCACGGCCCTTCAGGACGCAGCTTCGGTTGCCGGCCTGCTGGTCACCACCGAAGCCATGATCGCCGAGCTTCCGAAGAAGGATGCTGCTCCGGCCATGCCGGGTGGTGATATGGGCGGCATGGGCGGCATGGGCTTCTAAGCCCGGCCCGAGCCAATACCAAAATGATGTGGGGGCGGCCTTCGGGCCGCCCCCTTTCTTTAGGTTCGAAGCGCACGATCAAATCTCATCAAGATAATTTGTCTTGCCTCTTCCCTTGCGAAAGTTCAGCTTCCCCGACCAATGATGAGAAGGAGAAGCCGGCATGTTCCGCATCCTACGCCATGGCGCCCTGATCTGCGGCGTGCTCTTCGCCGCCCCGGCGCTGTCCCAGGAGCAGACTATCGTCCAGCCCTTCGCCGGCTCGGACTACATTGCGCAATACACATCCGAGTTCGACCGGTTGACCTATCTGCGCGAGGTCGGAGAAGACGATGCCGAGACCGGCACGATTGAAGGTCAAGTTCGGGTCGGCGTCCTCAAATGGCCCGAGGAAAAATCGCCCCTTGAAATCGAGCGCAGCTTCGAGAACGCGCTGAAAGCCGCCGGGTTCGACATTCTGGTCAATACCGAGGTGCCGCAATTCTCTGCGAAAGAGAAAGCGCTGATGAAGCTTTTCGAAAGCAACCGCCTCCAGAAGCGTGGCTATCCTCTTCTCGACAACCCACAGCGCAATGCGGCGCTCGACGTGCAGAAGATCGCGGTCTTTCCCGCGCATTACATATCCGCGTCACGCTCGAAGGACGGTCAGGAGACCGTGTTTACCCTCATCATGAGCAGCCAGGCGCGTATCTATATGATGGAGGAAGCCACATCCGCCGCCATGGAGGAGGACACGGTATCGATCAGCGAGGAAAGCCTGACCGCGGATATTGAGGAGGCTGGAAAGGCGATCCTGTACGGCGTCAAGTTCGATACGGGCAGCGCAACGATCCGTCCCTCATCGGCCGCATCCATGGACATTATCGCCAAGGTGCTGGCTGCTCGGCCGGGCAAATTCTACGTGGTGGGCCATACCGACGATACCGGTTCATTCGATATGAACATGTCGCTATCGGCAGATCGGTCCGCATCGATCGTCCGCGCTCTCATCGAACAATATGGCGTCGAGGCCGACCGACTGCGCTCGGGAGGGGTCGGGCCTTTGGCGCCACTCGCTTCGAACGAGAACGAAGCCGGCCGGCAACTCAACCGGCGTGTCGAACTGGTCGAACAGCTCGAGCAATAGGTCTTTTTCTCCGCCTGATGGCCAATCCCACGCGACAACCAAACAGGGTTAGTCGGCTATGACCCTGCTTTCGCGCTCGATCGACCATTCGATGATTTCATGCCAGATCGTCTCGGCAAGATCAGGATCGAAGCCGTGGTTCGCTGCGGTGCGGCGCACATTCGCGAGCACTTCCTCAACCCGAGCAGGGACGCGCGCGGGCAGTTTCTCGATCTGCTTCAGTTCGATGGCCCGGTCGATATAGGTGACACGCTGCGCCAGAAGATCCATCAGTTCGGCATCGATCACGTCGATCTGCGTGCGCAACTCCTTCATTGTCTGACATTGCTGCGCGAGGCGTCGATCCGACATTGCCATTTCCTTTGATTCCGTGATTTGCGCTTTTTTGCGCGAGGCCACCTGTGACACAATAGCAGAATATCAGTCCAAGCCGCCCCAGAGACCTTAGCGAATTATACGGCTGGTTTCGGCTGGCAATGGCTCAAAGAACGCGACGAAACTGCTGCCAACCGAATCTCTTTGGAAAAAACCTATCGCGCTGTCGGTTAGCGGCCAGTGTAGTGTGAAGTACCAACTCAATCGGGACTTCACGCCTCATGATCACCTTTCTTATTTTCGCCTTTGTCGGCTTCGTTGCTCAAGCTGTGGACGGAGCCCTTGGCATGGCCTACGGCGTGGTCGCAACCACCACACTCCTCACCTTTGGTTTCGCACCCGCACAGGCCTCGGCCGCAACCCATGGCGCTGAACTTTTTACCACTGCGGCATCCGGTACTTCGCACATCGCCAACCGCAACATCGACTGGAAGCTGTTCTGGCACCTCGCCCCTTTCGGCATTCTCGGCGGGGTTGTCGGTACCTACGTCCTGACGTCTTTCGACGGATCGGTCATGCGCCCCTTCATCGCGGGCTATATGCTTCTCATCGGCAGCTATCTTTTCTTCCGCTCCTTCAAGAAAATTCCGAGCAAGCCGGTCCAGGGCGCGGTGGTCGCGCCGCTCGGCGCTGCGGGCGGCTTTTTCGATGCGGTCGGCGGCGGTGGCTGGGGACCTGTCGTGACGACCGGGCTCCTTGGCGCCGGCGGCGCGCCACGCTATGTGATCGGCACCGTCAATACGACGGAATTTCTTGTCACGCTGGCCGTTTCGGCTTCGTTCGTCACGGCCATCCTCACTGGGCATTGGGAAGAGGCCGGCGATCTGATGGACAATCTCAGCGCGGTCGGCGGACTTGTTGTCGGCGGATTGCTGGCCGCCCCAATGGCCGGCATCCTCGTCCGAAAGATACCCGAGAAGGTGCTCCTGCGCAGTGTAGGAACGTTAATCTTCGTGCTCGCGATTTACCAGTTTGCCCGATATTTCGGCGTGCTTGGATAGAAAGGTAACGACCGCACCTATTGCCGGCCCTCGACCCGCGTTATAAGTGGTTGCGATCTTTCAGGACCGCCTAACGCACTGAATGGAGGGGGCATTTTAGCTATGGCCGACACGCTAGCCACGAAACGCGCCAACAATGATGTCTTTTTGCTGATAGGGCGCATTCTGGCCGCCGGTATTTTTATCGCAACCGGCATACAGAAGCTGATGGGGATCGAAGGCACGGCCGGTTACATCGAGTCCGTCGGCTTGCCCTATCCGGTCATCATGGCCTGGGCGGCAGGTCTGTTCGAAACCGTGGCCGGCATTCTGCTGCTGATCGGGTTCATGACCCGCTCGACGGCGGCTGCTTTGGCAGCCTTCTGCCTTTTCACGGCTTTCGTTTTCCACTTTCAGCCGGACGACCAGCAGCAGATCACCAGCTTCATGAAGAACCTCGCCATGGCCGGCGGCTATCTGGCCTTTGCCGCCGTCGGCGCCGGGCGCTTCTCGGTCGACCGCGGCTGACGCTCCATCCAAAGGGCATAGACTGAGGCGTCTGTCATTCAGTCGGATGCCGCAGCCATTGAAGCACGCCGATTGATCCAGGCGAGGCCGGCGAGCGCAAGCCCGAGCACGAGGAAAGAGCCGGCCCGGACGAGACCGTCCAGGTCGCTGGCATCCACCAAGAACACCTTGAGTATCGCCGCGACCAGAACGGCATTGGCGGCGTAACGCAAATGCACGGACCGCTGGCGGATGGCGGCCATCAGAAGCCCTGCCCCGGTCAATAGCATGAACACGGTATAGGTCCAGAGTTCCCCGTCGCTCATAGACCGCCCGGCCAGAACATTGCCCCGCCAGGCCTGTGCAATGGAAAGGCCGATATAGGTGGCCGCGAGAACCGCTCCGCCAAGATAGACCGCCAGGCGGGCGCGATCGGGCAGCCCTTCGATCAGCCGGGCGGCGGCGACAAGAACGAGGGCCGGGACCAAATAGGCCAGCAGAAGAGAGCTGAATCCCACGACGCCGATAATCACTTCCGTCCGTGTGACGAGAGGGTTGTTGAAGGTCAGAACGGATAACAGACAAACCGTGGCCAGAACGAGCGACCAGCCAGCAATCGCCTTCCGCAACCAAACTGTGAGTTTACGAGTGCTGAAGCCGCTTTCGGCGGGCTCATCAACGAAGAGCGCTGTCCGGAGCGAAGCAAAACCGACGATCAGCCAGACAGCGCCCGTCAATCCAAGGCTCCAATGCGTGAAAGAATCGGCGCTCGGCGACAAGGCCTTAACGAGGCGCATGATCGCGACCGTCACGCCCGTCGCCGCAAGTACGGCAAAACCGCCCTCGATAACGGCCTTTTCCAAGGGACGCAGTGTGCTCCTGCCCGCCATCCACGCGCCGGCCAGCGCTCCTGCCGGAACCCCGTAAGCGAGGATAAATTCGGGCCAGGACGTTTTCAGAGCCCAGTCAATTCCCGGATCGACGACCGAACGGTATACAAGAACGGCCACGGCGGCATCGGCAAAGATTTTCAATTGTGGGAGGCGGAAGCGGTTGTCGAAGACGACCGCTCCAAGCACGAGTACGGCGAGCGCTACGCTGAGGGCGGCCTTGGTGAGCAGAATGAACAGCGCCAGAGACAGCATCGTCATCGCGACGAGCGCGGCCAGCGAGGGGCGGAAGCGGTCGTCACCATCTGTCCGGTCGGCGATCTTTGCGAGGGCGGTCGCGGCGAGGGCAACGCCCAGACAGGCGAAAGCCCAGCTCTCTGCGCCGAGTTGATTGGCAGGCGTCCATAGAATTTCGAGAAGCGTCGCCATGGCAGGAACGATTGCTGCCGCGCCGACGGCCCAGTCGCGGGCGACCTGCCCCTCCTCCTGCGCTGAACGCAGAGCCGCAATCGCCGACATTGCCAGCGCCGAACCGGCGATTGACGCAAATACCCAAAAGGCCGTTGATCCCTCGAAATCGTGTAGTCGCGGCCAGCCTGCCGGAGCATGGATCGTCGCCAGCGCGAACAGACCAAGCGCGGAAATCAGCGGCAGGTCAAACAGGGCTGTGCTGGTACGGCACCACGCAGAGGAGAGGGCGAAAAGCACCAGCAGAGCCAATGCCACGGCAATGACGCCCATGGGCTCAACGAAAGAAGACATCAACATGGCGCCCACGGCGACGATCCAGAAGACATCGATGACCGAGATCCGGTAGGTAGCGTGCGCCGAGACCCGCCGCGTCACCACGGTCCACCATGCGTCCCCTGCCATAGTCGGCTGCGTCGATCCGGCAAGGAACAGGACGGCGGCGACAGACACGACGACCGAAAGCATACAGAAGGCGATCGGCTCGCCCAGGCTGAGCATGACGAAAATCGCCGCGCCGTAGGGAAGAAAGAGCGATAACTCGCTGATGAAACGCCATTTGCGCAGAATATTGATGACCAGCCCGGCGAGACTGAGCGTACCGAAATAGCCGTAGAGCCCAAACGGCGCGCCGGGCCGGCCACCGACCAGGAAGGGCGCAGCCGTGGCACCGATCAGCCCGATGGCCGCCAGAAGCGGCCCGTAGAACCAGCCGAGAATGACAGCCAGCGCAGCCACCGCGACGAGCCCTGCCAGAGTGGTTTCCGGGCCGATCAATCCGTAGAGCGCCCTTGCCGAAAGCACGGCGCCGAACAGTGTCACCAGCCCTGCGCCTGAAAAGACGGATGGCAGATAGGCGGTCGCAACGCTTCTATCATCTCCGAAACGCCTGCGGATGATTTCGCCCGCACCGATCAGGGCTAAGCCGAAAAGTCCGGCGAGCGAAACACGCACGGAGGGCGCCAACATGCCATGCTCCGCTGCGTATTGCGCGGCGAAGATGCCGGCGAGCGCAAGAGAAACAGCCGAAACGGCATAGAACCAGTTCTCCGCCAGCCAGCCGCGAACGGTTTCAAAGAAGTCGGCC
This sequence comes from Notoacmeibacter ruber, assembly GCF_003668555.1. Lineage (NCBI taxonomy): Bacteria > Pseudomonadati > Pseudomonadota > Alphaproteobacteria > Hyphomicrobiales > Notoacmeibacteraceae > Notoacmeibacter > Notoacmeibacter ruber. The sequence continues at coordinate 549,738 of NZ_RCWN01000001.1, read as the reverse complement.
TTCGCCGGTTGGCGATCGCCGCCTTTCGACGCCGCACCCTCTTTGCCCGAGGCGGCGATCGCTTCGAGACGCCAATCTCCCCCGGCTGCTTCTCGGGCTACGGCGGGGATTTCATCGAATACCGGCGCGGTCTCCGGCTGGGGAGAAGGCTCCGCCTCGGCTGTGCTTTCCGGACCAGCGTGTTCGGCGGGCTCTGCTGGCTGGCGGGTTTCCGATTCGGCAGACATGGCCTGGCTGGCGATAATTGCCTCAAGCCGATTGACCCTGCTGTTGAGCTTTCTGTTGGAAACGAGAAGAGCGATGACCAGGAGGGGAAGGAGGAGGCTCAGCAGGTCAAGCAAGGCGAACATTTCGAGTAAGGCTCCCAAGTCGGCAGAAATCCAAAACTTCCAGCGAAGCGTTAAAGAAAAACGGACGGAAAGCCCAAGACTTAAGGTCGGCTATCGCTTTGGCCGGCCGCCCTTTTCAGCCTTTTCGGCGTGTCATCCTGCCGAGATACGTTTAGCGCGGCGGAAGCCGGAGGCCGAGCGACAGGGCGCTACGCAAAAAGAACGGACGCGGCAATCTGCCGCATCCGTTCGCCCTTCGCCCCCGCCAGAGCGGTGCGATTGGCAACGAGGCACGCTTCGCTTTCCAGAATAATGCCGTCATCCAGGACCCGCAGATCGTTCGCGCGCAGCGTCGAACCGGTGGACGTGATATCCACGATCACGTCGGCGCTGCCGGCGGCGGGTGCGCCCTCCGTCGCGCCGAGACTCTCGACGATCCGGTAGACCTGAATGCCATGGCGCTGCGAGAAGAAGTCCTGCGTCAGCCGCCAATATTTCGTGGCAATGCGCAGCCGCCGCCCGTGGCCGGCCCGAAAATGCGCAGCGACGTCATCCAGATCCGCCATGGTCCGCACGTCGAACCAGCAATCCGGCACCGCGACGATAACGTCCGCCCGGCCAAAGCCGAGACGCGCCTCGATAGAAACCTTTTCATCCCATGCGGGCAGGCTTTCGCGCACCAGATCCTCGCCGGTCACGCCCAGATCGACCGTGCCGGCGCCCAGTTCGCGGGCAATTTCGGATGCCGAGAGAAAAGCGATTTCGAGGCCTTCGGTGCCCTCGACCCGCGCGCGATACTGGCGCGCATCCTCCGGCTCGCGGACATCGTAACCGGCAGCGCGAAGAACGCCGATGGACTGCTCCTTCAATCGCCCCTTGGAGGGCAATGCGAGCGTAACCGTCTCATTCATCGGCCTGCCTCCAGCGGTTCGATCCGGTCCAGCCAGGCGACGAAGCCGACACCGGGAATCGTTCGATCCGCGCCAAGAAGCGTCAGAAGCCGATCGTATCTGCCGCCGACCGCAAGAGGCTTGGCGTGGCCTTCGAGCCCGATCTCGAAAACGAGGCCGGTGTAATAATCGAGCGGACGACCGAAGGCCGCATCGTAGGTGATCCGGTCCAGATCGAGTCCCGCCAGCCGGATCGCCTCTATCCTTGCGGCGAAGAGTTCAATCCGCTCGGTAACGTTGATCCCGGCCTCGGCTTCAAAGGCGCTGAGCGCCCGACCCGCTTCGGCAAGCGGCACGCGGAGTGCGATGAACGCTTCGAGCGCGGCCAGCGCGTCATCCGGCAAGCGAGTGGCGGACAGTGCAGCGCGCTCCTTCAGGCGGGCGACAATCTCTTTGGGCCGACGCCCCGCCGTGGGTGATATGCCGGAGCTTGCCATCGAGGCTTCGACATGAGCAAGCAGCGCTTCATCGTCGCCAGACTGAAGCAATTGAGCGACGCGGTCATCCTCCGTCACGGCAGCCTTTTCACGGCCAGACAGGACCGCCAGCGCGTTTGCAAGCGCGTTCGGCTGACCGAAAGCGCGAAGGAGACGCATCTGCCACCCTTCCGGCAGGCCGAGCGCTTCCAGAATGGCGGCAAAAACCGCCTGATCGCCAAGGGTCGCGACAAGGCCCTCATCGCTGCCGCGAAGCCGCGCCACGAGGCCCGCCGCATCGGCCAGAGCACGGGCATCGGCAGCGATCCAGTCTTCGGTGCCGAGATCCTCAATACCGGCCTGAAAGAACTCGCTGTCGCCATCGCGATGCTGGCGGAAGACCTGCGCGCAAAGACCGTAGCGGATCGGCTCCGGCGGCCGCTCCTGCAAATGTTTGAGGCAGACAGGTATGGTGAATTCCGGCCGCAGACAGAGCGCCTGCCCCGTCTCGCTTTCCGTCAGGAAGATGCGGCGGCGCAGATCCTCGCCGGCCATGTCCAGAAACGGGTCCGCCGGCTGGATGACCGGCAGCACGGTGCGCTGCGCGCCAGCCTCCTCGAGAAACGCCTCTGCGGCGCTCAACATCTGCCGTAAAGCCATGCCGTCCCGCTCCGCTCAGCCTGCGCGCTCGGACGCGTGTTCGGCGAGCCGATCACGGATCGCCTCGATAAGCTTGTCGTAACCATCGGAGACGTCCACCTCAAACTGGCCGGGGCGGGCTTCCCGCCACTCCTCATTGCTTTCAATGGCCGCGGCCTGCTTGCGGCCCTCGATCAGGTCCTTCACCTGCACGATGCCGCGCTCCATCTCGTCGCTGCCTTGGATGATAGCAAGCGGGCAGCCGCGCCGATCGGCATATTGCAACTGCTTGCCGAACTTGTTGGGGTTGCCCTGATACATCTCGACCGCCACGATGTTGTGGCCGCGCCGCCCGGCATTCAGCCCGTCGCGCAGGGCCTTGGTCATGGCGGCATAGTCGCCGATGCGCCCCTTATCCATTACGGTCACGAGAACCGGCGCGTCGCTGCCCATATCCGGCAGCTTGTCGAGGTTCTTGAGCGCGGTCATCAGGCGCGAGACGCCGATGGAAAAGCCGGTTGCCGGCACGTCCTGACCGGTGAAACGCTTGACGAGCCCGTCATAGCGCCCGCCACCGCCGACCGAGCCGAACTGTACCTTCTCGCCCTTTTCGTTAGTCACATCGAAGAGGAGTTCCGCTTCGTAGACAGGGCCTGTGTAGTATTCAAGGCCACGGACGACGGAGGGGTCTACGATGATCCGCTTCGTCCCATAACCAGATGATTGGAATATTTCCTGCATCGCCTTGAGGTCGGACAAAGCTGCTGAAACAGCTAAGTCATCTTCAAAAAGTTCGCTCATCCAGTCGAGTTGTAAAGGCGAATAGGGATAGAATGGATTTTCAGAACCTTCATTTTTGATGCGGTGATCGCTGCTGGCTGCAGTTCGAGGTGGCGTTTGATAACCTACGCTCGCTGAATGAGCCCCGACGCCAAGCCAGCGATCTAAGCTATTAATCTGCCTTTCATCCAACCCCGCGCCCGGCGTGAAATCGCCCTCGCCTTCCTTGCCGCCGTCCCAGCGACCTTCACCGAGAAGCTGGCGGACGCCTTCAATGCCGAGGCGATCCAGCTTGTCGATGGCGCGAAGAACGGTCAGGCGGCGGCCTGCATTTTCGTCCCCACCGAGGCCAATGGCCTCCATCACACCATCCAGCACTTTGCGGTTGTTGACGCGGATGACGTATTGCCCGCGCGGAATGCCGAGCGCTTCCATCGTATCGGCCATCATCATGCACATTTCGGCGTCGGTCTGGACGCTTGGCGCGCCGACCACATCGGCATCGAACTGCATGAACTGGCGGAAGCGGCCGGGGCCGGGCTTTTCATTACGGAAGACCCAGCCGGCGCGATAGGTGCGGTAAGGCAGGTTCAATTCCTGAAAGTTCTCGGCCACATGGCGGGCGAGCGGCGCGGTGAGGTCGTAGCGCAGACTCATCCACTGCTCGTCATCGTCCTGCAGCGAAAAGACGCCTTCGTTTGGCCGGTCCTGATCGGGCAGGAACTTGCCGAGCGCATCGGTATATTCGAACATCGGCGTTTCGACCGGCTGAAAGCCATAGCTCTCATAGACCCGCTTGATAGCGGCCATCATCCGGTCCGTGGCACGAATATCGTCCGGCGAGCGGTCGACAAAACCGCGCGGCAGGCGCGCCTTCAGTCTGGCGGGCTTCTTCTTTTTCTTCTCGGCCATGGGGATCACTTAACGGGTCGGACGTGAATGTTCGGGACGCCGCGCAGGCGCGCCTTCCCCCTAGCGAAAAGGCCCATGGACGGCAAGGCGGAGGACGCTGCGTTCCGGCCATGAAAAAAGCCCCGCCGATCTGGCGGGGCTTTTCTGTTTCAGGCTTTACGGATCAATCGTAGGGCGAATAGCACTGACGACGGGGACCGTTATAGGGCTGGAACGTGTTGTCCGAGGCCCGGTAGGACCGGTAACGATTATCGCACCAGCGATAGTGAGCCCGGGAATAACCGCTGCGGTAATGACGACGCGGCGCATCCCGATAGATCACGCGCGGCTGAGACGTTATCGCGGCACCGATCCCGAAGGCAGCCAGCGGGAACCAGAAGTCGTTGTAACGGCGATAGTGCCGGCCCGGGCGATGACGATAACCACGGTGGCCATTGTAGTAATAGCCACGATTATAGCGGTAGAAACCGCGCCGGTGGTGGCGGTGACGAACCTGTTCCACATCCTGGCTGACGGTCAGCTTGGGCTGCGTCGGCACCGAAATCGGAGCGGCCATCGCAGTAGCGATGGGAGTGAACGCCATCGCTGCCGACAGGGATACCGCCGTGAGAAATTTCTTCATTCTTCTCTCCTCATAGAGCGTGCCCCTCTTTTTGCGTAACGAACTGAGAGAGGCGGAGTTCCCTGCTTCGCCCTGATGATGACCTGTTTCGGCACATCGGCAAGCCGGGTGGCGGATCAACCGCCTGTGAAGGAATTCTTAACAGCTCATTCCTGCACGCGATCGGAACAGCCCATTCATCTGCCGTTCATCCGACCGCAGCCGGCGAAGAGAATTGCGCTCGCGCGTCGGCACATTGCTGCCGCGTATCGCAGCCCTCAATATGGTCGTTGACCAGCCCCATCGCCTGCATGAAGGCATATGCCGTGGTCGGGCCGACGAAACTCCAGCCGCGCTTTTTCAACTCTTTTGCCAGTCTTTTGGAGGTCGGCGTGGACGGGTTGGCGACCAGCGCGTCCCATGTCACGGGTTCGGGGCGCTCGTCCTGCGGCGGTTCGAACGACCAGAAAAACGCTGCCAGGCTGCCGGCCTCCTGCTGAAGTTCCAGCGCACGTTGCGCGTTGTTGATGGCAGAGCGGATCTTACCCTGATGACGGACGATGCCGGCGTCGGACAGCAGCCGCTGCACGTCGTCCTCGCCAAACCCGGCGACCTTCTTCGGCTGAAAACCTGCGAAGGCAGCACGGAAATTCTCTCTCTTCTTCAGGATCGTCAGCCAGGAGAGCCCCGACTGAAAGCCTTCCAGCACGATTTTTTCGAACAGACGGTCATCATCGCCGACCGGGCGGCCCCACTCCTCATCATGATAGCGCCTGTAAAGCGGATCGTCGCCGACCCATGCGCAGCGACAGACGCCGTCCTCTCCCTTTCGCAGACCATTCTCCGGCATGAAGACTCCCGTTCGCTCAATCTGTACCGTTCTGAAACAGCCGATCCGGCTTCAGACTGTCTTTACCGTTTTTGGAAAGCAGGCCCTAACCCTTCGCAGCGCTTTCCTCGATATTTCATATTTTAGGCAGTGTTTTTAACCGGTTCGACTCGGTCCGACGATCACCCTCATAGCACGGAAACCCGCGCCCCGGTTCGGGAGCGCCGGCGAACGGCCCTTTGCCGCTCGCCATGATGTTGAAGAGTTGCGTATGTTCAAATCGTTCAGACTGTCAGCCCTGATCGCTTCCCTCGCATTGGCAGCAACGCTGCAATCAGGCGGAGCCTATGCCCAGCAACCGGTCAAGGTCAGTCGCGCGGTCGCCGAACCCTGGATCATGCAGTTGCAGCCTCGTGCCCTGCCGGGCCGCTCCGCAGGCCGTGCGCGCGGCTATGTCATGCGGCCCGCTCCGTCCCGCCGGGCGCTGCCGGTGCCAACACGCCGCGCTGCCCCGCGTCAGCCGGATCGTCTCTATGAGCGGCAGACGGCGCTTGCCGTCCCAGCGCAGCGCTCTTCCATCGCAGCGGCATCGGTGCCGCCCGCCAAACGCGCCATGGACCCACGCTATCTGCCTCAAATAGTCGATTATCCTGGCAGTCAGGCCCCCGGCACGATCGAGATCAATACCTCGAACCGCTTTCTCTATCTCGTCATGAGCGGCGGCAAGGCCAAGCGCTACGGCGTCGGCGTCAGCAAGCCGGGCTTCGAATGGAGCGGAACGCACAAGATCAGCCGCAAGAAGGAATGGCCGGAATGGCGCCCGCCGGCGGAGATGATTGCGCGCGAGCGAAAGAAAGGCCGCGAACTGCCGGTCTGGATGGCCGGCGGCCCCTCAAACCCGCTCGGCGCTCGGGCGCTTTATCTCGGCTCCACTCTCTATCGTATTCACGGAACCAACGCGCCATGGACGATCGGTCAGAACGTCTCCTCCGGCTGCATTCGCATGCGCAATGAAGACGTGGTCGACCTCTACACCAAGGTTGGCGTCGGAACGAAGGTCGTGGTGCGCTAGTCCTCGATTTCGCTGGCGCCGTTGCGCAGCGCCTCGAAGAGCTCCAGTTCCTTGTCTGTCCAGTTGGCGTTCGTGAAGCGTCCGGCGCTTGCCTTCAGCTTCTTCATGCGCTCGGCCCGTTCGGTCGGGCCCATGGAGAGCGCCTGTTCAAGCGCACGGTCCATGGAGCGGTGAGAGAACGGATTGACCGGAATAGCGCCGTCGAGAAGTACGGCGGCCCCGGCGAATTCCGAGAGGATAAGAACGCCGGGCTGCTCTTCGCTCTGGGCAACGCAATATTCCGAACAGACAAGGTTCAACCCGTCGGCGAGCGGCGTGATGGAGCACACATCGGCCGCGCGGTAATAGGCGACGAGATCCTCCAGCGGGATGGCGGTCGACATGAGTGAAACCGGCTGCCACTCGAAATTGCCGAAGGTGCCGTTGATGCGGCCGGTCAATTCCTCAATCCGGTTCTGAATTTCCTCATACGCCGCCATGTTGCGGTTCGACGCCACCGAAACAAGCATCAGCCGGACCCTGCCCCGCCATTCCGGCCGATCGCGGAGAAACCGTTCGAAGGTTTCGAGCTGTTCGATATTGCCCTTGGTATAATCCGTTCGAGAGATGGACACGACCAGCTTGCAATCGCCGAGGCTCTCCTTGATCTCGGCGACCTTCTCCTGGACTTCGTCGCGCTGGGAGAGTTCGGTGATGTAATCGTAATTGACGCCGACCGGATTGACGTCGACGAGCACCTTACGTCCCTTGAACTCGATCGAAACCGGCGTCACCCGCTCCGAAAGCGCGGTGGAATCCTTCTTCACCAGCGCAGGCTCCGTTGCCCGCTCCTCCGCCGTCCGGGCGCTGGTCTGCGAGCGGCAGCACGCCAGGAAGTTTCGCGCATAGCGCGGGATGTGAAAACCGACGGCATCGCATTCCAGAAGGCTGCGTATGATCTCCTCGCGCCACGGCAGGACGTTGAACATATCCGGCGCGGGGAACGGCGTGTGGTGGAAGAAAGCAATCTTGGCATTCGGCTTGAGGCGGCGGATGTAGGCCGGCACGAGCCAGAGATTATAGTCATGGACCCAGATCACCGCCTCATCCGAGGCCTCCTCGGCCGCAGCTTCGGCAAAGGCCCAGTTCACCTCCCGGAAGGTCGGCCAGTCGACCGGATCGTAATTATAGCGTTCCTTGAAGCCGTGCAGGATCGGCCAGAAGGCTTCCTTCGATGAGATATGATAGAAACTTGCGACCTGATTGCGGGTCAATGGCAGGCGCGTCACGCTGTAGTCGCCGTAGGTGTCGCTGATCTCGACCGTTCTTTCGAACTGCGGATTGACCGGGTCGTCGGCATATTTCCAGGCAACCCAAGAGGCATGCTCCGCCCGCCCGAGAAAGCCCTTGAGGGTCGGCACGATGCCGTTGGGGCTCTTGTTCTCGACCAGTTCCACCGTGCCGTCTTCGTGCTCCACCTCCTCGTAAGGCTGGCGGTGATAGACGATGACGAGGTCGGATTTCATACGGATTGCTCCTGTTTCTACTTAACTTCGATCGGTACGGGATGAAGCGAAAAGGCCATGATCGCCTCGGCAATGCCACCAGCGCCGATGCGATCGCACTGCCGCACCTTCTCGATACCGTTGGTGGCCTCGAGAAGCGGCTTCTCCGCTCCGCCTACCACGGCGCCGTGCAAACCGGTGCGGAACATCGACAGATCATTCATCGTATCGCCAGCGACGAGAACGCGATCCCGGTCCATCCCGAGATGGTCGATGAGGCGCAGCAGGCTCGGCCCCTTGGAAACGCCTTTCGGCAAGACATCGAAGAAGCGATCATCGGATATGATCACGTCGAAACCCATTTCCTCGATCTTCTGGCGCGCGGCCGGATGATAGGTCTGCGGATCATAATCGAAGGAAAGGCGGTGCCGAAATTCGGTCTCCTGCTCGGTCAGGCCGGGCGCGTCGGAGAGAGCCTCGCGAACCCTGTCGCCCGCGTCGTCCCACTGCATGGCGATATGCTTTTCCAGATCGAGCATGAAGGCGATGCGTTCTTCGCCCTGCCCGTCGGTGACCTCGGCGATCGTCGTTCCGACATCGCCCACCACGAAGTCCGGCCATGGCACCGGCGTGTCGTCACAAAGGTCGGCGATGAAGCGCGGATCGCGGCCCGTCACGAAAATCAGGCCGACATCGTCGCGGCGCGCCTCGATCCATCTGTAGAGCGCCAGCCGGTCGTCTTCCGACCCGCCCAGAAATGTGCCGTCGAGATCCGTCGCGAGAACGAAACGCCAGTCGGAAGAACCGCTCATCGGCAATCGCTCTTCTGAAAATGAACATGCGTCATCAATACCATCGGTCGTCTGGTGCACCCTGTTGCAATGCAAGAAAATGTGGCTCGCCTAGTATGATGGGCGCGCCTGCCACGATTTCAAGTCGCCACCGGGCGGCACACCTATGAGCTAGGATAATTCGTCCAGAAGCTCTTTCGTCTGGCTCTTCGGCGCAGGCCCGCGGCCCTCTGGCAAGTGGTCCGGCTTCGGCCCGCCATAGGCCCAATCGAGCAGCTTGACCGTATGGATCAGAGGCACGCCCGCCTCCCCGGCCAGTTGCATGATGCAGCCAATATTACCCGCTGCGATCACTTCCGGAGCCGTGGCCTTCAGATTTTTGAGCTTTCGCTCCTTCAGGCGTCCGGCGATTTCCGGCTGCGTGATATTGTAAGTGCCGGCCGATCCGCAGCAAAGATGCTTCTCTGCCGGCTCGGCAACAGTGAAGCCAGCGGCTTTCAGAAGCTTCACAGGCGTTTCGGTGATCTTCTGGCCGTGCTGCATCGAACACGCCGAATGATAGGTGACGTTCAAACCAGTCTCGTTGGTCGGCGCCGGCAATTCGATCGAAGCAAGATATTCCGTGATATCCTTGGCAAGCGCCGAAACCTTGGTCGCACGCTCGGCATAGGCTTCATCGAGCCGCAACATGAAACCGTAATCCTTGATCGTCGTGCCGCATCCGCTGGCTGTAATGATGATCGCATCGAGACCTTCGCCTTCTATCTGGCGGCTCCAGGCATCGACATTCTGCCGCGCAAACGAGAGAGCCTCATCCTCACGGCCCATGTGATGAACGAGCGCGCCGCAGCAGGTCTCGCCGCGCGGCACGACCACCTCGACTCCCAGCCGGTTGAGAAGGCGAATGGTTGCCGCATTCGTCTCGGCATCGAGAACGCTCTGGGCACAGCCGGTCAGAATGGCGACGCGGCCACGTCTGGCGAGGTGACCGTCCGGCTTCCGGCTTCCCGGCGTAGCGCTATCGCTTCGGGGCGGCATCTTTTCGGGCGCCAGCGCCAGCATCGCGGTGAAGGGCTTTGTTGCTTCCCAACGGTTCAGCACGCCCGCAAAAGGGCGGCCCAGTTGCGCGCCCCGAAGAGCGAGGCGAAAGCGCGACGGATAGGGCAGAACGGCTGCGAGAACGGCGCGCAGCATGCGCTGATGCCAAGGCCGCTTATAGGTCTCTTCGATATGTGCGCGGGCATGATCGACAAGATGCATGTAATCGACGCCGGAGGGGCACGTCGTCATGCAAGAAAGGCACGACAGGCAACGATCAATATGGGTGACGGTCTTTTCGTCGGCGTCCCGGCCGCTCTCAAGCATGTCCTTGATCAGGTAGATGCGCCCACGGGGACTGTCGAGCTCATTGCCCAGCGTGACGTAGGTCGGGCAGGTCGCGGTGCAAAAGCCGCAATGAACGCATTTGCGCAGGATCGTTTCCGAATGCGCGACAGCCGGATCTTCAAGCTGCGTGGCTGTGAAATTGGTCTGCATGTCTGTCCTCAGGCCACCATGCGGCCGGGGTTGAAGATACCCTGCGGATCGAAGGCCTCTCGGACCCGCTTTTCGAGTATCGCAAGCGGCTTGTCGAGCGGCTGGAACGGGACCGCAAAGCGGCGTTCGCTATCGGTGGCGCGGATCAGCGTGGCATGGCCGCCGCCATTGTCCTGAACCGCCTTGCGAACAAGGCCGGACATGGTATTCCCGCCTTCCATGCGCACCCAAGCGAGACCGCCCTGCCAGTCGTAGAAGGCCGACGCGCCGGCCTCCATGCGCAGCGCCATCACCGCCTCATGCGCATCCGACGGCTTCATCGAAATACGCCAGACCGGACGCTCGCGATGGTCGGCAAATGGCTTCACATCACGGATTTCACGCCAGAGCTTTTGGCTCCGATCCGCATCGATATCCTCGATATCGCCGAGGCTGGCAAACATGGCCTTCAACTTTTCCGATCGCTCGCCGACCGAGGCCGCAAAGCCCTCGATCCGCAGAAGGGTCGCGGGGCCAGAGCCAAGCTCGCCATCCAGAACGCTACCAGCGACAAGCTCCGGAAGATGGGCCGCGCCTGTCACCTCATTGGGTGTGGCCATGGCATGGGCAAGCACGGATATCGCGTCGACATCCAGCAAACCGCGCAGCGCCAGCGTCGCTTCCGTTTCCGGCCGGGGCTGCACCTTCAACGTCACTTCGCTCATGATGCCGAGCGTTCCGTGACTTCCAGCCATCGGCTTCACAAGGTCGAGGCCCGTCACGTTTTTCATGACGCGGCCGCCATTCTTGACGACCTCTCCATTGCCATTGACGAAGCGGACGCCTAAAAGGCTGTCACGGCACGCGCCGGCCACGAAACGCCGCGGGCCGGAAGCATTGACCGCCACCATTCCGCCCACCGTCGGGGTGCCCTCGGTGCCCAACAGATCGCGGTGATCGATGGGCTCGAAGACCAGCCGCTGATTGGCGTCGTCCAAAGCGGCCTGGAGTTCCGAAAGGGGCGTGCCGGCCCGAACCGTCGCGACCATTTCATTTGCGGAATAGGCAGTGATACCCGAGAGCTTGGTGGTCGAGACCGTCGCGAGTGCATCGACCGGGCGGCCGATCGGCCGCGTCCCACCGCCGGTGATCGCCAGGGGCGTTCCATTCTCCCGGGCATCACGAACAGCCGCCGCCAGTTCGCCTTCGTCCGACGGCTCGACGATGCGGCCGAATTCGCTATCGGGGATCATTCAGCCGCTTCCATGGGTTCGTCATGGCCCAGAGGCGAGGTCATGGGCTTGCCGCCATCGGTCTCGCCCTGCCCCGCCAGTGGAAAGACCTTGGAGGGGTTGAGGACCCAGTTGGGATCGAACGCCGACCGGACAGCCTTCATGTGATTCAGATCGACCTCATCATATTGATGGGTCATCAATTCGCGCTTTTCGATGCCGACGCCATGTTCGCCCGTCAGACATCCGCCTGCATCGACGCAGAGGCGCAGCACATCCATGCCGGCGGCCTCCGCCTTTTCACGCTCTTCAGGATCGTTCACATCATAAAGAATGAGCGGATGCATATTGCCGTCGCCCGCATGGAAGACATTGGCCGCCCGAAGGCCGTATCGCTTGACGATCTCGCCGGTCTCTTTCAGCACATAGGCAAGCTGGCTGAGAGGCACCGTCCCGTCCATGCAGATATAGTCGGCAATGCGCCCCGTCGCGCCGAAAGCGCTTTTCCGACCCTTCCAGATCAAGGCGGCTTCCGTGGCGCTCTGGCTTTCCTTTATCGTCTCGACATCGTGCTTTCTGGCGATCTCGACAATCCGCCCGAGTTGATCGGCCATCTCCTTGTCGGAGCCCTCTACCTCGACGATCAGAAGCGCCTCGGCATCGAGTGGATAGCCGGCCTGGGCGAAGGCCTCGCAGATCGCGATCGCCTCCTTGTCCATGAATTCGATGGCAACCGGAATGATGCCGGCGGCAATGACGTCGGCCACGCAATCGCCCGCCTTTTCCGAGCTTCCGAAGCCGAACAGAACAGGCTGCGCGCCTGCCGGCTTGGCCACCAGCCGGACAAGGGCCTCCGTCACAAGTCCAAGCTGTCCTTCCGAGCCGCAGACAAGTCCGAGCAGATCGAGGCCGGCGGAATCCAGTTCGCCCTCGCCCAATCGCACCACCGTGCCATCATAGAGGACGATCGTCACACCGAGCAGATTATTGGTCGTTACACCGTATTTCAGGCAATGCGCGCCGCCGGAATTCATGCCGATATTGCCGCCAATCGTACAGGCGAGCTGGCTCGAGGGATCCGGGGCGTAGAAGAAGCCGTCTGCGGCGACGGCATCGGAGATCGACAGATTGGTGACTCCTGCCTGAACGCGCGCCAGACGGTTCGGATAGTCGATCTCGAGAATCCGATTCATCCGCGTCAGAGAAACGATCACCGCGTCTTCCTGAGGTATCGCGCCACCGCAAAGAGAGGTGCCCGCCCCTCGCGCCACGACCGGAACCTTTTGCCGGGCCAGCGCTTTCATCACTGCTGCCACCTCTTCGGTCGTCGATGGCAGGGCAACCGCAAGCGGTACGCGGCGGTAAGCCGTAAAACCATCGGTTTCGAAAGCGCGCAGCTCTACCGGATCGGAGATGACAGCCTCGCCTGCCAATACCGATCGCAGACTGGAAACGATGTCGTCCCGTCGCGCGAGAATGGAGGGATCGGGCTTGAGAAACTGGATGCTCGACAGGGTAAATCCTCCATCTGATCTGCCGTGCGAAACACTAACAGAACATCTGGCAGCCGGAAACTCCATTGAACGAAAGTGCAGCGTGCGCTCAGGTCAGGTCCCACGATGACGCCCACGGAAGAGCTGGAGATCTTTTCGCACGTTGTATCAGCGGGTTCGCTGTCTGCGGCCGGTCGCGAACTGGGTCTTTCGCCGGCTGTCGTCTCAAAGCGACTTCGCAAGCTGGAAGACCGGCTGGGGACGCGCCTTTTGCAGCGGACAACCCGGCAGATTGCACTGACCGAAGCCGGCCAAGGCTTCTATGAACGCATCGTCGCCGTCCTCGCTGCGGTCGAGGAGGCGGAGGCCTTTGTCTCCCGGCGCTCCGCGCAGGCCAAGGGAACGCTGAAAATATCGGCACCGACATCTTTCGGACGAATGCATATCGCGCCTCATCTGACGAGCTTCATGGAAGCGCATACGGATCTGTCGATCAATCTGGTCTTGTCGGACGAATTCGTGGATATCGTTGCAGAGGGTTTCGATCTGGCCATCAGGATCGCCGAATTGCCCGACAGCTCGCTGGTGGCGCGCCGCCTTGCCGACGTCAAACGCGTTCTGGTCGCGTCGCCCGCCTATATTTCCAAGCATGGACAACCGCAAACGTTCGACGATCTCGACGAGCACATCTGCCTTCCGCCGCATAATGGCGAGGTGTGGCGGCTCGAGGGCCCCGATGGCGAGATCAGGGCGTTTCGCCCCGATGGCCCTCTCTCGACAAATTCATCCGAGGTACTGCGCGAAGCGGTCGTCGCCGGCATGGGAATTGCCCTTCGCTCGACCTGGGATGTCGGGCCGGAACTGGCCAAAGGCGACCTTGTCCACGTGCTGCCGGAATGGGGCGCTTCCAAACATATCGGCTTGCACGCCGTCTATCCCTCCCGGCGCTTCCTGCCGATAAAGGTGCGTCTCTTCATAGACTATCTTGCCGATCTTTATGGCCCGGAGCCCTACTGGGACAATCCGGGAGACGCGCTCTACACCGCAGCGGCGGAATAGCGCATCGGCTCAGCCGTCACCGTGGGTTTTCCGCAAGCGCCATACGATGGCGGCAACGCCGAGAACCACGAGAGGCACCGAAAAAGCCGTCACATAGGCTGGTTCCACCTCCATCCCGAATGGCGCGAGCCCTTTGGCAAGATAGCCGATCAGCCCGACCACATAGTAGGAGATCGCCGCAACCGACAGGCCCTCCACGGTCTGCTGAAGACGCAACTGTGCGGCGGTGCGCCGGTTCATCGAGGTCAGCAGTGAGGCGTTCTGCCGTTGAAGGTCGATCTCGACCCATGAGCGGATCAACGCCGATGTTCGGGTCAACTTGCGGCTCATATTGGCCTGCCGTTCCTCGACCGAGCGGACAGTCCGCATCGCCGGCGCAAGCCGTCGCTCCAGAAAGGCGGCCCAACTGTCGGAACCTGAGACAGGCACTTCGCCCAATGAGTTCAGCCGCTCCTCGACAATGCCGCTATAGGCGCGCGAAGCCCCGAACCGATAGAGACTCGACGTCGCGTCCGCCTCCAGATCAGCAGCCAGGTCGGTGACGGTGGCCAGCAAGGTCTCCGCATCGCGCGCCCGCCGGCACGCATGCGCTCGGCAATGTCGGCAAGATCGTTTTCCACGCGACGGATACGTGGCGAAAGTTCATTGGCAAGCGGCAGCGCCATCATGGCCAGGGTCCGGTAGAACTCCACCTCGATGAGGCGCTGGGCCAGAACGCCCGCCCGCGCCGGTGACAGGCCCTCGTGCAGAACTAGGATGTGGGTAAAACCATCGGCGTCCTGACGGAAATCGGTGATTGCCCTGGCGCGGCCGTTTTCAACCAGCGAATCGCATAGCGATGCGGGATCGAAGCGTTCGATCAGCCGTTCACTTTGGCTGTTGCGCAACCGGACTTCCAGCCGGACGCCCGAAATCACCGATCCCGGCAGGTTGAAAGAGCTGCCGAACGGGCTCTTGCCGAGCGGCTGGTCACGCTCGATGTCGAGCGGAGCATGCCACAGATATGTCGAGAATTCGGTATGCCGCTCCCAACGCAGTTCGCCGTGTGGCATGGCTATCGAACTGTGGCGCACACTGCGATCCGGCACTGCGGCGCCCTGAGCCCGACATTGCGAGGCGAAGGCCGACCATGCAGCGCCGCTGCCGCCCTCCGAAAGAAAGGCGATGGCGGTGATGACCGCGGGCGTATGAACGATAGGGTTCGGCCGGGAATGGACCTCTCCGATCGCAGCGTTTCTGAGATGATGGGCGGGAAAACCTGCAACGTACTGCCTCGGAGCGACGTGCGGACCGTCGGAAACATCATCCTCGGAACGCAACTGCCTTGCCGGGATATCTTGATCGCTGCTCTTCATCGTCGGTACCAAAGTGTCGTTTCCTCGCCCGAGGGTGCCTGATATAGCAGAAAGGGCGAAAAGCGAATTGTTTCGCAGACTGGCGGGGGAGGAAGCCATCTTTCAGGACAGCAACAGTACGCCGCCGACGGTTGGCCTTTTCGTCACCTGTCTGGTCGACCTCTTTCGGCCGGCCGTAGGCTTCGCCAGTATCAAGTTGCTGGAAGAGGCGGGCTGTCAGATCGAGGTGCCGGACACCCAGACGTGTTGCGGCCAACCTGCCTTCAATGCCGGCCACCGCGAAGAGGCCGTAACGATCGCGCGGCAGGTCATCGCGGCCTTCGAACCTTTCGACTATGTCGTTGCGCCTTCCGGCTCCTGCGCGGCCACCATTCGTCGTCATTATCCAGAGCTTCTCGCCGATGATCCGAAATGGTCGTCGCGGGCCGAGGCGGTTGCCTCGAAAACCTACGAACTGACCAGCTTCCTGACGGATGTTCGCTCCCTCGCTGGCGTGAAGGTCGAATTGCCGGAAAAGACGATTGCGATCTATCACGATAGCTGCTCGGGACTGCGAGAACTCGGCGTGAAGACGCAGCCGAGAAGCCTGCTCGGCACCATCGAAAATCTCGAATTGAAGGAGATGGAAGAGCCGGAAGTCTGCTGTGGCTTCGGTGGGACGTTCTGCACGAAATATCCGGCGATCTCCGAAGTGATCGTCTCCGCGAAGACCAAGGACATCGACGCAACGGGGGCCGATCTGCTCCTGGCCGGCGATATGGGCTGCCTGATGAACATGGCCGGCCGCCTCCGGCGCGAGGGTCGAAGGACCGAAGTCCGCCATGTTGTCGAAATCCTGTCCGGCATGACCGAGGCGCCGCCGATCGCGGGACGGCAGGAGGATCAGTCGTGAAGGTCCAATCAGCCGACTTCATCAACCGCAGCGCTAAGGCGATCGGCGACGAGCAGCTTCAACGGGCACTCGGCAATGTCCGCAAGGGGTTTATCGGCAAACGCGCCAAGGCAGCGGCTGCGCTTCCGGAATTCGAAGCGATCCGCGATGAAGCGGTGGGCATCAAAAACCACGTGCTCAACCATCTCGACGTCTATCTGGAGCGGTTCGAAGCCAATGTGAAAGCGGCCGGAGGCCATGTGCATTGGGCAAGGGACGATGCCGAGGCGCGCGCCATCATTCTCGAACTGTGTCGCAAGGAAAATGCCCGGACGGTCACCAAGGGCAAGTCGATGCTGACCGAAGAGATCGAATTGAACGCCCATCTCGAAGCGCATGGCATTGAAACCGTGGAAACCGATCTCGGGGAGTACATCATCCAGCTTCGCGGTGAATCGCCGAGCCACATCATTGCCCCGGCCGTTCATCTCAATCGCGATCAGGTGGAGGCAGACTTTCGCCGCGTCCATTCCCATCTGGCGGAAGAGCGGGCTCTGGAGACACCCGAGAGCCTCCTCGGCGAGGCAAGAGAGGTTCTACGCCGCCGCTATTTCGACGCGGATGTCGGCATTACGGGCGCCAATTTCCTCGTGGCGGAAACCGGCAGTTCGGTCATCGTGACCAATGAGGGCAATGGCGATCTGACGCAGACCCTGCCGCGCGTGCACATTGCACTCGCCTCCATCGAGAAGATCGTCCCGACGATGGAGGACCTGTCGACGATCCTTCGTCTTCTGGCGCGTTCGGCCACCGGCCAGGAGATGAGCGTCTACACGACGATCTCAACAGGCCCGCGTCGCGCGGACGATCAGGACGGACCGGAAGAATATCACATCGTCCTGCTCGACAATGGGCGATCCGCCCTTCTTGGCACCGAGTTTCAGGAGGTTCTCCGCTGCATCCGCTGCGGCGCGTGCATGAACCATTGCCCGGTCTTTCATGCGGTGGGCGGCCACGCCTATGGCGCGGTCTATCCCGGTCCGATCGGCGCTGTCATCACGCCGGCCCTCGCGGGAATCGAGAAAGCCGGGCATCTGCCGAACGCATCCACTTTTTGCGGCCGGTGCGAATCCGTCTGCCCAATGCGGATACCGCTACCCAAGCTGATGCGCCGCTGGCGCGACAAGGAATATGAAAAGGGATTGCAGCCAGCGACGATGCGTCGTGGCATCAGCCTCTGGGCTTTTGCGGCGCAGCATCCGCGGGTCTATCGCTTCGGAACGAAATATGCCGCCGCTCTTCTTTCGAGGCTTGGAGGAGCGAGACGCCGTATCGCCCGCCTTCCCTTCGCATCCGGCTGGACCGGAGCGCGTGACCTTCCCGCTCCGGAAGGACAGACCTTCATGCAAGCCTATGCTGCGGCCAAGAAGGCGGACCGATCATGAGCGGCGCACGGGAAGCGATCCTTGGGAGAATAAGCAAGGCGATCAGCGAAGGCGGTGCGCCAGCGAGATGCGCACGCGAAGCGGGCGCGAACGAGCGGCTAAGGGCGAAAACGCCCGGCATTCTCCCCGCCGGCTCCAAAGTGTCGGATAAAGAGGCGGTCAAACTTTTTACGCGCAAGGCGCAAGCCGTCGACACGACCGTCTCCCGGATTGATGCGGCCAGTGATATCGCGTCGGCTGTCGTCGAATACCTCAATGCGAACAATTTGCCGATGGCGCTGCGCCATGGGGCAGATCCGCTGCTCGATGAAGCAGGATGGAGCGAGGAGCCCCTTCTCGAAACCGTCGCTGGCCCGTCCGACGGTTCAGACCTGGTGGGTCTGTCGGTGGCAGACGGTGCCATCGCCGAAACCGGCACGCTCATTCTCACTTCGGGACCTGATAATCCCACCACTCTGAATTTTCTGCCGGAACACCACATCGTGGTGCTGCCGATCCAGCGCATTCATGGATCGCTCGAAGACGCACTTCGAAAGACCGCTGTCACTGCATCAGACAAAGCCGATTCAATCTTGCCCCGAGTCATCAACATGATTACCGGGCCATCTCGGTCTGGCGATGTGGAACAGCAGATTGTGCTCGGCGCGCATGGCCCCCGGGCGCTCCACATCATTCTCGTCGGCTGATCGGCCATGAAAAAAGCGCTCCGTCGGGACGGAGCGCTTTAAACTCGAATATTGGCTGGTTCGATCGCCGAAATCAGTCGATCGCGGCGACCACGCCGTAGCCGATGGAACTGTTACTCGCTTCGGCGGTCGTGGCAGTCATGCCCACATACCAGATACCGGCTGCGGTGAGGGTAAAGACAGAAAAAAGGGCGGCTTTCACGGCGTTCATCTCGAATGGTCTCTGCAATCTTCAGTTATAGGTCAATTTGCTTTCCGAAACGTTCCCGCCGGCTGGGTCGCTTCACTCACAAACCTAACGGAGTGTGGTGAAACTGGTTCCCTCCAGGAACACAATTCTGCTCACATTCCCGTTATCGAAGCGTAACCATCACCCTTGAGGTGCGCGGCTTATGAGCGCAAAATACGACAAGCGATAGATGGAAAAACTTTTTTCCCTGCATGACAGAGAGTACGTGTCGCGGCGGCAACACACCTCCCAAGAACCACCCTCAATTACAGAGACATAATGCGCGCCGATTACCGATTGCCCCGACTTTTCGTGTCAGATGACCTGTCGGCTGAAACCTCGATCAAACTCGACAAGAACCAGGCGAACTACCTTCTCAACGTCCTAAGAATGAAGGAGGGCGAGAAACTTTTGGTTTTTAATGGTCGCGATGGCGAATGGCGTGCGGAGATCGAACGGGAAGGCAAGAAGAACGCCTTGCTGCGACTTGCCGAGCAGAGCCGACCCCAGCCTCTGCCCTCCGACCTGCACTATCTCTTTGCGCCGCTAAAGACCGGAAGAATGGACTACATGGTCCAGAAGGCGGTCGAAATGGGCGCCGGCATCCTGCAACCGGTCCAGACTCAGCATACGCAAATGGCGAAAATCAACCATGACCGGCTGGAAGCAAATATGCGAGAGGCTGCCGAGCAGTGCGGCATTCTTTCGCTTGCGCAATTGCGACCGATCCAGAAAATCGGTTCCCTTCTGGAAGAATGGGATGCGGGTCGTCACATTATATATTGCGATGAAGACGCTGCCGGCGACGATCCGCTCCCAATCCTGTCCTCCCTGCCAGCGCAGCCGATCGCGGTTCTGATCGGCCCGGAAGGCGGCTTTTCGGAAGAAGAGCGGACCATGCTCCGCAACCTGCCTTTCGTGACGCCGATTCCGCTTGGTCCGCGCATCCTCCGGGCCGACACAGCGGCGGTCGCCGCTCTCGCTCTGGTGCAAGCCGTTTGCGGAGACTGGCGACACAATGTTCACCCGGAGCAGACTGCCGCAGATTGATCTTCGCGATTCTCTTCGCCATATGCTCATGCCACAGGCGTGCCTAGCGCCGAGATAAACGGGACGGAAATGGCACGCGATACAAGCAACACGACGCCCATCGAAGGCTTTAACGATCTCGTCGATTATCTTGCTGCGGGCTGCAAGCCGCCAAGGGATTGGCGGATCGGAACGGAACACGAGAAATTCGTCTTCTATGCCGACGGCAACAATCCGGTCCCTTATGATGGAGACGCCGGCATACGATCCCTTCTGGAAGGCATGCAGGCGAAGCTCGGCTGGGAGCCGATCATCGATGGCAACAAGCTCATAGGCCTTGCCTCACCCATCGGAGAGGGCGCGATCAGCCTTGAACCGGGCGGCCAGTTCGAACTTTCCGGCGCGCCGCTGGAGACCATTCACCAGACCTGCCGGGAATCCAACGTACATCTTTCTCAATTGCGTCAGATTGCCGAACCGCTTGGCATTCGTTTTCTCGGCATGGGCGGCAGCCCGAAATGGTCGATCGATCAGACACCGCTCATGCCGAAGTCGCGCTATGAGATCATGTCGGCCTATATGCCGGAGGTCGGCACGCAAGGCCGCGACATGATGCGCCGGACCTGCACCATCCAGACCAATCTGGATTTCTCATCCGAGACCGATATGCGCCGCAAGATGCAGGTCGGCATGAAGTTGCAGCCACTGGCAACAGCTCTCTTCGCCTCCTCGCCTTTCACCGAGGGCAAACCGAATGGCCTGCTGTCATGGCGCGGCGATATCTGGCGCGATGTCGACAATAACCGTGCCGGCATCCTTCCGTTCAGCTTCGCCCCCGATTTCGGCTTTGCCGATTATGCGGAGTGGGCGCTGGACGTTCCGATGTATTTCATACTCCGTAATGGCCAGTACCACCGCGCGACACATGTGACCTTCCGACAGTTCCTTGACGGAGCCCTCCGAGACGACGTGCCCGATCCCGAGCCAACTCTGGGCGACTGGA
Organism: Notoacmeibacter ruber; assembly: GCF_003668555.1. Taxonomy (NCBI): domain Bacteria; kingdom Pseudomonadati; phylum Pseudomonadota; class Alphaproteobacteria; order Hyphomicrobiales; family Notoacmeibacteraceae; genus Notoacmeibacter; species Notoacmeibacter ruber. The sequence continues at coordinate 529,018 of NZ_RCWN01000001.1, read as the reverse complement.
TCAATCATCTCTCGACCCTGTTCCCCGATGTTCGCCTGAAGCAGTTCCTGGAAATGCGCGGGGCTGACGGCGGCCCTTGGCGGCGCATATGCGCGCTTCCCGCCTTCTGGGTCGGCTTGCTTTATGATGAGCAGGCGCTGGATGAAACGTTCGAGTGGACGAAAGACTGGACGGTCGATGAGGTTCAGTCCATACGCGACATTGTGCCTGAGAAGGCTCTTGCCACGCCATTTCGCGAGGGAACGGTGCGCGACCTCGGCTATCGCGCTCTCGCCATCGCCCGCGCCGGTTTGCAGCGGCGCGCAAAGATGAATCCTGACGGATTCGATGAAGCGCATTTCCTGGCCCCGCTAGAGGAAATCGTGGCGCGCGGCACCTCCGAAGCCGAAGAAATGCTCCGCGCCTACCATTTGCGCTGGGGCGCTTCCATCGAGCCGCTTTTCGAAGAATACGCCTACTAATAATACCGGGCGAAGCCGGGGCCTTGCTAGCGAGCGGTCGCATTCTTCCCGAAAAGCGTTATGGTTGCGGAAGAAGACAAGCGAGGCGCCTCATGATTCCGCTCTATCCCATGTTGTCATCGATGAATGACGGCGCGCTGCAGCGACAATTGGCCGACCAATTCGCCGTGAACCAGCAGCAGGCCGTGAAGGTGCTGGCCGCGGTGGCTCCCGCCTTTAGCGAAGGCCTACGCCGACAGACGGCGACCCCCGCCGACACGAACGATTTCTTGGCAGCGTTGAGTTCGGGACAGCACGCACCCTACGGCTTCGATGTTTCGAAGGCTTTTGAACCCGGTGCCATAAGGCAGGCGCAAACGGTGCTCGACCAGCTCTTTCGCTCCGCCGGTCTGATGCGCGCCATCACCGATCAGGTCGCCAACGAGACCGGCGTGCCGCGCGATACCGTCCGCCAGATGCTGCCTGTGATCGCGAGCGCCGTGATGGGCGGCATAACGCGGCAGATGACGGAGTTTTTCATCGCCGCCAGCGACGCGACGCCACCCTATAAAACCCCGTTTGCACAGCCCGGTGCGACACCGGCGCCGCAAACGCCGAGAAAGAGCGAACCGGAACCCGGCCTCATGGAATCGATCTACGGGCCCGCAGGAAAAATGTGGGACGAGCTATGGGCACCTTTTCTGCCGCAGAGTTCCGCTTTTGGCGGATCAACGCGCGGAACGGGCGGGATGGGCGACATGATGGAAACCTTTTTCGGTCGGCCGCGCTCCAGCCCGGAAAAAAACCACACGGCTGATGGTATCGGGGTCGTACCGCCGGGTTTTCCGCAGGAGCCGGAACCGGAGCTCGTCGATCAGGCTCCCGACCCTGACTCTTCCGACCGCGATGACTCGGCTTCTTCGGGCCAGACGGATCATATTTTCGGCCCCATGTTTGCAGCAGGCGAAGCCGTCAGCCGCCAGCAGATCGAAACGATGGAAAAGCTCTTCGATCAGTTTGGCGTCGGTAAGAAGAAGAGTTAAGCCGAGCCGGACCGAGCCTTTGTCCTGGAGAGTTTTTTGGCGAGCGTGAAATCCAACGCCGAGGAATTTTCGGTCAGCGATCTGTCCAACGCCTTGCGGCGCGTGGTCGAGGACCGCTTTGGCCATATTCGCGTGCGCGGCGAAATCTCCGGCTATCGCGGGCCGCATTCGTCCGGCCACGCCTATTTCTGCCTGAAGGACGACCGCGCCCGCCTGGATGCCGTGGTCTGGCGCAACACCTTTCAGCAGTTGCCCTTCAAGCCGGAAGAAGGCCTTGAGGTCATCGCGACCGGGCGCCTTTCCACCTATCCGGGGTCGTCCAAATATCAGATCGTCATCGACCGGATCGAGCCGGCGGGCGAAGGCGCCCTGATGGCGCTGCTGGAGGCGCGGCGTAAGGCGCTCGCCGCCGAAGGCCTGTTCGACGAAGCGCGCAAACGGCCGCTTCCATTTCTGCCATTCACGATCGGCGTCATCACATCGCCGACCGGTGCGGTGATCCGTGATATCTGTCACCGCATCACCGACCGCTTTCCAAGCCGTGTCGTCGTATGGCCCGTCCGTGTCCAAGGTGAAACAAGCGGCGACGAGGTCGCGCGAGCGATCGCCGGATTCGACACATTGCCGCATGACGGCCCGATCCGACGGCCGGATGTCGTGATCGTCGCGCGCGGCGGCGGATCTCTGGAAGATCTTTGGGGCTTCAATGACGAAGCGGTCGTGCGTGCGGTCGCAGCCTGTTCGATCCCGATCATTTCCGCTGTGGGCCACGAGACCGACTGGACGCTGATCGACCACGCGGCAGACAGGCGTGCGCCGACACCGACAGGCGCGGCGGAAATGGCCGTTCCGGTGCGCGCAGAACTCGAGGCCGCCGTCTCCACATTCGGCGCGCGCCTCAGATCGGCCCATCGCCGCCTCCTCGACCGCCGATTGCAGGATTTGCGGAGCCTTTCGCGTGCTCTCCCCGCTGCCGACGCACTCCTTGCCATTCCCCGCAGGCGACATGATGAAGCGGCGGGGCGCCTTTCTCGAGCACTCGTCGCCGGTATCGAATTTCGGCGGCACCGGTTTCTCTATCTTCGGGACCGGCTGGCGCCGATCATTCTCGACCGTCAGTTGCGCGTCGAGCGCCGTCGTCTCGACGGCGTCGTGGAACGCTTTCCACCCGCCATCCGGCGCGTTCTGGAGCGGAAACGCGACCGCCTCTCGTCAACCACCCGGCTGATCGAAGTGCTTTCGCATCATAAGGTTCTGGCCCGTGGCTACGCGGTGGTACGCGACGGCGAACAGAATGTTCTGACCAAAGCTGCCGACATCGCGGCCGGCATGTCGCTTCAGATCGAGATGGATGGTGGGACCGTTCCGGCCATTGCCGGAGAAGACAATGCCTCAGTTCGCGAAACACCGAAGCGGGCCGCCGGGAAGGTCCGTCGGTCGACAAAAGCTTCGTCTCCGAAAATCGCATCCGGGCCAGCCAAGAGCGAAACCGGAGCGAATGTTCCTCCGATCAAGCAGATCGACCTTTTTGAATAAGATCAGAGTTCGATCAGGTCGAGCCTGTCGCCAAGAGCTTTTCGAGCGGTCTCCACTACGGCCCTGTGATGTGTAAAGAGAATGGGCTGAAGTGAAGGCGAAACAGATGAAAGCGCCTTCAATCCTGCTTCGGTGCGCTGATCGTCAAAACTGGCGAAGAGGTCGTCGCCCACAAAAGGCGGCAGATCGGCCTGCGCCGCGCGTTCCTTCAACCAGCCGAGACGCAGGGCGAGATAGAGCTGATCGCGGGTGCCCTCTGACAGCGTGCCGTTCACCGGCAGACGCGTGCCATCATTTCGTGTGACGAGAAGAATGGGGCGTCCTTCCGCATCGAGGTCTTCCGCCAGGCCAGAGAACGCGCCATCCGTCAATAATTCAAAGAGGTTCGCCGCCCCATCCAATGTCGTATTCGGAACGGACTTTGCGTAGCGATCCATCGCCGCATCCAAAAGGATGGACGCTGCTTTCAAGCGGCCCCATTCGTGGGCGGCGATCTCCATCCGTTCTTCTGCCCCCTGGCGACGGAACGCGGCAAGTTCCGATCCCTTCCTCCGCCGTAAACCCTCAAGCTGCTGGCCAAGCCGGCCAAGCTCCTGCGCGAGACGCTGCTTCTTGTCCTGCGCGGCATCCTTGGCGTCACGCAGTTCCAGTATGGCGCGGTGGGCCGCCTCCTCCCCTTCGGATTGAACGGCCTCACGCACTTCGCTTTCCGTCAGGTCCTGAGCAATTTCGGTGAACTGACGCTCCTGATCCTGGCAGGAACGGCGTGCAGCGCGGCGCTCCCGTAGACGCTCGATGAACGTCGTGGCATCCAGCGTCTCGGGCAGAGTGCTCAGGATCAGGTCCGCGTTTTGCCGCGTCTCCTCAGTTCGACCTCTCGCAAACGCCAACTCATCTTCGACCGTCGTCAGTTCCTCCTCCGCTTCGGAAAGGCGCTCCGCCGTCGTCACAGCCTTCTGGCATCGCTGCCAGAGAATCGTGACGGCTGCATCGGGTGCCTCTTCACAAAGATCGGGGGCCAATCGGCTCAAGAGGTCCATGACACGTGAACGATAGCGCTCCACATCCGCCTCGAGACCCTCGACGCGTGTCTGCAGGCGGGCTGCCTCTTCCTGCATGGAGGACATCGAAGCCAGACTTTCCAGAAGGGTGAGTACGGCATCGGCGCCATGGCCCGTCGGCAAGCCAAGATCGCCAAGATCCTGATCGAGACGGGCGCGTGATAGCGCGATCGTCGCATCAAACTGCTCAATCTGCTGCCGATGATCACGAAGCATTCTCTCGTGCTCGTGGCGTAGAGCATCCGTCGCCGCACGCGACTGGCGTTCGGCGGCGACTTCCGCGAGACGTTCGAGGATGGCGGCCCAGAGATGAAGCACCCCCAGTCCACCAAGCTGGCCGAGCCCTAGAACTCCGGCAAGTTCACGCAATGCCGGCACCTGATCCTGCGCGGTCGCCAGAGCCCTCGTTGCGGCTTTGAGTCTGCGTCTGGCGTCAGACGCATCATCGCGCAGATCGACAAACCGGGCCATCCAGCTCTCGGTTCGCTCCGGCAAAGGCGGCTTTTCGGTAATGGAAGCGAAAAGGGCCTGCCAGCGAGCTTGCCAATTGGCGAGTTGCCGATCCAGCTCCTCGATCGCGCTCTCGTCATCCTCCAGAGCCTTTTCTTCTCGAGCCTGTTCGGCCCGATCGCGGCGCAACCCTGCGCCACTCTCGGCTTCTGCCAGAAGTCGATCTGCGATCCGATCGGTTTCGACAATCGCAGTGTGCAGCCCATCCCAGTCCGATGACGTTCCCTCGCGCAGATCGCCCAACTTGCGGTCGCGACTTTGGCGAGACTGCGAAAGTAACAGCGGATCGACCAGCGCTTCAGTGCGCTCCGCTTCACCAATACGCTGCTTGATCGCCGCGATGCGCTTTCGGGTTTCTGCCAGACGATTGCCCCGGTTCTCCCTTTCCTGATGGTGGCCGCGCCATTCGTTGAGGAGGACGGACCATTCGCGCTGGAGCGGGACCGGCCTATCGACGCAACGGTCGAGATCGGCGACGGATGGATCGAGAGCGAGAGCGGCCTGCCGGCTCGCCTCAAGATCATCTTGCGCTCTGCGACTTTCCTGCTCAGCGGCCACCGCATCGTCGAAGACCGGACGCAGCGCGGCCACGGCCCGCTCCAACTGTCTTGTCTCCGGAAGCGCTGTGATCTCGTCCGACGAGGTTTCCGAATCGAGGCGACGCTGCAGGGCCTCCGCTTCTTTCTCAAGTCGCCCACGCTCGCGTTCCGCATCCTGAAGATGGAGAGCCTCCTGACGAAGATCGGCGCGCTGCGCCACGGTGATGCGAGTCACCGTCGCCTTGTCGGCCGCAATCCCCATTTCGCTCAACTGGCGGCCAATCGCTTCGCGCCGTTCACGCAGTTGCGCCTGAACCTTGGGAACGTCGGCGACATCCTTGCGATAGCGTCCGAGGTCTTCCGCGACGAGGCGCACGGCGTCCGCCGCCTCTGCCAGATCAGGTCGCGCCTCGAGCCCCTCTCGGCGAGCCTCGGCGACCCGGTGCCGTTCGGAGAGATCGCGAAGGACTTCCTCCGCGCTCTCACGCTCTGCAAGCGTGGATTCCAAGCGTTCCGGCAGGTCGTCGGTGAAGGTTTCAAGGCTCGCAAATTGGGAAAGCCGCTCCCGCGCCTGGTCCAGATGTCGAAGAGCGGGCCGAAGCGCCAGCCGCCTTTCCGCCGAAGCCAGCGCGATCTCGGCCGCGGCAAGCTCCGCATTGGCCTCTTCCTGCAGGCCGGCCGTCTCCTGGATGGCCTTTTCCGTATCGCGCCACTCCTGAGCGCTCAAGGCAATCTCAACGTCGCGCTCTTCAGCCCGTGCCTCATCGCGCTCTTCGCTGGCGATCCAGAAGATCCGATCTTTCGACTTGCGTTTGGAGAAAATCGAATCCGCTTCAGCCTCGATGGCCTCTCGCAACTTGCGAAGACCGCCCAATCCCGAAGAGGCCGCAAGGAGGCTCGCGCCAAGATCGCCCGACAGACCGGCAAGCGTTTCCCCGCCTTGGCGCAGCGCCTCGGCTGTCAGACCGAACTCGCGCTCGAAACGTTGACGATCCATTCCGCCAAGAAAGGCTGCCAGGCTTTCGTCGGGCAGAACGTCGTCGCTACCGGGATCACGCAGCGTCGCCTTATTGCCACGCCGCCGCGTAAAGGCGAATTCGCGGCCGTCTGCGGCCCGTATGGATGCGCCGACACGCAGTGATGCGGCATCATGGCGAAAGTCCATCTGTTTGCGGGCTGGAAAACCGAACAGCAGATCCCCGATGGCCTGCAGCATCGTCGACTTGCCGGCTTCGTTCGGACCGTAAACGACGTGTAGGCCGGCGTCCTGCCGAAAGGTCAGTCGCCGATCCGCAAACGCGCCGTAGGCCATAAGATCGAGATGGAGAAAGCGCATGATGCTCAGTCTCCCCTGTCGACCCGCTGCTGGGCTGTGGCAAGCCCTTCCAACAGAAGCGCCTCGACATCCTGCTCGGAAAACTGACCAACCCCGGCCGTCATGCGCGCGCCGATCTGTTCGAGCGCTGCTCTCAGACGCTCCTTCACCGCGGGATCCTCCGCAACAGCAGACAGATGATCGTCGAGACTGGCCATGTCCTCATTGTCCGCGGCCGGCCGGGCGGAAGGACGAGTGCGAAGCTTCACCTTTTCAATTCGAACGTCACCTCGCTTTCGGTCGGCTGCGGCCTGAGCCTCGGCGACGCGCTCGGTATTGCCCATGGCCACGAGCGGGCCATGCAATGGCCCCTGCCCTGTCAACACGATCCGCATGGCGTGAAGCGCTCCTTCCACCGCAGCAGGCTCATGGGCGCAAAGTTCGCTGAGAGCCAGCCAGAGATCGTGCATTTCTTCTATGCCATCGATCGAAAGCTGCACTTCTGCAAACTGTCCGGCATCAACGAGGAGTCGTTCCGGCTCGCCGACGATACGTCCATCCTCTACGGTGATGAGAACCGCGCCTTTCGGCCCTTTTTCCCGGATCGAACGCCCTTGCAAATTACCGGGATAGACGATCATCGGATCGGATCGCCGGACGACCTCGAATTCATGGATGTGGCCAAGAGCCCAGTAATCATAGCCGCGCGCTTCCAGATCCACCGGTGTGCATGGCGCATAGCTACCATGGCCGGGTCTGCCGTCGAGAGAGGTATGCAGGAGACCAATATTGAAAAACCCGGCCTTAGGTGACGGATAGCGGGTGGCCAGATTTTCCGCGCAGGAGCGATCGGCGAAGCCCTGACCATGAACAGCGACCCGCAGTTCGTCCATCTCGATCGTCTGTGGCCGCGCTGTCGCCAGCTCGACGACATTATCGGGAAGGGTTATACGACCACGCACCACACTGGCGGCATCATGGTTTCCTCGCAGCGTCACCACCTTGATACCGGCGCGGTCCAGCCGTGCCATCTGAGCGGCGAAGTGAAGCCCTGCAGCCGCGTCCCGCCACTCCCCGTCGTAAATATCGCCGGCAATCAGCAGGAACGACGCCTGCCGCTCTATCGTCTTGTCCACGAGGCGCTCAAGCGCCCGTCGTGTCGCGGCAGCGAAATGACGCGCCATTTCCTCGTCGCGCATCGCCAGACCATGAAATCTGGTGCCAAGATGGAGGTCGGCGGCGTGGACGAAACAGAAGCGTGACAAGTCGGAACCATTCCAGCGAATCGGAAGAGAAAGAGTGACACGCTCGGCACCACGAACGGAAGGCAGGGACGCCAGCGGTTCACATGGGATTGGCAGTCGGCCATCATTTTCCGCCATGCGGAAAGAGCGACTGCCGAAAGCGAGATGTTTCAACGGAGGGATGGTACGGTCGGGTGGGTTCGAACCACCGACCTCAGGAGCCACAATCCTGCGCTCTAACCAGCTGAGCTACGACCGCACACTATCCGCCGGCAAGCTGACGCGTCCGGCGAAAGGCTCCATACAGCCGCACGGCTGCTCTTTCAAGGGGAAGATGCGATGAGTTTTCGCTCTCCTCCAGAAGCAAAACCGCCGCATCCGGAGATGCGGCGGTTTTCATCTTTCAAAGCGGTTGCCGGCCTTGATGGCCGGCTGCCAATCAGCGCGTCGTCTTGTCGACGGCCTTTGTGAAGGCTTCGCGAGCCGGCTTGGAAACCTCTTCAACGGCACTGCTGGTGACGTTCTGCATTTCCTTCGCCTGGGCGATGTTCATCTCGGCCTGCTGACGGAAGAATGACGTCTGAACTTCCATGAGTTCGCTGATCGAATTGACGCCCATCAGGCGCTCAACGTGATCGAAAGCCGCCTCGGACTGCTTGCGCGCATTCTCGATGCTCTTGCGCGAAACGGTCTGCACGGCAGAGCGAACGGTCTCGACCGATTCTTCAAGAGCCTTCTGGTTCTCTTCAGCCTGGGACTTGAACTGGGCATAAGCCTCCTGGCTCTGAGCAATTCCCTTTTCGGTAAAGCTGCGAAACTGCTCGCTCATCGCCTCCGGGCGAAAATTATTAGCCATCGCCGCGGCAGCTTTATTGGCATTTGCGGTCGCTGTATCAACAGCTTCCTTGGTGGCTTCCGCCGTGTTGTTGATGGCGTCCTGAGCTTCGGAGCCTGTCTTTGTCGTGGAACGTGCCATGATTGGAAACTCCTTCCTTTTCAGTATTCTGACCATTTAATATGACCAATGGTCAAGCGTGTTATCGGTTCCTGCTTCATTACAATATAGGAGACATATTGCTGCATTGCAACATTGATTTTGCAGTGCAGCATATTGCCCGTTAACCGTCGTTTGGCACCGGCAGTGTTATCCAGTTTACGTGACGGTCATGCTTTGATTATTTAAAGAAACGTAAACAGGGCCATCGCGCGCCGCCCATCAGGACAGTTCATGCGCCTCTACCCTTTTATCGATATTGCGGTATTGCCGGAGGTTCGGGAGAGCTTCTCACGGGGAGACGCTCTGGCCGTCCTCACGGAGGATGCCGCCGAGATTATCTGGGTGAACGGGCCGGGCGCTTCATTTTTTGGCTCGTTTGCGATCGAGGATCTGATCGGCGAGCCCGCGCCTTTGCAGGCACAGGCCCGGCGTCAGTTGCGCGCTGCGGGCAGTGGCGTCTCTCCCCGCCCCTTGCTCCTTCGAGTCGACCGCGGCATCGGAGCCCGCCAGTTAGCCGTCAAAGCGCGGCAGGTCGAGTTGCCGGACGGCGTCACGGCAATTCTGCTGATCGCGCCCGGCGATGGCCCCTCCCAGGCCATTACAGGTTTCTCTGACGAAAAGGCGGTGGCGGCGCTGCTGGACGAAAAGGGCCGGCATGTCGCGAGCGATCCACGCTTGGCCGAGATCAACCCGTCGCCGGAAGACATTCTTTTCCTGCGTAGCCGACTCGACAGCGAAGGCGCGACATCGGTCAAACAGCGCATCGGGACTGACTGGGGCCGCGTACCGGCCGCACTTGGCGATCTTGGCGGCTCGCCGCGCCATTTTATTCTTTTCCTGTTTCTCGAACCGGCATCGGCAAAGGACGAGGCCTCCCCTCCACAAAGCTCCGAAGACGATGAGGATGCTGCAGGGCGTACGGAAGCGCCGCTCCGTTTTCTCTGGGAGACCGACGCCGACAACCGCTTCACGATCGTCTCCGAATCTTTCAAGCGGCTTGTCGGGACCACGGGCGCCATCGAAGGCCGCGAATTTCACATCGTGATGGAACGGCTCGGCATGGATCCCGACCACAGGCTTGATGGCCTGATGAAACGCCGGGACACGTGGTCGGGCCGCTCTGTCGACTGGCCAATTGCGGGGACGCCGAACGCTGTCCCCACCGATCTGGCCGCGCTTCCCCTTTACGATCGGGAACGGCATTTCCTCGGATATCGCGGCTACGGCGTCGCCCACCCGGACCGGATATCGCCGGACCCTGAGCAGCGGGGCCTGCTATTTGCGAAAGGATGGCCGGACGGCAGCCGCACGGGGGACGGACCGCAGCACCCCGCCTCCCAGACGCAGGCCGCAGCCGAGGCACAAGCGGAGACTCAGGCGGAACCGCCGGCCATGGCTCCTGCACCGCTGCGACGCAGGTCTGACCATTCCGCACTGGACAGACGAAGTCGCAGAACGCTGACCGACGCCGAAACAATTGCCTTCCAGAGTATCGGCGCTCACCTTCGCGAAGAGAGTGCAAAGACCCTTCCTGCAGAAGAGAGCGAAGCGAAGTCGGCACCGGACAAGAGGACGCGCGCCGCCGAGGAGAGGTCGGATCTTTTGCTTTCGGACGAGGTATCCGAGCCAGTCGTGGAAGACGATGATCGGCAGACGGCACCGACAACGAGGGAAGCTGAACTGGTCGACGAGGTCTCCAGCCCGCCGACCCTGTCGACGGGCGACGCCGATCTCGAGCAAGCAGGCGACGAAGCTGCACGCCTCGCGATCGAGGCCATGGGATGGCAGCGAAGCAATCGGCTCGCTCCCGAGGTTCTGGCGCGGATATCGGGGCTGGATCGGCAGCGAAACGTCGAAGCGACGAGCGATGATGGAGCCGAAGACGCGGAAACGAGTCTGTCGGAGGAGAGCGAAGGATCTGCCGAATCTGCTGCGGTCGAGACTTCCCCTTCACCAGATCCTGATTACGGATCGGCGGAGCCAGCCGCGGACGCTGCGGAAACGAATGAAAACGCCTCCCACTCAGGCGTTCCGCTCCTCACCGACGATGGAATGGTGGCCGACGAAGCAGCCGGTGATGCCGCAAGCGCGGTAGGCATGTCCGGTGAGGACCTTGGTGTCGCTCCCGTCGAGGAGCCTGCTGCCGAACACATTTCGGAGGAAACAGAAGCCCAAGGCGACGCAACGAGCGATCCGCAGGTCACGCCCTCCCCGGCGCGGAGTACACATCTCACGCCGTCGGCGCTTGCCCGGCTTCCCATCGCCTCTCTGGTGCTCGACCATGGCAAGATTGCTTACGCCTCACGCTCACTACTGACACTCACCGCCTATCGAGACGTCGCGACGATCGAAGAATCCGGGGGCTTCGCTGCACTTTTCGACGAAGCGGCCTCCGCCGATGGCGACAGGCGCGGTGGCCCGCCAGTCCAAATGGTGAAATCCGACGGTTCGGTGGTGCCGATCAATGCGCAAATGCAGGCCATAGGCTGGAACGAGGGCAGCGCTCTGCTTTTTGCGTTCATGCCACTGCCTGGCAGCGAGGAGGATCAGGCGGACGACACTCCGCAGATCGAGGCACAGGATCAGCAGGCCGAAACGTATGCGGCAGCAACCGACCTGATTTCCGAGGAGGAAGCCGAGCGCCGCGTCGAGGAAACGGCGGCCCCGCTTCGCCGCCATGTCGAAGAGCTGACCGCCATACTCGATACGGCCACCGATGGCGTTGTTCTGCTGACACCGGAAGGCGATATCCGGGCGATGAACCGGTCCAGCGAGGCTCTGTTCGGCGATGATGCGGAGAGCTTGCGGGACCGGCCGTTCCGACAACTCTTCGCCTATGAGAGCCGCCTCACCATCGACGCTTATCTCGCGTCGCTGCGCGAGAGCGAGCGCGCATCTGTTCTGAACGACGGACGCGAGGTGATCGGCAAGGAGAAAGGCGGCGGATTCATCCCGCTCTTCATCACATTGGGCAAATTGCCGGCCAATGGCGGCTATTGCGTTGTCCTGCGTGACATCACCCCTTGGAAACGGGTTGAAAACGAACTGCGGCAGGCCCGGCGAGCAGCCGAGGATGCCTCGGCCCAGAAGACGGAATTTCTGGCGCGCGTCAGCCACGAGGTGCGCACACCGCTCAATGCTATTATCGGCTTCTCGGAACTCATGATCTCGGAGCGCTTCGGTCCTGTGGGCAATCCGCGCTATCGCGATTACCTGCGAGACATTCAGAAGTCGGGCAATCACGTCCTCGATCTCGTCAACGATCTGCTCGATATCTCGAAGATCGAGGGGGGCCATCAGGAAATGGAATATGAGGCGATCGGCCTCAACGAAGTGGTAGCGGATGCCGTGGCCATGTTGCAGCCACAGGCGAATGCCGAACGGGTCATCATTCGCACATCGCTGTCCTCCGGGCTCCCGGACGTCGTCGCCGATCCGCGCTCGATCAAGCAGATTGCCATCAATCTGTTGACCAATGCGGTCAAGTTCACATCGGCCGGGGGTCAGGTCATCGTCTCGACCGGCCCAAACCGCGATGGCTCCGTGGCGCTACGCTTTCGCGATAGCGGCATCGGTATGAGCGAAGAGGATATTTCCCAGGCGCTGAAGCCATTCAAGCAGATCAGCACATTGCGCCGAACCCGGCGGGATGGCACCGGCCTCGGCCTGCCGCTGACAAAGGCGCTCGTAGAGGCGAACAAGGCGCGTTTTTCCATAGAGAGCGAGCCGAATATCGGCACCCTTGTAGAAGTCACCTTCCCCCCGGAACGCGTCCTGACCTGAAGCGACCTTTCAGACTGGAATCGTTCTAGCCAAGTCGCACTATCCTTGACCGATTGCATCGACTTTCGGAGAAGAACCGTAGATTGATCGCCATGCTTCTTCGGGATGGCGCTTTTCTTGATACTTGGGAGTTCTCCATGACGTCATTTGTCACGCGCCTGACCGTCGCGACAGCTTTGCTGGCCTCGCCTCTTCTCATGTCGGCTGCCCAAGCGCAGGACGATGTCGTCAACATCTACAGCTACCGGCAGCCCGACCTCATCAAGCCGGTTCTGGATGCCTTCACGGAAGAGACGGGCATTCCCACACGCGTTCTCTTCATCAACAAGGGCCTCGAAGAGCGGGTGCAGGCCGAAGCGGAGAATTCCCCGGTCGACCTAATCCTCTCCACCGACATTTCCCGGCTGGTGAATGCCAAGGAAATGGGGATCACACAGCCGGTCGAAATGGATGAGCTGAACACGGCGATCCCTCAGGAATATCGCGACGAAGAGAACAACTGGTTCGGCCTGACCCGCCGGGGACGGGTCATCTACGCCAGCAAGGACCGTATCGACACGGATGAAATGGATTACGCCGATCTCGCCGACGAGAAGTATCGTGGCCAGATTTGCATCCGCGATGCGCAGCACTCCTACAATCTCGGACTTTTCGGCAGCCTGATCGCTCGCTGGGGTGAGGAGAAGACCGAGCAGTGGATGGAAGGACTGCGTGAAAACCTGGCTCGTCGGCCCGATGGCAACGACCGTGCGCAGGCGCAGGGTATCTATTCCGGCGAATGTGATCTGGCGCTCGGCAACACCTATTATGTGGGTCTGATGCTGACCAACGAGAAAGAGCCGGAACAGCAGGACTGGGCCAATGCCATCAAGATCATCTTCCCGACGATCGGCGAACATGGCACCCATGTGAACATTTCAGGCATGGCGCTTGCAAAACATGCGCCGCATCCGGATGCCGCCAAGAAGCTGATGAGCTTCCTCGCGTCGGACGAAGCCCAGCACATCTACGCCAGCCAGGTTTTCGAATATCCGGTCAAGGAGGGCGTGGAGCCTTCGGATGTCGTCAAGGGTTTTGGCGAACTGCGCGCCGACGATCTGCCTCTTTCCGAGGTGGCTGCCAACAGAAAAGCAGCGTCGGAGATGGTGGATCGCGTCGGACTAAACCAAGGGCCGACAAACTGATCGGCTGGGCAACCAGCCGTAACAGCGAACGCACCGGCCAAACCCCCTTGCCGGTGCGTTCGCTGTCTTCCGTACGGCGCCCAGCGGGGCGATGAGGTCTGATGGAAGCGTTTCTTTCAGAATGGCGCGTTCGGCTGAAACCACGGCGGATCGAAGGCACACGCACTCCGCGGGACAGCAAGCCTCTCATAGGCGTCGGCATCATTGCGGCGCTCGCTCTCCTTCCCATCGCGACGGTTCTGCTGATCGCCCTATTCGGCACGACCGACACCGCGCAATGGGCCCATCTGACAACGGTCGTTCTGCCAAATGCCCTTGGCACGACCCTATTTCTCCTGATGCTTGTCGGCCTTGGCACGGTGGTGGTGGGCGTTGGCACGGCATGGCTGATCGCAACCTTCGAATTTCCCGGCCGTCGCCTCTTCGCCTGGATGCTGATCCTGCCCATCGCCGTGCCGCCCTATTTAGCGGCCTACGCGTTCGCTGAATTTCTTGCCTATACCGGCCCGGTGCAGGGCGCCCTCCGCGCCTTTTTCGGCTGGCAGAGTGCGCGGGACTACTGGTTTCCCGATATCCGCTCCACAGCCGGCGCCGCGCTGGTCATGGCTGCGGTTCTGTACCCCTATCTCTATCTGGCGACCCGCGTCGTCTTTCTGATGCAGGGCCGCAATATTGCCGATGTGGCTCGAACCCTCGGCGCGGGGGCGGGAACGGTCTTCGGCCGGGTCCTTCTGCCGACCGCGCGACCCGCCATTGTCGCGGGCCTGGCGCTCGTGATGATGGAAACATTGAACGACATCGGAGCGGTAGAGCATCTGGGCGTCCGGACGCTGACTTTCGCGATCTACGACACTTGGCTGTCCCGCGGCAGCCTCTCCGGCGCGGCCCAGCTTGCCGTCGTCATGATGATTATCGTCTTCTCACTGGTGCTGGCCGAGAACTGGGCAAGGCGGCGGCAGAGCTTTCACGGTACCCGTGCCACCCAGATGATGAGCCGACCCGCGCGTCAGAATCTTTCGAACGGACGCGCGCTGGCTGCAACATGCCTCTGCGCCATTCCGATCCTGCTCGGCTTCGGCATACCGGTCGGCGTCCTCGGGCGCTACGCGATCCACCGGTCCGAGCAATTTTTCACGCCCGGCATGCAGGAGGCGATCACTCACTCTGCATTGCTTGGCTCGTCGGTCGCCCTTGTCACCGTGGTGCTCGCCTTCGCAATGCTGGCGGCGAGCCGCCTCGAGCGTTCTAACATCCTGGCTGGCCTTTCCCGGCTTGCGACGCTCGGATATGCGATGCCCGGCACCATCCTCGGCCTCGGTCTCCTTTTTGCCCTGACAAGCTTCGATAACGCGCTCGACCGCTTCTTGCGCACCCATCTGGACATTTCGACCGGTCTTCTTCTTTCCGGATCGGCCATCGCTGTCGGTTATGTCTGCACGGCCCGTTTTCTGGCGCTCGCCGATGCGAATCTGCGCTCGGGAATGCAAAAACTGCCGCCGGACATCGACAATGCCGCGCGATCACTCGGAGCCGGCGCTGGTCGTTCTCTTTTTCGTGTTCTGCTGCCGCTACTCAAGCCTGCCCTCGGCACAGCCTTCATCCTCGTCTTCGTCGATACGGTGAAGGAATTGTCCGCGACGATCCTCCTCCGCCCGTTCGGCTTCAACACGCTGGCAACTTACGTTTACGAAAATGCCTCGCGCGGCGCTGTCGAAGAGGGCGCGGCGGCGGCCCTTCTCATTCTTGTGCTTGCGATGATACCGGTCCTGATGCTCTCTTACGCTCTGGGACGGGACCGGCCTGTCTGAATGCAAAAAAAGCCCCAGCGCGGGGCTGGGGCAGAAAAAGTGCTAACCGAACATCAGAGAGCAAAAACACTTTCCCGGGGGACAGGGGTCAGGCCTCTGAGCCTTCCGCATGATCGTGCAGCAAATGTTAACAAAAGCTTGCCAAACTGCCACGCAATTTACAATTCACTAAGACATATGAGCCTAAGGTAAATTACCGGGTCAGACTTCCTTTACCATATCGGCTACGTGCTTCATGGATAAGCAGCACGGGGACGGCCTGATAGGCTAGAGCGACTTCATGAAACGCCGCATTCGCAAATTCGGTATTATCGCAGCGTCCGCTGCGCTGGTAATGGCGCTATTGCTGCCGGCGCTCTCCTATGTCGCTTCGCAAGTTCTTCTGCGCGAGAGGATCGCAACGTCGCTGACGCGCTGGACCGGCCAACCGGTCGAAATCGACGATCAATTATCGATCCGCTACTTTCCGCGCCTGTCGGCGGTGGTGACGGATCTGCGCATTGGAAAGACGACTACCGACGGCCATGCGCCGCTCCGCGTCGAGCAGGCCAACCTCCAGCTTTCCCTTCTCGATGCCCTGTTTGGCGAAGCCAATCTCTCCTCCGTCATCCTGATTGAACCGACCCTTCGCATCTCATCGGCCGATATGGGGGAGGAAGGACCGGCCATTCTAGACAATATACTGCGCCGATGGATTGGCACGGACGCCACCCCCGCGCCTCTCGGACCGGCCTATCTCGAGTTTCGCGATGGCAGCGTCCTTGCATCAGGTCAGGAGAACGAGCGTCCGGTCGTGAGCAATATTCAGGGTCGCCTGACCGGCCTCGATGCCGACAGGTCCCTTCGCCTGGAAGGCGGCGCCACATGGCGGAACATGCCGTTAAGCGGCTCCATCACGATCGAACATCTTCGCAACCTCGCTCGTCTGGAGCCCACAGTTTTCGGCGTCAATCTGCGTTCGAACCTCGGCTCCCTCACATTTGACGGCAAGTTCGATCCTCTTCACCGCAACTGGTTGCGTTCCGTCTCGGGCAAGTTTTCAGGCGATTTCACACAGCTTAGACGGGCTCTCAGGCCATTCGATCTTCGCCTTCCGACGGCCTTGCCCGATTCCCTCTCCATGCGCGGGATCATCGCCCAGGCGAATGATCGGACCACGCTTACCGTCGAGGAGATGAGCGTCGAGGACCACGATGGGAACGGTACGCTCAGCATTGTCCCGCCGCACCGCGGGTCCCCTACATCGATCTCGGCCACCCTCGCCTTTCAATCTCTGGACCTGCTGTCGCTCGTCACCCGCATTGATGGTGGAGATGGCCGACGCCGAGGACGGCTGGGCACAAACCGCGCGCCGCGCACAACGGTCGGTTCCAGCGAGGCCACTCATATCGATATCCGCCTTTCAGCGAACGAGGCGAGCTATGGCGATGTGAGGCTTGCCGACCTTGCCGTCAGCGGCCGCTTCGGCGACGGCCAGAGTGCACTGGACATCAATAATGCAGACCTTCTCGGCGGGACCCTGCAAGGCAACTGGCGTCGAAACAATGGGGAGGAAGGTGTCGAAAGCCGCCTCGAACTTCACTTCGCGGACATTTCAGGCTCGCAGCTCTCCGACGCGCTCACGCTTCCAGGCATACTTCCAACCGGAACGGCCAGCATCGATCTCTCTCTTGCCGGACCACCGGCGCTGGACCGCCTCCTCTCGCGAGGCGACGGCCAGTTCGAGGCGTCTTTCTCAAATGGCGAGCTACCCAACCTCGACCTGTCACCGATTATCGATGATCAGCTCGGTGGCGGCTTCTTCAGTCTCTCTCGCCTGACCGGTGACGGTCTCGATTATGATGACGCACACTTCAAAGGACGCCTTCTGAATGGCGTCGCCTTTCTGAACGATGCATCCATCCGCACCGGTCGCTACCAGATCGAGTTGAATGGGCGCGCGCCCTATATGAGCCGGAGCCTCGCCCTGACAGGGCGCCTCCTGGCGATGCCCGCACCCGGCCTCACCGGAACCGTCCCGGACGATGCGCGCCCGCAAACGCTGAGCCGGTTCTTTGTCGGAGGCTCCTTCTCCGAGCCATTCATAACGGGATCTGGCGACTAGCGAAAATCGAAGGCGGAGAGTCCCGTGACCATCTCATCCAGTCCGAGTGGCCGTGTGATCGGCGGCTCGGCGCGAGCGAGGCAAGCCTGCCGCTCACAGAGCCGACAGGCGGGGCCGATGGGCGTCGCTGGCACGAACGCCTCTTTCGTGCCGCCTGCCTCGACACCCGGCAGACCATCGCCATAGACAATTTCATCCTTCTGGCTGAGTTCACAACCAAGCAGAAGGGCCGTCCGGCGGGGCCTCTCCGAGAAGGCTCCCTGCGGACCTTCCAGTGTGCGACTTACTGTTAGGAAAGCCGCGCCATCGGGCATCTCCACCGCCTCGACAAAAAGCTGACCGGGCTGGGTGAACGCGGCATGGATCGCCAGTTTCGGGCAGTGCCCTCCAAATCGTTGCTGCGGAAAGCCCATCGCGCCAGCGCGCCGAAAACGGTTCCCCGCATTGTCGATTTCCAGCATGAAAAACGGGACGCCTTCCCTGCCCTCACGGCGCAATGTCGTCAGACGGTTGGCGGCTTGTTCGAAACTCACCGAGAAGCGGCTTCGCAGAACATCGACATCGTAGCGAACACGCCGTGCGGCCGCGAGGAATTTCTCATAGGGCATCATCAGGGCGTGGGCGGCATAGCGCGCCAGTTCGAACCGTGCGATGCGGCGGGCTTCCTCGCTTGTCAGGGGCAAAGCCTCGATCTGCTCGGCAATCGGCTTGGAGAGCGCGATCATGGACGCTTCCATCGCCACTTCCCGCAACTGGTCGAAAGGGGAAAGGCGCTCGGAGATGAACAGG
The DNA here is from genome assembly GCF_003668555.1 of Notoacmeibacter ruber. NCBI lineage: Bacteria > Pseudomonadati > Pseudomonadota > Alphaproteobacteria > Hyphomicrobiales > Notoacmeibacteraceae > Notoacmeibacter > Notoacmeibacter ruber. The sequence goes on along the minus strand of NZ_RCWN01000001.1, from coordinate 510,665 downwards.
CGCTGGCTGTGCCGGTCGAAACGGCGCCGCCATAGCGGCATGGTCGAGACCGGCAGCACACGCACGGAAAGTCCTTGCTCGGCGCGAAACCAGTCTTTCAGCGAAGCCAGCAGACCGTCGCCCGGCGAGAGCTTTTCATGAAATGCTTCGGCCGCCTCCTCAATGGCGGGGAAATGGTTCGGGCGCGACTCCAGAAGCTCGCGAACCTCGTCGATCGGCATTCGCTTGCCGGAGACCGCGGTGACCCGTCCCTCTTTTGCAAGGATGGAAGACAGATCGGAGAGACGTTCGCCCTGCTCCACATAGGCGCGATGGAGCTTGATAATCGACGCCGCGACGTTGGGCGCCGCCTCCGCGACCTCGAGCAGTTCCGTTTCGCTCGGAACATCCTCGGCAAGCAGGGGATCGGAAAAGACCTGTCGTATCTCGCCCACCGTCGCATCCGATTCTCCCTGCAACTGCTCCGGATCGAGCTTGAAGGCGGAGGTCAGCTTGAGAATGATCTGGACGGTCAGCGGTCTCTGATTGCGTTCGATCAGGTTGAGATAGGAAGGCGAAATACCGAGCTTTTCGGCCATCGCCGTCTGCGTCAGCTTCTCCGCATGGCGGATACGCCGAATGCGAGGTCCGGCAAAAATCTTACGGTCGGCCATAGCCAGGGTCCTGAAGTGGGATCGTTCAATCAGTAAAAGTCTTTACAGATTTACGAAGAAGCTGTCTCTCAGGCAAGACAGCATGACCCCTTTGGTAAGAAGCCTTTCTTCCCGAATGGTGGATTACGTCTAAATGACTAGTTCGTAGCAAGATATGCTCTTTACAATCGATGACAGAAGATCGATTGGAAGAGACGATCGCTTGCCAACCACGCTATGCAAGCGTTAATCGAGCCGAGACGTAACAGATCGCATGGAGACGCGACGATGAAACCACCCGTCAAGGAACGCGCCGAGGAGCAATCCTCTGCCATGGACGGCGACCAGCAGGCCGCAATCCGCATGGTTGCCAACGACCTTCACCGGTTGAACCAGAGCGTGATGAAGGCTGTCGACGCGGGCGTCTCCGTGGAGCTCGTCCGCTCAGCCCGTCATCACGGCGGCGAAGGCAACTGGGGCGATTTGCTCGTGCCGGTTATCATCGCGCAGAAGGCCGGCTGACACTTTTTCAGCCAAGACGAACGAAAGGCGTGGGCTCGCAAGAACCCACGCCTTTTTCATTGTTACCGCGCTTCGATGACTGGTCGTCAGCCTGGCGCGTCAGCGTCCTCCACATTGATCCGCCGCCAGATGGCCTCGGCAAATGAATAGGCTGCGAAACAGATGAGGCCGACGCCGATCGCTCCCATCAGCCACTGGCCAGCGGGCAAATCGGCGATGAAGCGGAGTGCGCCCGCGAGGCCGACATCTTCGTTGGTGCCGCCACTGAGCGTCCGCCATCCAAAAAGATAGGCAATCACCAGAAAGATCAGACCGCGTGCACACAAACCCGTCCGGGAAACCGGATTGATGATCTTTTTCGCATCGGGGCTGGGTGACATATATTTCAGATAGCCGCGCTTATACGCCTTGACGAAGTGCGCAACGGCGACCCCGGTGAATACTGCGGCCAATATGGCCGAAGCGGCTGTCGATCCAACAAAGTTCGAGATCGTGCCGGCCATGCCGCCGCCACTACCACTATCGCTGCTGCGACCACTCTGCCAGAGCGACCAGGTATAGATCGTGAGCGTCGCGTAGGTGAAACAGGAGGCAAGGAGGCCGCCGCGTATGGCAAGCCCTTTCGGATCGAGGCCGTGATCGTCCGTGTCGAAGATGGCCTGGACGAAACGCCAGACCGCATAGGCTACGAGACCGATCATCAGCAAAATCGCAACGAAAGACCCGAACCCGCTTCCGCCCAGCAGCTTTTGCAGTGCGCCGGTGGAACTGAGAATTTCGCCGCCGCCGACGGCGAAATAGGCTGCGAATATGCCGATCACCAAGAAAACGACGCCACGCGCCGCGTAGCCGGTTCGTGCGAAAGGCCGGAACACCCGTTCCATATCCTTGCGGTCCATAAAGTCCCTCCTGCTGTCCGCCTCTTCATCTGTGAAGCTGCGAAAGCGTCGAAAGTTCCGCTTTCATGTCAGAGCTTTCGGAAAAGGCCGGGCCGATGACGAGATAAACGGAATTCAATCCCGGGGCGATGCGAACAAACTTCCCTTTTCCTGCCAGCGCTGAAGCATTGTCATCAGCACCCAGCACAGACACGCCCAGAAAGTGCCGATCGCCCAGCCGGCCAACACATCCGAAGGCCAGTGAACGCCAAGATAAACGCGCGTCGCGCCGATCAGCAGCGCGTAGAGCACCGCCATGGCAAAGATGTAGGCCCGCCCCGGCCGGCTCTCCGTGAGGCGAATCAGCATCACCGCCAGAGTGAGAACAACACACGTCGTGATCGTTGCGTGTCCGGACGGAAAGCTCTTGGTGTGGATGACATCAAGCTGCGCGACGAGGTCGGGGCGTGGGCGGCTGTAGAAGATCTTCAGCGTCGAAGACAATGCCATGCCGCCCAGAATGCCGATCGAGACGAACAGCGCAGCGCCCCAGCGCCGCTCGACCGCCAGAAAACCGAGGACGGTCAGCACCAGCAGGCAAACGACGGGAATCCCACCAAGAGCGGTGTATTCGATAGCTGCCTCCCGAACCCAGGCGGGACCGATGGTCTCGTCGGGATTTCCCGGCACACGAAAAAACATGAGAACGGCGCGATCGAGGCGCTCGGTTTCACCTTCGTCGACCTCATCGGCAATGCTGAGAAAGGCGAAGAGGCCCGCAGAGGCAATCGCAGCCACGACAAACGGAGCCAACGAAGCCGGGCTTTTCCGCACTTCCCGCACCAGTTTCAGTGCCATATCCTTGAGCTGACTATTCATTGCCGTCCTTCACTATCTGCCGACCCACTTCTCTCCGCGGGCATTCAAATCTATATCGGAAGCCAAACTCGTATAGTGGCGGAGATAGATGAGCACGCATCAAGGGCCCGACGTAACAGGTGGCGCGACCGAAGCTGGGGACAATGACATCCAAAAGGTCATCGAATGCCTGAGGGGCGTTTCCAGCTGGCGGGAGGCCGCAGCATGGCTACAGGCGCGCGGCATCGAGGATATCGAATGCATCACGCCGGATCTGGCCGGTGTCGCACGCGGCAAGATGATGCCCACCAACAAGTTCACGTCGAACACGGCGCTCTCGCTGCCTTCTTCGATCTTCCGGCAGACCATTTCGGGAGACTATCCGGAGGAGGTCGGCGATTTTCGCTATGACCCCAATGACGGCGATCTCAAGCTCCTGCCGGACCTTTCCACCTTGTGCGTCGTGCCGTGGGAGAGCGACCCCACCGCCCAGATCATATGCGATATCGTCGATACAGCGCGGGAGAATGTCCGCTATACGCCAAGGAACGTCCTCAAGCGTGTGGTGGGTGAATATGCGAAGGACGGATTCAAGCCTGTCGTCGCGCCCGAGATCGAGTTCTATCTCGTCGCGCAGAACGTCGATCCCGACTATCCGCTGGAGCCACCGAAGGGCCGCTCCGGACGTTCGATCCTCGGCGGCCAGGGCTATTCCATTTCCGGCATCAACGAGTTCGACGATCTGGTGGACGATATCTACCACTTCTCCGAAGCGCAGGGCCTGGAAATCGACACGCTGATTCACGAGAGCGGGCCGGCCCAGCTCGAGATCAATCTGCGCCACGGCGATCCGCTGGAACTCGCCGATCAGGTCTTCCTCTTCAAGAGAACGATACGCGAAGCCGCGATGAAGCATGGCATCTACGCCACCTTCATGGCCAAGCCGATGGAAGGCCTTCCGGGCAGCGCCATGCATATTCACCAGAGCGTGGTGAGAAGCGATACGGGCGAGAACATCTTCACCGATGCAGACGGTCGAGCCTCGCAACTTTTCTTCCACTATATTGGCGGTATGCAGCGCTACGTTCCGCGCGCACTCGTCACCATGGCACCGTACGTCAACTCCTATCGCCGCCTCGCGCCAGACATGGCCTGCCCCCTCAACAACAAATGGGGCTACGACAACCGCACCACCGCTTTTCGGGTGCCGGCCTCGGAGCCACAGGCAAGGCGCGTGGAAAACCGACTGCCCTCCTCTGACGCCAACCCCTACCTTGCGCTTGCCGCCTCGCTCGCCGCGGGACTTCTTGGCATTCGCAACGCAGTGGAGCCGGAGGAACCGACCCAGGAAAGTGTCAATGAAGGCGCGATCGAACTGCCGCGCAGTCTTCTCGATGCAGTCTCCCTTTTCGAGGAAGAGCAGGATTTCCGTGAAATTCTCGGACGCGAATTCATCACCAATTATTGCGGTGTAAAGCGAGGCGAATTCGAGACCTTCATGCAGGTGATCAGCCCGTGGGAACGCGAGTTTCTGCTGCTGAACGTCTAAATCCCGTCCTTTCGTCCTCATTCATCCGGACCCGGCCATGAACCAGGAACCGCACACACTTACGCGCGACGATATCGAAGCCTTGTTCGAGACGTACCGCAACGGCTTCGACGATTTCGACTCCGAAGCCATCGCCGACTGTTTCACCTATCCTGTGACGATTTGGCAGCTCGGAGGCGGTACGGTCTTTTCCGAGGAAGAAGATCTTCTGGAGAATATCGACGCGCTTCTGACCGTTCTGGAGCGGGAAGAGATCGTCAGTTCGGACTTCGCCGTCCGAACAATGGAAATTTCCGGATCGACGGCCTTTGTGACCATGGACTGGACGCAGAAGCGGGCCGACGGCGAAGCCGCCTGGCAGTTCACCTGCGATTATACTCTGATTGTCGCGGAAGATGGCGAACCGGCGATCGCCCTCGTCGTCAACCATTGAGGTCGCCTGAACGCGCTTCTCCGCGAACCTTTACGACCGCTCTTGTGAACCGCTTCGCCCGCAGCTAATTGCGCGTCATGATCTACCGCAGCCCCATTTCTCCTGGTCTCTCCTGGTACGAGGCCAGTGTCGCCAACCGGCCGGCCTATCCCTCGCTCGATGGAGACCAGCGGGCCGATATCGCCATTATTGGTGGAGGCTATACCGGTCTTTCGGCGGCGCTGCGCCTTGCGGGTGGGGGCGCAGACGTCGTCCTGATCGATGCCCATCGCTTCGGAGACGGCGCCTCGGGCCGCAATGGCGGGCAGATCGGAACCGGACAACGCGCATGGCCGACCGAGTTGGAAAGCGAAATCGGTCTGGAGCGCTCCCGCGCCCTCTTTCGGATTGCTGAAGAGGCGAAAGCGGAACTGCTCTCCATGGCGGACGATCACGGATTCGATATCGACTACCGGCCCGGGCAGATCAGCGCCGTTCACAAGAAGCGCTGGGTGCAAGGCTATCGAAACCATGCCGAAGCCATGGCGGAGCGCTACGATTACCCACATATCTCCTTTCTCGATCGTGAGGAGACGGCGGCGGCCATCGGATCGAAACGTTATCATGCCTCGATCCGGGATATCGGCACCGGTCATATTCACCCACTCAAACTGGTGGTGGGAATGGCCGAAGCCGCCGAGAAATCGGGCACAAGGCTTTTTGAGAACACCCCCGCCCATGCAATCGACGCAGAGGGTGCGGGTGTTCGGATAACGATGGAGCACGGCACGCTGCATGCATCGCGCTGCCTTGTTGCGACCAATGCTCATGGCGATGCGTTTCAGGCCGAACCCGTATCGCCGCGCCACATCATGCCGATACGGTCCTTCATCGGAGCAACCGGCCCGCTCGACAACGCCGACGCCATCCTGCCCGGTGGCGAAGCCGTGGACGACAGCCGTTTCATGGTGCGCTATTTCCGGAAGATCTCGGGCGACCGGCTGATGTTCGGCGGGCGTGAGGCCTATAGCGCCAAAACACCGGGCGACATTTCAGGCCATATCCGCAAGCAGATCGCAGAGATATTTCCCGACCTTTTCGATGTCGATATCGACCATGTATGGGGCGGTTCGGTGGGTATTACCCTTCCCCGCCTGCCCTTCGTGCGCACCATCATGCCGGGCGTTACCTCGATCGGCGGCTTTTCCGGCCACGGGGTGATGATGGCGACCCATACCGGTCGCCTCTGGGCCGATGCCGTGATGGGCCATCGCGACGATCTTAAACTTCTGCAGGATCTGGATATTCCTCCTTTCCCCGGCGGAGTCGCGCTGAGAAAGCCGCTGCTGTTCCTTGCGATGACGTGGTTCGCCATGCTCGACAGGCTTTGATACGGGCAAGGCTGGACCCGTCGCTCCTTCCGCCCTCTATATCGTGCCGGAACCCATTCGCATGGCAGCCGAGCACGACAGCTTATTGCTCTTCTAAATCGATTTATATAGGTACGGGTGCCATCACCGGAGAACAGGCCGCTTCATGAGCAGCACCATCATTCCCGTCGATTCCTGCGATTTCGTCATCTTCGGCGCAACCGGAGATCTCGCAGAGCGAAAACTTCTTCCCGCACTCTACCATCGCCAGTGTGCCGGGCAGTTCACAGAGCCGACCCGTATCATCGGCGCCTCCCGCTCAGAGCTTTCCGATCAGGAGTTCCGCGACTATGCGCGTAACGCGCTGACCGAATATGTCAGCGAGGAGGAAAAGGATCACGGTCAGGTCGATGCCTTTCTCAACCGCCTATTCTATGTGGCGGTGGATGCGACGAGCGACGAGGGGTGGCAGGCCCTTCACGAGAAAATCGGCGACAGCCGGGCTGTCCGAGCCTTCTATCTCGCGGTCGGCCCATCGCTTTTCGGGCCAATCGCGGAGCGAATCCGCGATCACGACCTTCTCACCGACGAGACTCGGATCGTCGTTGAAAAGCCACTCGGACGCGATTTGGAATCCGCCGTCGAACTTAACCGAACTCTCTCTTCGGTGTTTCGTGAGGATCAGATTTTCCGGATCGACCATTACCTCGGCAAGGAGACCGTCCAGAACCTGATGGTGTTGCGCTTCGGCAATGCCCTTTACGAACCGCTCTGGAACAGCGCCCACATCGACCATGTGCAGATTACGGTGGCGGAGAGAGTCGGGCTGGAAAGCCGCGCCGATTACTACGATAAGTCCGGCGCGATGCGCGACATGGTTCAGAACCATATGCTTCAGCTTCTGTGCCTGGTGGCAATGGAGCCGCCCGCCTCGCTGGATGCCGACGCGGTCCGCGACGAAAAGCTGAAGGTTCTGCGCGCCCTGACGCCGATGACCAACGATACCGTCCACCGTCATACGGTACGCGGCCAGTATCGAGCTGGCGCTTCTCTGGGCGGCGCCGTAAAGGGTTATCTGGACGAACTGGAGAGCGGTAAAAGCGAAACGGAAACCTTTGTCGCGCTGAAAACGGAGATCGGCAATTGGCGGTGGGCCGGGGTTCCCTTCTATCTGCGCACCGGCAAGCGTCTCGCGACGCGGGCCTCCGAGATTGTCGTGCAGTTCAAACCGATCCCGCATTCCATCTTCGAGGAAAGCGCCGGTGAAGTCGTCGCCAATCAGCTCGTCATCCGTCTTCAGCCGGATGAAGGGGTCAAGCAGTGGATGATGGTCAAGGACCCCGGGCCGGGCGGAATGCGGCTACGGCACGTGCCGCTCGACATGTATTTCGCCGATGCATTCAACGTGCGGAACCCTGACGCCTATGAGCGGCTGCTGACCGATGTGGTTCGGGGAAACCAGACATTGTTCATGCGGGGCGACGAAGTCGAGGCGGCATGGAAGTGGATCGACCCCATCATGCGCGCATGGCACGAGAGACCGGGCGATATCGCCGGCTACACCGCCGGTTCGTGGGGTCCTGCCGCTGCGATCGGCCTGATCGAACGAGATGGGCGGAGCTGGCATGAATCCTTCTGAACAGAGCGAAAACCGAAATCCCGAAGATCTGCTCGCCAGGGCGCCGGGCGAACCGCAATGGCTTGAATTTTCCAGCCGGGGGCGTCTGGCGGAGCGACTTTCCGGACGGGTTGCCGACGAGCTCGCCGCCGCGATCGAAGAGCGAGGCATCGCCACGCTGGCGCTGTCCGGCGGACGAACCCCCGAACAGTTCTTCGTCGCGCTTTCGGAGCGAGACATCGACTGGAGCAAGGTCATCGTGACCCTTGTGGACGAGCGGTTCGTCGACACGTCCTCACCACGCTCCAATGCGGCGCTCGTCATCAAGCGCCTTCTGCAGCGGCACGCCGCCGGCGCCGCTTTTGAAAAATTGTACGAGCCTGTTCCGACAGCCGAAGAAGCAGCCACCATACTCAATCAGCGTCTGAAAGGCCTTCCGCAGCCCTTCGACGTGGTGCTGCTGGGTATGGGGACAGACGGCCATACGGCTTCATTCTTTCCCAAGGGCGATACGCTGGACGAGGCGCTCGACCCGAAGGGAGAGCCGCGTGTCCTCGCAATGAATGCGCCGGGCGCAGAAGAACCCCGGCTCACCTGGAACCTGCCTGCGCTCGTCAAAGGCCGTTCCATCCATCTTCATATTGAAGGGGTCGAGAAGAAAAGCGTGTTGTTCGACGCATTGTCGGACAAGGAATCTCCCTATCCCATTCGCGCCATCTTCGATCACGCCCCGACGGGTATCAATATCTGGTACGCGCCAGCCGAAGGATAAACCACTATGCCGACCCAAGAGATCACGCAGATCACAGAACGCATTATCGAACGCAGCAAGCCAAGCCGCGAATCCTATCTTCAGCGCCTAGACGATGCGGTCAGCGCCGGCGTCAATCGCACGACGCTGTCCTGCTCCAATCTGGCCCATGGGTTCGCCGCCTGCTCGGCTGCGGAAAAGAGCGACCTCTCGGGCGATACCGTGCCCAATCTCGGCATCATCACCGCCTATAACGACATGCTCTCGGCGCATCAGCCCTTCGAGCGGTTTCCGGATATCATCCGTGATGCCGCACGCGAGGTGGGCGGCGTCGCCCAGGTCGCATCGAGCGTTCCAGCCATGTGCGACGGCGTGACGCAGGGCCAGCCGGGCATGGAACTTTCCCTGTTCTCTCGCGATGTCATCGCCATGGCGGCCGGCGTGGGTCTGTCTCACAACATGTTCGACGCCGCCGTCTATCTTGGCGTCTGCGACAAGATCGTTCCGGGTCTTTTTATCGCGGCGCTCACTTTCGGCCACCTGCCCAGCATCTTCGTGCCGGCCGGTCCTATGACCTCGGGGCTGCCCAACGACGAAAAATCCCGCATCCGCCAGCTTTATGCGGAAGGCAAGATCGGGCGGGCCGAATTGCTCGAAGCGGAAAGCAAGAGCTATCACGGTCCGGGAACCTGTACATTCTATGGCACCGCCAACTCCAATCAGATGATGATGGAGATCATGGGCCTGCACATGCCGGGCGCGTCTTTCGTCAACCCGAATACGCCGCTCCGCGACGCCCTGACGAAGGAGGCCGTCGCCCGCGCCTTCCAGATCACGCAGGCGGGGAACGAATTCACCCCAGTCGGCCGCATGATCGACGAGCGCTCCATCGTCAACGCGGTTGTCGGGCTCAACGCGACGGGCGGCTCGACCAACCACACGATCCACCTGATCGCCATGGCGGCGGCGGCAGGCATCAAGCTCACATGGGACGATATTTCCCAAATCTCTGACAATGTACCGCTTCTGGCGAGGGTATACCCCAACGGTCTTTCCGACGTGAACCACTTCCACGCAGCGGGCGGCATGGGTTTCCTGATCAAGGAGCTGTCGAAAGCCGGTCTGATCCATGACGATATCCGCACCGTCTACGGCGAGGGAATGGAATCATACGGCATCGAGGTGAAGCTCGGCGAGGACGGCACAGTGGTGCGCGAAAAAGCGCCGGATGTGAGCCATGAGCCGAAAATCCTGACGACCGCCGATAAGCCGTTCCAGCCAACCGGCGGTATCGAGGTCATGAAGGGCAATATGGGCGAGGCCATCATCAAGATCTCGGCGGTCAAGCCGGAAAACCGTTTCGTGGAGGCGCCCGCCATCGTCTTCGAGGACCAGTCCGAACTGCAGGACGCGTTCAAGGCCGGCGAACTGGACAAGGACTTCATCGCGGTCGTCCGCTTTCAGGGACCGAAGGCCAACGGCATGCCGGAACTGCATAAACTGACACCGCCGCTCGGGGTGCTCCAGGATCGCGGCTTCAAGGTGGCTCTCGTGACCGATGGCCGCATGAGCGGCGCATCGGGCAAAGTGCCTGCGGCCATCCACGTCACGCCCGAAGCGCTGAGTGGCGGCCCGATCGCCAAGGTCCGTACCGGGGACATGATCCGCTTGGACGGTGAGCAGGGCACGCTGGAAGTCCTCGTCGACGGAGACGAATTCGCCGGCCGCGAAGCCGTATCGGCCGATATGGCAAAGAACCAGCACGGCATGGGACGTGAATTGTTTGCCGCCTTCCGGCAGGTTGTCGGACGGGCCGATGAAGGCGCGACGGTCTTCCACGCCTGACGGCGATCCATCCCGTTCAATCTCGATAGGGCCGGCAGTTCTTGCCGGCCCTTTTGTTTGCGTTCGTCGCCCGTTCAGTGAGCGGTGCGACAACACGCAGGGACTGCAATGTTCTCCGCAATCGGGAAAATCACGTCTCGAGGACTGTCATCGCGAGAGCGACACCGAGCGCGATCCCCAGGAGAGCGCAAAGAGCCAGTATGGTTCCGGTCTTCCAGATGCCATTTGCCACCGCGCCGGGAGATGCTGTTTCCGTCTCAGGATGTTCCGCCTCGGTTGCTGCCGCTTCAACCGCGGAGGCAGGCGGGCCGCGTTGGGAACGATCAGCGTAGACCGTCTCAGCTATGGCGGCCCTCTGGTCTTCTCTGCGTTCGGGGCGACGGGTTGACCGTCCGGCCTCTCGGTTATCAGCACTTGTCTCCGTCTCGCCGGATAAGGAAATGGCGCCGTCGTCTGGCAGCGTCTTCTCGGACGTCTCTTCCAATGGCCTATGAAGGCCGCGTTCGGCACGGCGGCGGGCCTTCGCTTCCTGAAAAGTCGCTCGCAAATCATCAGGCATGAGCCTTGTCCCGGCTGTGCCATCCTGCGTCGGCTTTCGCGATAGAAACGATGCTGCCATTCCTGCTTTTCGCTCCCATGACCTATCCCGGCGCGAAGCGCGCCAGCGTCAATTTTTCTCGAAGGCTAAGCGGGCATGACAAAGAATGTGTGAATCGCGGCTGGGTTCTCCACTGGCTTGTGAAAGCCTCGTCTCGCCCCTTGGGTTTCCAGCCTCCTTGCACGCATGAAAGGAGTTTGTCACAACCGCCGAAAGCGATGGAAGCGGGAGCGAAACATGCGGGTTTTAATGGTGGGCTGCGGCAATATGGGCTTTGCCATGCTCAAGGCCTGGATCGAATCTGGATGCCTCTCTCCCGACGAGACCGGCGTCGTCGAGCCAAGCGAAGAGGGCCGCGCGCGGGTCGCGGCACTCGGCGCTTCAACCTTTGCCGATCCTCCCTCTCCGGACGATTTCGGCGCCGAGTTGATCGTACTCGCCGTAAAGCCGCAGGTAATGGCCGACATCGCCCCAGCCTATCGCAGTGCCACCGCGCGTGGGGCGGCGGTTCTCAGCATCGCAGCCGGGCTTCCGATCCGGCGCTATGAAGAGATTTACGGCGACCAAACCCCGATCATCCGCGTCATGCCAAACACGCCTGCTGCCATTGGTGAGGGCATGATGGCCTATATCGCCAATGATGCCGCCGGTGGCGCGCTCATCGCCAATGTCCGGAAACTGCTGGAAACCAATGGCGCGGTGGCTGAACTCGAAGAGGAGTCTCAGATGGATGCCGTGACGGCGATATCCGGCAGCGGCCCGGCTTACGTCTTCCACTTCATCGAAGCGCTCGCAGAGGCTGGCGAGAAACTCGGCCTGAGCGCCGATCTGGCCGCACTTCTGGCTCGGCAGACCGCATTGGGCGCGGCCAAACTGGCCGCGGATGGCGAGACCGACCCTGCGGAATTGCGCCGACAGGTGACGAGCCCAAACGGCACGACCGCCGCCGGCCTTGCCATGATGATGACGGATGACCGGTTGAAGACGATGATGGCCGAGGTCGCGGACGCTGCGCGACGCCGATCGATCGAACTATCCAGCTAGCCGGATTTCTCGTCTGGCTGCATAAAAACGGCCGGCTCCGGGACTGGAGCCGACCGTCTTGTGATCCGCCTCTTTCGAGGCGGTCGGCCTGCTTCTCTTACTGGAAGACGGCGTTCGGGTTGTCGAGGCTGTCGGAGCCTTCGAGTTCGATACTTCCGAGGTCGAGCGAAGCGATGACACGCTCGATCGTGCGCGTCTGGGCGATCAGCGCATCAATGGCGGCCTGAACTCGGGCATTGCCCTCTTCATTGCCCTCGCCGATCTGCTGATCGTAGGACTCTCCGTCTTCGGCCGCATCAACGATCGCCTGCATGGCTGCAACGGTCTCGTCCAGCTTGGTCCGCATCTCTTCGTCGAGAGCGGGCTCATTTGCCTTGACCAGATCGGAGAGCGAAGGACCGGATGTGGTTTCCCCGTCCGGGCCTTCGTAGCTACCGAGATAGACGTTCTGAATGCCCTTCACATCATAGAAATGTGAATAGTGGGTGTTGTCGGAAAAGCAGTCATGCTCCTCTTCCGGGTCATGCAGCAGAAGGCCGAGCTTCATTCGCTCACCGGCCAGTTCGCCATAGGAAAGGGAGCCCAACCCGGTCAGGATCGTGCGGAATGCATCTTCCGGCGCGCCATCGGTGAGGGTCGTGCGGGCTTCGCCGCCTTCTTCCCAGTTCGCCACCATCTCTTCCAGGTCGGAGATGAGGAGGTCGGACGCGGCCTGAAGATATTCAGCGCGGCGCTCGCAATTGTCGCCTGTGCAGTCATCACCGGTTGCGAAATCGGTGGCCGGACGATCGCCTGCACCGGCATCGGTGCCGTTCAGATCCTGTCCCCAAAGAAGGAATTCGATCGCATGATAGCCGGTCGCCACGTTGGCTTCCACGCCACCGGCTTCCTGCAGCGTATCCTGAAGGAGCGCCGGTGTGATCGAGCTTGCATCGACAGTTTCGCCATTCAGTTCGAAACTCGGATTGGCAATCACATTGGCGGTGTAGGCCGTGTTGGCGTCGCTTTCGGTGCCATAAGAGGCGTCAACATAATCGATCAGACCTTCATCGAGCGGCCATGCATTCACGCGGCCTTCCCAGTCATCCACGATGGCGTTGCCAAAACGGTAGGCTTCGGTCTGCTGATAGGGAACACGCGCGGCCAGCCAGGCATCCTTGGCGGCCTGAAGCGTGTCCTCGGAGGGATCTTCAACCAGAGCATCGATCTTGGCGTCGAGGTCGCGAGCCAATTCCAGCGAGTCCGTATATTCGGCAAGAGCAATGTCGGCATAATTGTCGACGATCGCCGAGCGATCGAGTTCGTCCGCAGCGAGGGCGGGCATGGCGGCCCCGGCAAATAGTGCGGCCAGAAGACCAGTACGGATCGGGTGGCTGTTTCTCATGACGTTCCTTTCAATGTTCAGTGTAATGTCGCAGCAACCGGCCGGTCGTCCCGCGCAGGCTGTGCTTTCTTGTCGGCGATCGACGCCGTAAAGGATGCGGAGATGGGCAAGAGAGTCCGGCCGACCATTCGCAGCCGAAATCCATATTCGGCAGCGGCCATGGCCAATTCTCCGCATTTTGCCGGACATGACAGCGCTTCGGCCGCGATTTGTCCGGTCTGTTCGTCACCATGCTGTGCGGCGGCGACGAGGGCGAGAAGTAGGCCCTCATCCCGGCAAAGATGAGAAATATCCCGCCTGAAAAACCGCAACGGGCATGTGGCGCAGCGTCCCAGCGTACCGATCAGTCCCACCAGACCGTCGAATGCGATGCGGCCATCGATCTCGCCAAGTTCGTTCTGGTAGAGCATCCAAGCGGCCGCCCAGGCCTTCGGGTCGCGTTCCGCGCACCCGCTGAGGCTCGAGCGATAGCCTTCTACCACGAGACGTTCCGCAGGGCGGGACAGGTAGTCTACCGCGGCACAAGCGCGATCGTGTCGCGTATCATCGAAACGCGGCATGGAACACCTCAACAGCAATGATGACTTTTATTTCCTACTTTCCACCTTCAGTGGAGTCAAAGACTCTAGTTTACAATTCTTCCAGTGTGGAAAGGATTAGAGCGCCAATATGTGGTTGTCGAAGGAGAGGCCCGGGAGGTTGTTTCGGCCGAAGCGACCCGTTCCCGTCGAGGTGATGAAGCCTTGTGCGAGCGGGGCGGCGCCGCACAGATCCACCCCTTCTTCGACGCCTGTTACCGTGCCGGTGCGCGTATCGAGCATGATCGCCAGATCGCCGTGAGGCGATGTGATGGCCACGCGCTCCGCATCGCGATTGACGCTCACTGATCCGACATAGCCTTGAAGGCGGGTGGCCAGTTCGCCAAGCTCATAATCGCGACGCCCCTCGCCAGCCCGGAACGACAGGAGCAGCGGCGGGCATTCCGAAGCGACGCCCTGCCATTGGCAGCCGACAAAGACGGTGCCGTCCGCTGCGACATCCATGTGCCGCGTCGAAAGGCGTGACCATTCATTCGGAAGCGCATGCTTTTCCCTCAGCGAGCCATCGGACGGATCGAGGAAAACCAGCGAAGGCTCCATGGTGGCGAGATTCAGCACCTCCCGGCCATAATCAGGGTGCGTGTCCATGCCGCCATTGGCGATGATGAGGCTCTTTCCATCCGGCGAAAGCGCCAGATCATGCGGTCCGATCCCGTGACTGGACCATTCGCCGATACGGCGGAAACCATCGGTCACGTCGTAGAGGCCGAGAACACCGCGCCCGTTATCGAAATCGTTTTCGGTGGCCACCAGAAGCTTGTCGTTCTGGATGAAGACACCATGGCCGTAGAAGTGCCGGTTCGGCGGAGAATGAAAGACCACCGGCTCGCGGTCGCGCTGCTGATCGATCGCCAGCGCAAAGGTACCCGGTCGCCGGGCGAACGCAACGATATGTCGCCCGCCCTTGTCGCAGGTCACGTCGTGACCACGGCCCGGCAGAACGACGCGCCGCAGCACTTCACCATCACTGTCCAGGATGGCCATTCCGTATTGTTCGCCCTCCATCAGGGCGGTAGCGAAAAGCGGATTTCCGACCTTTTCGGCATGGACGGCCTCCGGCAAACCAAAGCCAGCCAGCAGGGCACCGAAACCCTGAAGAATGGTGCGGCGGGAAAATCCGCTCATCGGGTCAGTCTCCATCCAGAGATGAGAAGCCGGCGACGAGCCCGATAGCGCCAGAAAAACGCTCCGCAAACAGACTGCGCAGGCTGCGCGTCACGATGAGAAGATAGGCCAAGGGAGAGCGGCCTTCGGCTGTCTCGACAGCTTCGGACAAGGGTGTCTCGACCTTTTGCAGCGCCCTTTCGGCATTGTCGAACTCAAAGGCGATCTCGACTGGCAGGTTGCCGTTTTCCTCCGGCAGGAGGTTGGCCATGCCGGACCGTTGAAACAGATCGGAGAGTCCCTCGAGGTTCGCGAGGATGGCCGGCCCGGTCAGCCCGGCGCGCCACCACGCCGCCGCCTTCGGGCGAACAGAGTTCACGTCCTCGCCGAGAAATGGCGCGATGCGCGTATCGGCAATCATTTCCAACCCGTTGGTGAAAACCCCGAGCAAGGCGCGAAGCGAATCTTCCTGCGTCTGGAAATCGGCATAGGATGATGCCGGATCGACAAAGCGGGCCGCGATGCCATCCGGCTCGGTCCATTCGTCGGTCACTTCGGCGGCGGTTACCTCGATCCGCTCGGCGACGGCTTCCGCAAACCGGCAACGGAAATCACCTTCCTCTTCCGCAAGGACTTCGGCACCGGTGCCGAACAGAAGGAATTCCAGCGTACCGAGCCCCTGAAGCGCGACGCTCTTTCCTGCAAGGCTCTCGGCGTCGGTCGCCGTCGCATCTTCTTCCGCCAGAACCCCTTGCACCTGACGAAGGCCAATCCCACGACGATCGGGGAAGAAATAGATCCGCTCGGCCGCGTTCTGCCGGAGGATCGGGCCGAAGCGAACGGTCTCCACGCGCGACCATACAGTGACGGCCTCGGCGAATGATTGTCGCGCCTGATCCAGTTTCGCCGTGCCCGGATCCTCGCAAAGGCTCTGGACCGCTTCCTGAAGGGACCTCGCCTGTTCTTGCAGTGCGCGATATTCCGGCACGATGAAATCATCGACTGCGGCGGATAGGACCGCGCGCACACCGGCCTTGTCTTGCTCTTCCGACTGCGCAGAGGCTGCGCCAGGGAAAGAAAGCCCGCAGGACACGGCGAGAACTGCAAGAATGGGCTGGCGTCTCATAGCGATTCCAAAAAGGTGATCAGCGCATCGCGCTGTGATTTATCCATGGCGGCATAGGCATCGCGAGCGGCTTGAGCTTCGCCTCCATGCCAGAGGATGGCTTCTTCCAGATTGCGGGCGCGACCGTCGTGAAGGAAGAGCGTGTGGCCCGAGACCACCTCCGTCAGGCCGATACCCCAAAGCGGCTGCGTCCGCCATTCGCGGCCATTTGCGCGGCCGACCTGCTGACCGTCCGCCAGGCCTTCCCCCATATCGTGGAGGAGAAGGTCCGAGTAAGGCCAGATCAACTGAAACGCATGCGCTTTATTGGAGGCGTCGCGCCGGGTCACGAATTTCGGCTTGTGGCAGCTTGGGCAGCCGGCAGCGTAGAACGCTTCCTTCCCGGCCAGAACCTCAGGATCATCCACATCGCGGCGCTCGGGAACGGCGAGGTTCTCCGAATAGAATGCAATGAGCTCGATCACCGGATCGGGCGCCTCGGTCGGGCCAAGCCGTTCCTGTTCGCCATTCGGCTGGGCGAGACAGTCGGTCTGAGCGTCCGTACAATCGCCATAGGATTTGGGCACGGGCGGCGAAGAGATTCCGATATCGCCAGCCAAGGCCTCAGAAGACTGTTCGTGCACCGTCGCATTCTGAGCCTTCCAACCGAAACGGCCGGGGATCACGTTGGATTCCAGGCTCCCCCGAGCCCAGGCCATGCGACCGGAAATACCATCGCCATTTTCATCGTCCGGATCGGCATGACGCATCAGATCGGCGGGATGGATGGCTTGAAGAAGACCCATGCCGATCATGGGATTGGCGATCCGGGGCGAAAGACTGAGACCCTCATCGAGGGAGCCGTAGGCGAGTTCGGTCAGGCTATAATGCGGCTTGCGGAGTGAGACCTCGGTCCCGTCAGCCAGGGTAACGGGCACTTCCTCATAGCGGATTTCGACCTGTCCTTCGGGTGCCAAGGCCGGCACTGCGGCCGTCTGAAGCTGCCCGCCATAGGTATCGTCGGGAATAGCCGGCGCCAGAAAATTCTCCAGCATCTTACGTTCTTCGTCGGTCGCCGCAGGCTTGCCGAGACGGATCAGCATTGAAACGGCCGGTTCGCCCGGCGCGGGAGGATGGCCGCGGCCGTCCTTCAGGTGACAGTTCTGGCAGGCGCGCGCGTTGAAGAGTGGTCCCAGACCATCCGAGGCCTGTGTGGATGAGGGCGCGGCGACCCAGAGCTTTCTAAAAAGCGCGTTGCCAAGCTTGAAACGCTCCTCTTCCGCAAAGGTGAGGTTGGCGGAGGAATGCGAGAAGGAGTTGCGGTTGACGAACTTGGTTGACGTGGCTGCCCCACCGCTCATCGCTTCGAATGCTTCCGGCTCATCGAAGGTGGTGACGGGGCGTGTCACCTGTTCCACGCGCTGTTTGTCCTCCGCCGAGAGATCATCGCGTTCCGAGAGGCTACCGGTCACGTTCGCATAGGGCGGCAATTGCCCGCCGTCAGGTGTTTGAAGCGCCTCTTCTTCGGCGCCGGTCAACCCGGTCGTAGCGATTGCAGCGAAGACGGCCCCTACAATCGCTATCCACCCCTTACGCGCACAATTCCCTCTCCTCATGGTTGCCCCTGCTCTTCGTGTTCTTCGACAAGGCGCTGATATTCCTCCCGGCAGGGGCAGTCAAAGACGGAAATCTGGAAAACTTCCAGACTGCGATCAACTTATCGTGTCGCTCTTTCATTCCGTGGAAAGAATGCCAGCTTCCGGTGAAGTCGGGGGCCTCAGCACGATCGCTGTCGATCAACAGGCTGGCGGGTTCATCCAAATCCATTCTCAGGTAGTATGCCCGAAGCAGGAGACGCTCGACATGCGCATTCTTTACGTCGATGACGATGCCGACATTCGCGAGATTGCGGAAATGTCGCTGCAACTCGACCCCGAACTGGACGTGAAATGCAGCGATAACGGCAAGGATGCCCTCGAGATCGCGCGGGAATGGAAACCCGACCTCATTCTGCTTGACGTGATGATGCCGAATATGGACGGGCCGACTGTCCTCTCACACCTACGCGAAGAGACAGAAACCACCCATATTCCCGTGGTCTTCATGACCGCCAGAACCCAGCGGCATGAAGTGGAGCAATTCATTGCTCTCGGCGCACGGGGCGTGATCGCCAAACCTTTCAATCCTATGAGCCTTGCTTCGGAAGCACGCGGCTATCTCGGCGACGATGCGGCCTCTGTCGACCGACCGACGCGGTTTCCCGGCTCCTAGCACCCCACCTATCAGCCGAAAGACTTCTCCGGACCGGACGCATTTTCACCGGCGGCGTTTGTGACAGGCAGTTCGATCCAGAAGGTCGAGCCGTCCCCGTAGTCGCTTTCGAAACCGATCCGGCCACCCATTTCCTCGACCATCATCTTTGCAAGATGCAGTCCGAGGCCGGTCCCATTGGCTTTGCGCGTGGCGGAAGAGTCTGCCTGTGCGAAGCGCGAAAAGATGCGGGATCGAAATTGTGGTGCAATGCCCGGCCCGTCATCTTTGACGTAGATCCGTATATTGCCACCCCGCATTTCGCCGAAAACGCGCACGGTGCCGCCTTCCGGCGAGAATTTCACGGCATTTGACAAGAGGTTGGCAAGCACCTGATGGAATCGGTTGGAATCGACTTCGACCCTGACATCAAATGGCGTTCCGTCCAGATCCTGTTCGATGCCAAGCTGATCCGCAAACCCCTGATTGGCTTCGACCGCGTCGCGAATCAGGATGCCAAGGGATTCCTCCTCGATATCGAATGACATCTTTCCGGACGACATCTTCTCCAGGTCGAGAATGTCGTTGACGAGATGGACCAGTCTTTCCGAATTGGCGTGGGCGATCGTCAACAAGCGTTCCACCCCGTCAGACAGTTCGTGACTTAGCGATCCGATGATGAGGCCAAGCGACCCGCGAATAGAGGTCAGGGGCGTGCGCAATTCGTGACTGACGCTGGCCACGAACTCGGACTTCAACCGCTCCATCTCCTTCTGCTCCGTGATATCCTGAAAGATCACGATCAAATGATCGGACCCTTCGTGATCTCGGCCCAGTGAGACACTGATCAGAACCCACAGAAGGCGGCCATCCCTGTGATAGACCCTCAACTCCCGCTGATAGGTCGAGATCTCACCTCGCAAAACCTGTTCCAGCTTTCCGTCATTGAGGCTCGCCAGATCAGCCGCGTTGACGAAATCGCTGACATCGAGGCCCAACAGCTCTTGCTCGCTATAGCCGAGCAATGTGCAGAGCGCCGCGTTGACCTTGATCCACTCCCGCCCGGGCGTAACCAGCGCCATACCGACAGGCGCATCTTCGATTGCATTGCGGAACTTCTGTTCGTTGGCCTGCAGCGCCGTAACTGCGTTTTTCAGTTCGGTGACATCGGTCTGCGTTCCCACCATGCGCAGGGGGCGCCCGTCCCTATCGTAGGCTGTGATAACCGCATCGGAACGGAGCCAGATCCAACGACCGTCAGCACGCCGTATGCGATACTCCATGACCGAGCGTGCTTTTTCCTGTGCCATGCATGCGCGATCTTCTTCCTGCACTTTCGGAAGATCGTCGGGGTGCACTCTGTCGAGCCATTCGGCTTGCGGATCGATTTGTGCATCTGGAGCAAAGCCAAGCATCGTTTTCCAAGTTTCCGAAACAGTCGATGTGCCGTTGGGCAAATCGATGTCGAAAACGCCGAGATTGGCACCTTCGAGCGCCATCTTCCATCGTTCCTCGGTTTCCTCCAGCGTACGCTTGGCCTGGATCTCTCCGGTAATATCGCGAATGATCGCTGTATAGCGTGGCTCGTCGTTTTCGCCTGTCCAGCTGTTCAACTGGACGGTCAAGTGCATGGTCTCGCCACGCCAATGGACCGACCTCACTTCGTGGTCGGTCCCTCCGTCTTGCCTGTCGAGAAGGTTGAGTTGCTCAAGAAACGACTGCAGTTCCGCGTCGGTTGAGGGACCGCCTGCTAGGCGATTGACCGCCTGGTTATATCGGAGAATTTGCCCCGCACGGTCCAGGACCACGATGCCGACAACCGCCGTCTCGATAATCGAGCGGTTCTCCTGCTCGACAGCCAGGACTTCCCGGGTTTTTCGCTCGACCATTTGTCTGATCGCTTCTTGCCGGCGATCCAGAGCAAGCAAGAAGAGGCTCAGCAGGAACGTCAGCAGAAGACCGCCCGTCAGGACGTAAATTCCCTCATGGGCACTGATCACCGAGTGAAAATCAGGCGTGCTCCGCCAGATGATCGTCCATGAGCGCTCCATGACCGGCAATGTCTTCTCGATCCGAAACTCTTCGGATCGCGGCACGTTCGAAATGGTCGTGTAAATCAGGCGCGCAGGCTGTGCCTCCGGACCCTCATAGACCGAGAAGTCCAGGCTGACGCCCTGGCTCTTTGTCAGGCTGGTCATCAAAGCCTGACCGGTCACCTGGATATAGACCCAGCCTTCGAACGCCTCCTGCCGCTGGGCGACCGTGAGCGACACGGCCCCTCCGGCATAGAGCGGTGTAAAAATCAGAAAGCCCGGTTCGGGGGTATTTTGCCCAAGCTGTCGGCTGATCGCGCTGCTGCCGGTGTCACGGGCATGGAGCGCAGCGCCATTTCGGCCGGCCTGCCACTCCGGATTGGGTGTCCAATCCGATGGCTCCGATCGCGAAACGGAGAAATATTCTGTGGTGAGCGGGGTGCTCCAGCTATCCCGGCCCCAGACATGCGAAAGGTGGTAGTTGCCGATGGAGAATTGCCGGGCGGGAGAATTTTCCGGCACCCGCTTGATGACCCCGATATCGTATGACTGCTCCAGCGCGGTGTTCTTCGTTACTTGCTGGATGAAGGTTTCCCATTCCTCCGGCGTGACCTCATCCGAACTCTTGAAGAGACCGACCGCAGCATCGAGTATCTGTTCATAGCTTTCCAGCCGCTGACGAAGAGCGAACTGGTGATCGTTCACAAGGGATTCGAACGCCTTCTCGTTACGCTCGACGGCGGTGCGTTCGGTGATCCCCGATGCGACGAAGGTCAGGCAAAGCGACAAAGCGAGGATGCTGACCGTCAAACGGGTAAAGCCCGTTGCCGGGCTGCCTTTCAACGTAAGCGTCCAGGGACGCCATGGGCCGATCAGCCCGATCGGCAGGAAGACGATGACGCCGAGAACCTGACCGAACCACCACCCTGACCAGCTAAGCGGGACCTCGGCGGCCGTCACGCCGTTTTTGGCCATGATCCAGGCGAAACCGAGCGTCGGCGCTATGGCGCATATCAGCGGCCCGCAGATGAGGAGCAAGAGGCCGATATCGATGAAACTTCCAAACCGTAGCGGATTGCCGAAGAGCTTTCTGGTGATCCACGCGGCTGCGACCGCCTGCAGCGTCGGGCCGACGGCGAAGGGGATACTGGTGAAGAGGCGCCAGAGATCGGCTGTCATTCCCGACGAAACACCGATGCCGAACGACAGAAAGATAGAGCCGATGAATATGCCGGGCCACGGCTTCATGCCCCACAGGATGAGAAGCGCAATGGCAAGGCCCGCCTGCGGCCAGATAGAGATTTCGAAGTGCGCCGGCTGCGTCAAGGCCAGACCGATCAGCCCCATCGCCGGATAAGCGACGGCAACCATGGCGAGCTTCAGAAGATAGGGAATCTGGGGAGGCTTCATGGCGTAAGCGACCTAGCCCGGTGAATGCTGGGCCGCTGAGGCCATGAGAGAGGCGAAGCGGCCTTCAACAGCCTTGGCTTCATCGCTGACGGCAGACAGCGGCCCGGCGACGTCCTGCCCCTCCCGGCAGGCCGTTTCGAGGGCCATTGCGAGTTCCGACAGACGCGAACAGCCAAGAATTCCGGCGCGGGAGACGAGCTTGTGCGCACGCGCCTCGATCACATCAACGGCTGCGACGTCGCACTGCTGCAACTCCGACGAGAGCTGCCTGAGGTTGGAGACGAACATCTCTATTCGATCGGCAGGGAAAATCTCAAGCAGCTCATCGAACGCTTCCTGATCGAAACCACCGGCATTCATCCCAAACTGTCCTCCAATTATCGAAAATCAGGCACGGACCTTTATGGGCGGGTCGAAGACCTCGTCGGCTTCCGTGACGGTCCTCCCTCGCCCCTGTGCTTTTGCCTGGTAGAGCGCCGCATCGGCAAACCGGACCATATCGGCCGGCGACCTGCCCTTTCTGAAGGTGCTGACGCCTGCGCTGAACGACGCTTTGAACGTGTCGTTATCCACTTCGAAAGCAGAGGCTTCAAAGGTTTCACGAAGCCTGTCGACAACATGCGCGGCTGACTCAAGATCGGTGTCGAGAAGGACGACGCCGAACTCTTCGCCGCCCAGTCGCCCGATAAGGTCGGTCTTTCGAAGAGCCGTCGACAGAAGCGTGGCCAGCGAACGGATCACACGATCGCCAACCTGATGACCGTAGGTATCGTTGACGGACTTGAAGTGATCGAGATCGATCAGGGCGACACTGATTTCCGCATCCGTACGGGAGCTTCGCCCGATCTCGCTTTCCAGATGGGCGTGAAACCGCGCATGATTGAGCAAGCCCGTCAAACTGTCCCGTTCGATCAGGCTCTTGAGGGCCCCCGCCCTTTCCAGGCGCATCTGGACAATCTCGCGCAGCCGGCTCGGCATGATTGGCTTCATGATGAAGTCGTCACCACCCAGACGACGCGCCTGAAGCTGCCGCAGAGGATCCCGCTCACCGGAAAGGAAGATGATCGGCAAAGACAGATTCTGCTGGTCCTGGCGGATGATGCGCGCCAGTTCCAGGCCATCGACATCGGGCATCTGCAGATCAAGCAGTATCGCGTCGACAGTATGGTTCTGTAGATATTTGAACGCCTCACGCGCGCTTTCGACCTCGCCAACGCTCATGTCTTCGCTCCGCAGCGCTTGCGCGCCGATCTCGCGGGTCATCTGATCATCATCGACAATCAGGACATGCGACTGACGGGTCGCCTCAAGCGTATAAAAATGGCGGACCCAGCTTGTCAGATCCTCGCTCGACAAAGGTGCATCCACGATACCGGCGATACCTTCACGTGCCGCCTGTAGTCGCGCCTCGAAGGACCCGCCTCCTGCGATCTTGATGGTCGGCGCATCACACGGCGTCGCGCTCCACTGCTCCAGCGCTCCAGCAGCGGCCTCGTTGACAATGGCGAGGTAGACCGGCGGCAAGAGGTCAAAATCCAGCGGCACGTCGACAAGTGCGGGTACCGGCGTAAAACGGAGTTCGCTGACGACGGCCGAGACCTGAGCGAGGGACAAGCCTTCATCAAAGATGAGGATCGTTCCACGGCTTCCTTCGGCCGTAATAGCGTTCTGCATGGCTTCTCCAATTCTGGGTCTTTGCAGAGAAGAACAAAGCCGGGGCGTAGTCCCCCATAATTCGTGTACCGGCTGTAGAAAGTCTTAATGACTTTGCCTTTCAGCGTGTGTCAGGCCGCTTTGTTAGTATTTTGGAAGCGAAAGCGGCGAATAATATGAACTCGTACTGTGAGGAGAAACGATCGTGACGGCTTCCGCCGATGGGCCCATCATCCTTATCGTCGATGACGACCCCGATTTCAGAGAAATCCTGAGTGGTGTTCTTCGGCGCAACAACTTCCAGACGATCGAGGCGACCAACACGGAGGAGTTGCGCGGTTTCGTCGACTCTAGCGAATTCGATTGCGTGCTTCTGGACTACAGGCTGGATGGAGAAACAGCCTTTCACGTGATGGATGTCCTGTCGGGCTCAGCCAATGCGGATGCGCCGGTCATCATGATGACTGCCTCTCAGGAACAGAGTGTAGCGATCAAGGCTTTCCGGTCAGGGGTCTCCGATTTTCTGCCCAAGACCAGCCTTGGTTTTCGAGACCTTGGCAACGTGATCCGAAAAGCAATCGAAGACAAGCGGCGAAGCCTTTCCGAGCAGTATGAACTGGAGCGCCTGCGCCAGGAGCGGGCGATCGATATCGTAACCGGCACGTTCAGCCGGAAGGAGTTTGAAAAACGGCTCCGCGCCGGACGCGCCACCGCGGCCTCGCCGCAGCTTGTTATCGTCGCCTCGATGAACCGCTTTTACGCCGAGGCCCTGCAACGCTTTGGCCAGAAACAGGCCGACACCTTCTTACGTGAGACGGTCAAGCGGATGCGAGACTGCTCGGACCCGGAGGATATCTGGGGTCGGATCTCAGGTGGGGCATTCGCATGCCTTCCCTCCGCCATCTCGGACCGGGCGAAACTGCGTGACCGCCTCAATGCCCTCACCGAAGCTCTGACATTCGTCTTCCGGGTCGGCTCCGCGACGATGGAAGCGCATCCCGAGACGAGCGTTCTGGACACTTCAGACGAGACAGCCTCCCTTTCCGAGCAGCTTGACCAATTCGGCGAGATTGCAGCCCAGCCTGTCACACAAGCCGGTGCCGAAGGGCCGAAGAGCGTGCCTCAGGAAGAAGCCAACGCCGAGCCAGAGCAGGTGGAACGCCGCCGCGAACGCCGCAATCGCGTTCTCAAGGCTGCGAAGATTCTGATCGGACCCTCGACCATTGATTGTGTCGTCAGGGATACATCCGATCTCGGCATGCGTTTAAGGCTTGAACAATACGCCCCGCTCGTTTCGAACTTCAGCATCTATCTTGCGGAGACAGGCGAGAAGAGGCCGGTGGTGCTGCGCTGGCAGCGAGGCCGCGAATGCGGGGTCGAATTCGTTTGAGACGGTGCTTCGACACGCTGGCTCAACGCCTTAGGGCGTCGCTGTGCCGGCCAGTATACGCTTCACATCATCGACCAATTCCATCGGACGGAAAGGCTTCGGAATGACGCCTTGGGCCCCGAGCTCGAAATAGCGGTCGACTTCCTGCTTCTGGGTCCGCGCGGTCACGAAAATGATGGGGATAGCCGCCGTCTCCGGCTGGCTCCGCAAGCGACGCAGCGTTTCCGGTCCGTCGATCACTGGCATCATCACATCGAGAAGGATGACCTCGGGGCGCCATTGTTTCGCGAATGGCACTGCTTCCTCGCCCGACGAGCAGGATTTGACCTCGAACTGTTCTCCGATCTCCAAGGAGATAACGGCGATCTCACGGATATCGGGCTCGTCATCGACGTAAAGGACGCGCATCTTCTCCATCTGTCCGATTCCATATCGTTCAAAAGGAGCTTTTAAACCTGAGTAGCTTGAATTTTCCCTAAAGGCTCCTGGCGGTCATCTTCCGCCCCGTCCGTGATTTTCTGCTTCAGCACTGTCGCAAGGATATCCGTAAGATCGCACGAATGGCCTCGGGCCGAGAGTTCCACGACGACCGTACTGTCCGGGATTGCTGGCTGAACACTCTCCCACGCCTGCTCGGAGAAGCCGGCGCCGCGAACCACCAGGTCGAAGTCGGTGCTGCTCAGTTTGTTCAGCGCAGCCTCCTGCGAGCAAACCTGCTCAATCACCGTGCCGGCAGAAACCGGTTCGTTGATCCCGACACTGAAGTCGGCGCTGGTGCCGATACAGAGAACCTGAAAGGACGTGCCTGCAAGACCGGCTGAGCGTCTCTCTGCTTCGTCTCGTTGCGGCAGCGCCTCGACCGCAGGGAATTCGACGATGAAGGTTGTTCCTTTTCCCGGTTGCGTTTCAAACGTGATTGAGCCGTCCATACGTTCAACCAGAGCCTTGCAGATGCTGAGGCCCAGACCTGTCCCGCCTTTCGAACGATTGTCGACGGATTCCAGCTGTTCGAATTTCTCGAAGAGCCGTGGCTGGAAGGAGGCGGGAATACCGGGGCCATCGTCGGAAACCGATATCCTGACCCGGTGTCCATCGCGTTTGAGCCCGACAACAACCCTTCCCCCTGCCGGAGAGAATTTGAGCGCGTTGGACAGAAGGTTATCGATGATCTGATTGAAGCGCTCCGGGTCGATCAGGGCGGCCGCGCCCGGCGCGCCGTTTTCGAACCGGACATCGACCCCCTCCGCTGTACCGAAGTTCGCATTGGCCTCGATAGCCTGCACGATCAGTGGATCCAGCGGGTGTGAACTGATCATGAAAGGCATCGAGCCGCTCTCGATCTTCTCGATGTCGAGAATATCGTTGATCAGATTCTTCAATCTCTCGCTGTTGTGAAGGGCCAGCGAAAGAAGCCGTCTGGTCGGAGCGGGTAGGTCGCCCTGAGCGCCACTCGAAAGAAGGCTCAGGGCACCATGAATCGAGGTCAGCGGTGTACGAAGCTCATGGCTGACCGTTGCCACGAACTCGTTCTTCATCGCTTCGTTGCGTTTCTGGTTGGTGATATCGAAGATACTGCCGTCCCAGACCAGCCTCTCCTGGCTGTCGAGACGGGGCTCAGCGGTAAGTTGCAGCCAAACGCGATGATTGAGCGGATGAATATACGTCACCTCCAATGACCAGCGATTGCCGGTCTCCGCAGAGGTGGCAAGTAATGTTCTAAGCCGCTGGCCATCCTCCTCCCCGAGAAGGGTGTAGAGGAAATTCGGCGAGGCGAGGAACGTCTCACGGGGAATGCCGAAGACGCGCCGACTGCCGCCGGAAACGTAGAGAAAGTGAAGCCGGCCTTGCGGATCGAGCGTGAGCTGGAAAAGCATGCCCGGCGCATTGTTTGCGACAGCAACAAGTTGTGCTTCCTTTTCCGCATTGGAGCCGATTGCCCAACGGCGCTGCTGCTCGGAGACGATGAGCCCGCCGAGAAGAAGGACCGCCAGGAAGTTGGTCGGCGCAAACAGGCTGGCGGAGCGTATGAACACATCCATCGGCACGGAACTGAGGAAAAAGATCGTCAGGGTCGGCACAGTCGCAGCAGCCAGCGCCTGATAGAAAATATATTCTTTCGATGGCTCGCGGCCGCGCCACATGGCCCACCAGCCCCACAGAAGAACGGATGCGACAGCCGCCGAACCGATGGCGGCGGCTCCGGGAACGGCGCCCATACCGCCGTAGCTAAGGCGGATCAGCATCATCACCGCCGCGCTGATCAACGCGCTCAAGGGACCGCCAATGGCACCGGAAAGAGCCGCCACCGCATTGCGCGGATCTGTTCTCACGCCGGGTATGATCTCGATGGAGTTGGACATCACGATGGCGCCCGTCACCGCGAATACAACCCCGTAGACGAGACCGCCCAGCCAAAAGGATCGCTTCAAAGTGGCGCCGAAAAAGATGCAGCAAAGAACGGCAACAACAATAACTGAGCCGCCTTCGATCATCGCGATGATGGAATCCATGAGCCGCGCCCTCCCGGTGACAAGTCATGCCGGGCAACAACGTCGTCATCGCCCACCAAGCCGATTGTCACATCGGAAGAGTGAGTAAAAATCGTTCAGAAGAAGTTTACGGCGGTGCATTCGGGTAGTCGCACTATTCTTTGGACCTTCAGCCTCGCGGCTCCGCTGCCCGCCAGTTCAGGATTGGGCCTCGCGCAGAGGCAGAGCGCGCAACGGATATTGGGAGGCTGGGTTTCACGACCGGCCCGCCTGCCGCCTTCGTCAGGCGGCGCATGCACGCATGGCAAATCAAGAGAGGGAACATGATAACGGGTTCGGCATTTCGCTCATCGGTTCCGTTTGCCAAATGCCGCGTCCTCCTACATAGACAGGCCGGACGAGTAGAAAGCGAAAGCAAAACATGCCTAATGACGTGACGATTGCATCGATCCTAACCGATGATTACGACCGCGTTCTGAACGGATGGCTGAAGGTTCAGTCGAAGGAAGGTGTCAAGCGCACCGATCTTGTTTCCGGCAAGGAGTCCGAACAACAAAGTCGTGAACTTCTGACAGCCATGACGAAGGTCCTTCCGGAAGTGGCGACCGACGACAGTCTCGATCTGACGAATCCCGAATGGGAGCCGGTCCGCGACGCGCTGGAAGAGATTGCGGACAACCGGACGCAAAGAGGCGTTTCCACCACCGAGATGGGGTGGTTCATCGCATCGTTGAAGCAGCCCTTCTTCGAAATCCTGCAAAGCGAGCTGTCCGAAAAGCCGCGCGTTCTGATGCGCGAAACGTGGAATGCGACGCGTCTCGTCGATCAGATCAGCCTGCATGCGATTGAGACGCTGGTCGAAAAGCGCGAAGCGATTATCGAGCGCCAGCGCGCCGAGATGACGGAAGTCTCCGCTCCCGTGGTGAAGATCTGGAACCGCATCGTGACGGTTCCCCTTATCGGCACGCTGGATTCGTTCCGATCGCAGACGGTCATGGAGAACCTTCTCGATGCGATCGTTCAATGGGAGGCCGAAGTCGCCATTATCGACATCACCGGTGTCTCGACCGTCGATACGATGGTGGCCCAGCACCTCCTGAAGACAGCTTCGGCCGTTCGCCTGATGGGCGCGGAATGCGTCATTTGTGGCATAAGCCCCAAGATTGCGCAGACCGTTGTCAATCTAGGCGTAGAACTGCCGAACATCGTGACGCGCGTCGATCTGGAGAGCGGCCTCGCCTACGCTTTCGACCGCATCGGCGTTTCAGTTGGGAAGCGATAAGCCATTGTACGACAACGCCAGCCCTGTCCCCATAATGACGATCAATGGCTGCGTTATCGTGGCGATACGAGACGATCTCGATGATCAGGAGATCGTTTCGTTACAGGACCAGCTCGTCGAGGAAGTGGCCCGCCGGAGCGCCCATGGCGTCGTGATCGACATCTCGAGCCTTGAGATCGTCGACACCTTTGCGGGCCGAATGCTCGCAGCCATGGCGCAGATGGCGCGCGTGATGAATGCGCGAACAATCATCGTTGGCATGCGCCCGGCCGTCGCCATGACGCTGGTCGAACTGGGCATGACGCTTGATGGCGTCGAGACAGCACTGAACGCGGACCGGGCGATCGACACCATTACGGGCGACCGCACGAAAGAGTCGTGAAAGAGAGGGCTGCCTCCGTGGCGTTGCGCACTTCCAACGATGTCGCTTTCGCCAGACAGGCTGCCGCCAAAGCGATGGCGGCGATCAACGCATCCCCCATCAAACGGACGAAATTCGTCACGGCGGTCTCGGAGATTGCAAGAAACGCCGTGATTTATGGACGAGGTGGCATCATCACTTTCGAGCAGGTAGGCCCCGCAGGACAACGCCGTGTCGTCGCGATCTGCGAAGATCGCGGACCCGGCATCAATGACGTCGATGCCGCGCTGAAGGACGGCTTCACCACAGGAAAGAGCCTTGGACTCGGCCTTGGCGGCGCCAAACGGCTGGTGGACCGGTTCGAGATCGTATCGTCCTTGCGAAGCGGAACACGGGTCACTCTCGAATGTGGTGCCCGATGATTTCCATACAGATCGAAGACGAGAGCCAGATCGGCACGGCGCGGCGCGCAGCCACGCAGGAAGCCAAGAACGCCGGCCTTTCTGCCGAAGAAGTCGACCGGCTGGCGATCATCGTCACGGAGGCCGGCACGAACCTCGCCCGGCACGCCCATAACGGTGAATTGCTGATCGGCATCGAGGGCAGTGGAGACACGCGACAGGTGACTCTGGCAGCCCTCGATGGCGGGCCAGGCATCTCGAATGTCGAAGCCGCCATGGTCGACGGCTTCACCACCTCGAAAGAAAAGCCTCACGGCATTGGCGGCGGTCTCGGCTCGATGGAGAGGCTGGCGGACGACTTCGAAATTTATAGCAGCCCATCCGGGACCGTCGTTATTGCGAAAGTCGGCAAGCAGCGCCCCGCCAGGAGGGTTTACGATATTGCCGGCCTGATTGTCCCGAAACCGGGCTTCGAAGAGGGCGGCGACACCTTTGGCGTGAATGTCGGCAAACATTCGACCATTGTCATGTTGATGGATGTGCTCGGGCATGGGCCGAAGGCAGCGCGCGACGCCGCCACCGGCGCCGATGCCTTTCGCCGCGCCGGAAACGCCTCTTTGGAAGAGACAGAGGCGATGGTGGCAGACGCTCTGGCCGGCAGCCGTGGTGCTGCCGCTCTTTTGGTCGAAATTCCCCATGAAGCCGGAATGGTGAGATGCATGGGAATTGGAAATATCAAAGGCGACATTCTCCACCGGGATGGCCGCCGTCACGGAATACCCTCGCAGCCCGGCATTGTCGGAGCGTCCTCCCGACGCGCGCGGGTGACTGAGCATGACTGGCCCGAAGGCGCCGTCCTTATTCTGGCCACGGATGGTTTGAAGACGAGCCCGGCGATTGCGGAGCCGCCTTCCCTCTTCTTTCGCGGCGCAGAGATCATTGCCGCCGCGCTTTACAAAATTCGACGGCGCGGAACGGACGATTGCGGAGTTCTCATAGCGAGGGCGCGCCCGTGAAATCCGTTGTGACGTCAATCGCGCTCGAGCAGGACGGTGACGTGTCGCACACGCGCCGAACGGCCCGCCTGATCGCCAAGGTTGGCGGAGCACCGAGCCGGGACCAGATACGCTTTGCCACCGCCGTATCGGAGATCGCCCGAAACGCCCTGCAATATGGCAAGGACGGCGTTGCCGAATTTTCCTTCACCGAAGGCAAGCATCACATCTGCCTCGTCGCGCGCGTTCAGGACCATGGCGGCGGCATCGAGGGAATCGGTGGGCTGCTGCGCAACCGCCACCAGTCGCACAAGGGCCCCGGTCTGGGCCTTTCAGGGTCGCAGAAGCTGGTCGACAACTTCTCGGTGGACACCAGCGAGGCCGGGACCACGGTCGATTTGGCGCTCAACCTCAAGACGGATCTTGCCTCCGCCGACCTGGCGCAGGTGGCCGCCGAGGCACTTGTGAAAGCGACACACGGATCGCCGATAGAAGAGCTTGGCGAGCAGAACCGCGCCCTTCGCGATGCCCTGGCTGAGCAACAGTTTCTTCTGCGCGAGATGCATCACCGGACCAAGAATAATCTGGCGATCATTCAATCACTCGCGCTGATGCAGGCCCGGCAGTCGAACCAGGAAGAAACGCGAAATGCGCTGAACGATTTTACCGGACGAATCCAAGCCTTCGCCAATGCGCACAACCTGCTCCATCAGGCCGATGACGTTACCCATGTCGATCTGGAGCAACATATCGAGACGCTCGCCGAACGGCTGCGACTGGCATTCGATCAGAGTGGAGTGACCATCGAAGTCAACAGTGAGCCGCTGTCGGTTTCCTTTGATACGGCGACCGAGATCGGCCTGATCGTCAACGAACTTCTGACGAATGCTGTCAAACATGCGTCCGGTGACGACAAGACGAAGCGGAAGGTCTGGATCGATGCGTCGCAGACCGACAACAAGATTCGCCTGACGGTGCGGGACAACGGGCCTGGACTGAAGGACGCCGAAAAGGTCCTCCGCCAGTCCCGTTCCCTCGGCTGGAAGATCATTCAGGGCTGCGTCCGCAAGCTGAATGCCGGTATCGAAACGGATGGCTCGAACGGCCTTGCCGTGACGATCGAATTCGACGCGCGCACAGCCCGATAAGGCCATCCTCGCCGTTAAGGCCGAGAGACTGCAATCGTATCGCCTCCCCTGGCCCTGTCCGAAACATCCTTCCCGCGCAGTCAGACGGCACATGTCTGAGGCAGGGCGCATGCGCCAGTCCCAACCTCAGACTAGGAATTGAAGATCGATGCGTAACGATCTTTCAGGTCGTTCTTCAGAATCTTGCCCATGGCATTGCGGGGAAACTCATCGAGTATCACGATCTTTTTCGGTCGCTTGTAGGCTGCGAGATCGGGTTTGATCGCCGCCGCTATCTCATTCTCGTCTACAGCCTCTCCGCTGGACAAGGTGACGGCGCAAACGACGCCCTCTCCAAAATCGGGATGCGGCGCCCCGAAGACAGCCGCCTCCCTGACGCCGTCCAAATTGGCGACGACGATTTCCACCTCGCGGGGATAGACGTTGTAGCCACCAGAGATGATGAGTTCCTTGCTGCGACCGACGAGATAGAGATAGCCATCCTCATCGAGCTTTCCGAGATCGCCGACATCGAAGTAGCCGTCGCTGGTCCATTCATCCGTGAGGTCAGGCCTCTGCCAGTATCCGGAAATCGTCGCCGGACTATTGATCTGGACGCGGCCGACCTCCCCCTGTTCGACCGGCCTTCCGTTCCTATCGACGATCCGAACGTCGATATTGGGAAGTGGCACACCGACAGAGCCGACCTTCCGCTGCCCCTCCAGCGGATTGCTGGTGATGATGCAGGTCTCGGTCGATCCGTAGCGCTCGACGATATTCAGACCGCTGCGTTGCGCAATGGCATCGAATAGTTCGGGCGAGAGAGGCGCGGACCCAGAGGTCGCCAGCCGCAGGTTGCGACATGTCTCAGCATTGAAGGCCGGATCGGCCAGCAATCTGGAGTAGATCGCCGGGACCGCCATCAGGACCGTGGCCTCCGGAATTTTCGCAAGCGTTGCCTCGGTGGTGAACTTTTCAACCAGTATCAGGCTGCCTCCAACACCGAGCGGCATGGCTGCCGCGAGAAACAGACCATGCGCATGAAACATCGGCAGGATGTGCAGAACCCGGTCATTGGCGCCGATCTTCCAGAACTGGGCCAAAGCGGAAAGGTTTGCGGTGAGATTGCCGTGCGAGAGCGGAGCGCCCTTTGGTCGCCCTGTGGTGCCGGACGTATAGAGCATGGCGGCAAGATCGCTCGGGCCCGGCGGCTGATCGTCTGGCGTTGCATCCAGAGGGGTGGCTTCCAAAAGGTCCTCGCCATCCGGGGAACCCAGATCAAGAGAGACAAACGGCAAACCATCGACATCGGCCGCGCCTTCTTGAGAGCCGATCATCAGCCGAGGCTCCGCATCCTCGGCGATATCGGTGACTTCGCGGCGCGAATACTGCGTATTGATCGGCAGGAAGATCGCACCCGCTCGAAAAACGCCGAACAGCGCTGCGAGCGCCTCGATCGACTTTTCCAGCTTGACGGCGACGCGGTCTCCCGGCTGTACGCCTTTCGACCGGAGCGCCGCCGCGATACGGTCGGCCTGCCGCTTGAGATAGGCGAAATCGTAGGTCGTGCCATCGAAGAGCACGATGGCGGGCGCGGATGGCTGGTTTTCCGCGTGCCGGGCCAATGAATCATAAAGGGTTCCGGAGGTGTCGATCATGATGGGTCTCCTATCGCCCGTGGAAGTCCGGTGAGCGCTTGTTTGCAAAGGCATCCAGCGCCTCCTCATAGTCGCGGCTCGATGCGCAGCGATCTGAAAGGTCGAAAGGGAGTTGCCAGTCGCGATCGCGGTCGAAGGCCATACACTCGCGGATCGCCGCCTTCGACGCTCTCATCGAAAGGGGTGCGTTTCGGCTCATGCGCTGGAGTCGATCCTCAACGAACTCGTCCAGCTCGGCGGCCGGGCGGACGGCATTTGCAAACTGACAACGAAGCGCAGCGTCGGCATCCAACTGGCTTCCGGTCATCAGGATCTCGGACGCATAGCCCTTGCCGACAACGTCGACGAGCCGCTTGATCCATTTCGGACTGTAGCCGATGCCGAGGCGAGCAGCGGGGACTGCAAAACGGGCCTGGTCGTCCAGATAGCGCATGTCGCATGCGAGCGCGATTGCGGTGCCCGCCCCGATGCAGAACCCATGCACCAGCGCAACGACCGGCACCGGGATCAATTCGATCGCCTCCACGGCAGCCTGCACGGTCTGAGTGTACGCTTCAGCCTGTTCGCTGCTACGGCGCGCTTCGCCGAATTCGCTGATATCGGCCCCGGAAGCGAAGGCTTTCTGCCCCTGCCCCCTGATCAGGACGACGCGCAAATCCTCATCATCCTGCAGAGACTTGGCTGCCTCCGTCAGCCCGGCCCACATTTCCCGCGTTATCGCATTACGACGAACGGGGTTGCACAAGACAATACGTGCAATGCCGTCCTTCAACGTCATTTCGACCGCCGGGCTTTGCTGCGCGGCGCTCTGCTCGGATATTTCCTCTTCCACTCTCACTCTCCTCCACCGTTAAAACGAAGCCTGCTCTCCGGCCGCCTTCGCCCATTTTTGAGAAAACAGTATACAGATTTAAAATTAGTGTGTACCGTAAATTATGGAGGATACAAGATTGGCAGCCGAATTTCGTTTGCCGATCGTCTGGGAGGTGTAGCTCATGAGCACTCTACGGCGTGCTAGCGGAGCCTTTAGTTTCGGCTTGTTTGTGGTGTGCGCAGCGGGCGTCATGTTCATGGCCCTGGCCGTCACCTACGAGGTGATGGCGCGTTATCTGCTCGGCAGTCCGACAATCTGGGTTTCCGAGCTGTCGAGTTACACGCTCGTCGCGACAGCCTTTCTCGGCGCAGCCTGGACCTTGCGGGTGGGCGGCCACATCCGCATGGATCTTATCGGCGAGACGGGAGGCCGTGCTGGCCGCCGTTTCTCGGATATCTGCATGTTCGTGGTCGCCGCGATCGTCGCGGTCGTCCTTCTATGGACCGGCTGGCAGATGGCTCTGGCGTCCTTCCGCTTCGGCTGGCGGGCATCCACCCTTCTCGCAACACCGCTCTGGATACCCCAGGCGCTGATCCCTTTGAGCTGCATAGCGCTCCTTTTGGAGTCGCTGGTCGGACTGGCTGATACGATCAGCGGTCGGCGCTATGAAAGCGAGGAACGGGCATGATCCTCGGTTTCGTTTTTCTGGCGATCCTGCTTTTCGCCATCGTGATCGGTGTGCCCGTCGCGTTCGCGCTTGCCGGAACCACCCTTCTGGGCCTTCTCATGACAGGCGGATTGTCGTCGATCAGCGCGATGTCGAACATTGCATGGGGGACCACCTCCGAATTCGTGCTGACGGCCATCCCTCTCTTTGTCCTCATGAGCGAGATCATCGGCGCCACCGGCATCGGCAAGGATCTCTTTGCGGCCGTCGAGCGCTGGCTCGGTCGCATCGGGGGCGGACAAGCCATAGCAGCTATCGTCGCGAGCGCGGTCTTTGGCGCGGTGAGCGGCACGGCGGTCGGCGTGGCGGCGGTGATCGGCGCGGTTGCCGTGCCGGAGATGCTGAAGCGCAATTACCCCAAGACAGTGGCGGCAGGATCGGTTGCAGGCGCCAGCCCGCTCGGCATGATCATTCCGCCGAGCCTTCCCCTTATCATCTACGGCGTCGTGACCGAGACACCCATTGCTTCGCTGTTTCTGGCCGGTATCCTGCCCGGCATCCTCATTACACTCCTCTGCTGCATCCTTGTCAGCTTCATGGTTCGAAAGTCAGACAAAGACACCATTTCGGCCAGTCACGTCGGACGGCTTGAATCACTCGTTCTTTGTCTGCCGGTTCTCATTCTCGTCGCTCTCGTGATCGGTTCGATCTATCTCGGCATCGCAACCCCGACGGAGGCGGCCGGCGTCGGAGCCATAGGCGCCTTCATCATCGCAGGCGTACAGCGCAGGCTGACACTTCAGAACGTCAAGGCCGTCCTCCTTTCGACCGCCCGGACCAGCGCCATGCTGCTCTTCGTTCTGATGGGGGCGATGCTGTTCGGCTACCTGCTCGGCGTCACGCAGATGCCTCAGGAACTGACAGCTTTCGTCGTTGGGATGGACGTTTCGCCCTGGGTCGTCTTCGCGCTGATCATGATCGCCTACTTCGTCCTCGGCATGTTCCTGGAAGTCACGTCGATCATTCTGATCACCATGCCGGTGATCTTTCCAACCGTTCTTGCACTCGGGTTCGACCCGATCTGGTTCGCCATCGTCCTGATGGTGAATATGAGCCTTGCCGTCGTCACGCCGCCGGTCGGTCTCTGCCTCTACGTGGTGAACGCCTGCTCACCGGAGATTTCGCTTGGCGATGTCATCCGGGGGACTGCGCCGCTGATGGCGATGTACATCGTCGTCCTCGTGGCGCTTTGCGTGTTTCCGCAACTGATTGTCTACTAATGGGAGAGAGAAGAATGCTGAAAGTTCTAACCGCGCTTGCCGTGATTATCGGCGGGACAAGCGTCGTCTCGGCGCAAGACCTGAAACTCGGACACTATTTCGCGACGGAAGATTTCCGGGGCAAGACGGCGCAGTATTTCGCCGATCAGCTTCAGGAAATCGATGAGGACATTACGGTCAACGTATTTCCGAACGAGTCGCTCGTGAAAGGCCGCGAGGCTCTTCAGGCCACATCGCAGGGCGTCGTGGACATCTATTCGGTCTATGCCGGATATCTTTCCGGCCAGGTGCCGCTGATCAACGTCTTCTCGCTGCCATTTCCGCCGGAATCCTATGATGACGCCGCCATGTACGAGATGGCGTTGGACCCCGAAGTCGTCTCCATCCTCGACAAGACGTTCGCGCAGTTCGGCGTGAAATATCTCGGTGTCATCAATTCCTCCGGTCCGGCTCAGCTCTTCTTGAGCAGTCCCGTCGAATCTGTCTCCGGCATTTCCGGTCTGAAGCTCCGCGGTGCCGGCGGTCTGTCTGACGAGGCGCTCCGGGAGCTTGGGGCGTCGGTGGTTCTGCTCAGCGCCGCCGAGCAGTTCCTCGCACTCCAGACCGGCACGGTCGATGGCATTTCCACGACCTGGTCGTCCTACATCAACTATGGCCTGGCCGATGTGGCACCGACCTATCTCGCCGCGACGGTTGTTCGCGCCCCTTACCTGCTGCTGATGAATGCGGCGAAATACGACTCCCTCAGCGACGAACAGAAGCAGAGCGTCGACGAAGCCGTCCGCCGCACGGTGGAATGGTCGCGCGAAAATTTCGAAGAAGAGCAGAGCTCGCTTCTGGAGAAGGTGAAAACCCAGGCCGAGACAGTTGTCGAGGTAAGCGCTGAAGAGCAGGCTTCGCTGCGCGAGCAGATGCAGCCGATTTATAAGAGCTACACCGACGATAATGGCGAAGACGCACAGAAGCTGATGGATATCTGGCAGAAGGTGACCAACAGCGAAAAGTGATCATGGCGAATGATCGCCTGAACAGACCTCAGGCGGGCGCCGACCAAGGGTACGGCGCCCGCTGCCACTCCGACAGGAGCTGAAACCGTGAAAAAGCGTCCTCTCTGGCCTGAAGGGCCTTCAGTATCCGAACTTTGCCTCGGCACCATGATGTTTGGCGATCAGACCGATGAAGACGAAGCGTCCGAGATCCTCGATCGCTATTTCACCGCCGGGGGCAATTTCGTCGATACCGCCGACATGTATTCGGCCGGAGCCTCGGAAGCGATGCTCGGACGGCTCAGTAGCCGCCTCCCCGAAGGCACAATTATAGCGACGAAGGTCGGCAACCGTGTCGGCTCCGATGAGCGAAGCGGCGGCTTGTCCCCTGACTGGATACGCGAGGCCGCGGCGCGCTCTCTGGACCGGCTCGAACGCAAACAGATCGACCTCTACTATCTTCATCTGGATGATCCCTCTCAGGATCTCGCAGCGACGATCGATGCTCTCGGCGAACTGCTCGCCGACCACCGCATCCGGGCCTGGGGCTTCTCCAATTTTCCGGCTTGGAAAATTGCCGAGCTGGTGCGTCTAGCCGATGCTGCCGGCGTCGACCGGCCGGTCGCAGCGCAACCGCTCTACCATATGCTCAACCGCGAGGCGGAAGCCGGCTTCATCCCGGCATGCCGCCATTTCGG
This sequence comes from Notoacmeibacter ruber, assembly GCF_003668555.1. Taxonomy (NCBI): domain Bacteria; kingdom Pseudomonadati; phylum Pseudomonadota; class Alphaproteobacteria; order Hyphomicrobiales; family Notoacmeibacteraceae; genus Notoacmeibacter; species Notoacmeibacter ruber. The sequence goes on along the minus strand of NZ_RCWN01000001.1, from coordinate 472,902 downwards.
TATGTCCGTCGTGAGCTATTCACCACTGGCGCGCGGCGTGCTGACCGGCAAATATGCCACCGACGGCGCGCCGCCTCCAGGTTCGCGTGCAGGGCGCGGCGACAAACGAATCCTGCAAACCGAGTTTCGTCCAGAAACGCTTCAACAGGCTGCGGCAGCCGCCGAATACGCACGCGAGAGCGGCCGAAATCCGGCTCATCTCGCCATCCGCTGGGTTCTGGCGAATGATGCGGTAACGTCCGTGCTCGCAGGACCGAGAACGGTCTCCCAGATCGAGGGCTATCTCGAGGCGCTGAAAACCCGCTATGACAGCGCCGATGAAGAGATGCTGAGCAGCCTCTGCATCCCCGGCAAGAGCGCCGCGCCCGGTGCCTTCGACCCGAAATATCCGCCCGATGGAAGGCATCTGCGATGAGGGGAAGCGACAGCAATTTTCGCTCCATGCTTCAACCCGCGCGATTCGCTGTGTAGAGAGGAGCAAGGGCAAAGCGCCCTTACAAAATTGAATGTTCGAGGCAAAACCGCGTGTCAGATCAGAGTCGTCTCCAAAGCGAACAGGTAAGGAATGGTCTGGAGGAAGACATCCTGCTCGGGCGGATCCAGCCGGGCGATTATTTGTCCGAAAGCCGGCTTGCTGATCGCTTCGGCGTCTCCCGAACACCGGTACGTGAAGCGATCCGAAGCCTTGCCGCCGCGGGCCTTGTTACACTTCGCCCACGCCAACGCGCCGTTGTGCGCGGACTGACAGTCGTCGAGATGCTCGACCAATTCGAATGCATGGCCGAACTGGAGGCGTCCTGTGCCCGTCTGGCCTGCCGCCGACGGACGTCTGACGATCTCGAAAAGATGGAAGCCGCCCAGGCCGAATGCCGTCGCTTCGCGGCGCAGTCCGATACCGAGCGCTACTATGCGGCGAACTGCGTTTTCCATGAAGCGATCTACAATGCGGCTGGGAACGCATTTCTGCGAAAACAGACCATGGCGCTCCGCGATACGCTCTCGTTTCTTCGCATTGCCCAAGGGCGACTACCAGGCCGCCTTGCCAACTCCTCGGCCGAGCATGACGGCGTATTGGAAGCGATCAAGATGCGTGACGAGCGCATCGCCGCCGAAGAAATGCGCGCTCACCTGATCTTCCAGGGGGAAGGCCTGCGCAACATGATTCACCGGAACGCCTCAGGCCCGCTCACGTCGGCGTAGCCTCACACGGCTTTCCAGTCGCAAGGAACGTGGTGCGATCAGCGACGACAATACGGAGATAAAGGCACGAGCACTCGGATCGGAAGGTTTGTTGGACGACGGTCCCGGCTTCATGCTGAATATGCTCGTCGGCGGGTTTCTCCAATCGCTAGCCCATCCTCATCTTAAGCGTTGTGTTCGGCTTAAACGCTTGGATACTATTTACGCGCAAGATTAACTGCATAACCAAATGCGAGAATGAAACGTGAACATCTCTTTCGATGAAGGGCAAGTTTTTGAGCTTGCGCCTGTGGCCATGTGGATCGAGGATTTCAGCGGTGTGAAACTGTTGTTCGATCACTGGCGCTCCGAGGGAGTTGAAGATCTCCGCGCCTGGTTGAAGGAAGACGTTTCCCGGGTGATCGAATGTTCCAGCGCGATCCGCGTATTGCGGGTGAACCGCAGAACGCTGGAGCTATTCGAGGCGGAGAACCATGAAGATCTGGTCGCAAATCTTGATCGCGTTTTCCGTGATGACATGCTGACCACCCATATTGAGGAACTGGCGCAGCTCTTTGAAGGCAAGCGGGAATTTTCAAGCAATGCCGTCAATTACACACTGACCGGCCGTCGCCTCGACATCCAGTTGCGCGGCTCGATCATGCCCGGACACGAAGAGACAATGGACCGGCTTCTCTTGACGACGGAGGACGTGACCGAGCGCGAGGCGGCGCGCCGGCGCGAGGAAGAGCAGCGCCGTTACGCGGAAGGGATCTTCGAGCATTCCCCGGTATCGCTGTGGGTCGAAGATTTCAGCGGGATAAAGATGCTTCTGGACGGCGTCCGGGAAAGAGGAATCACCGATTTTTGCGTCTTTACCGACGTTCATCCGGAATTCGTGCGCCAGTGCATGAGCGAGATCCGCGTCCTGGCAGTCAACAACGCGACGCTCGAACTGTTCGGTGCGCCTGATCGCCAGAGCCTGCTTCAGAACCAGCAGGAGATCTTTCGCGGCGACATGGAGAAGCACTTCCGTGAGCAGCTTGTCGAACTCTGGAACGGCAATCTGGTCCACAGCCGGGAAGTGTTGAACTATGCGCTTGACGGCACCGAGCGCCACGTCCTGCTGCAGCTTGCCGTGTTACCCGGCCATGAGAACGATTGGAATCTCGTTCAGGTCTCGCTGACAGACATTACCGCGCGCAAGAAGGCGGAAGCCTATCTTGAATATCTCGGCAAGCACGACGTGCTGACGCGACTGCACAATCGCGCCTTCTATACGGAAGAACTGAACCGGCTTGATAGGAAGCCGTTGAGGCCGGTCGCTGCCATCATCATCGATTTGAACGGGCTGAAGGAAACCAATGACAGCCTCGGACACGAGGCCGGCGACGGCGTACTGCGCCGGCTGGGGGAGGTTCTCAACGAAGCCGTCGTTGCGCCCAACTGCGCTGCCAGGATCGGTGGCGACGAGTTTGCCATTCTCATGCCGGGAGGCGACTGGATGAAGGTCGCCACGATGACGGAAAACATCGAGAAGCTACTGAAGATCAACAACAAGTTCTATTCTTCCACACCGATCTCAATATCGATTGGCGCTGCCGTTAGCGAGGAGGGCGACAGCATGGAGGCCGTGGTCGGTCGCGCTGACCTCCTGATGTACGCCCGCAAACAGGAATATTACGCCTCCAAACGGAAAAAGGACCTCGGCAATTCCAGCGCTGCCTGAACGGTGAGACTCTTTGGGACCTCTATCGCTTTCCCGCTGTTGCGTGGAAATGCACCGACTATAGGACTGGGCGCAGCGAACGTCTTGCCTCTCCCTCAAAGCACCGCTGGACCGGCCGGTCGCAACGCACGGAGTTAGGCCGCGGCCGCGTCAAGGAAAGAAGAGCCTCCAAAACGTCCGCTTTCCTAGAGGTTCGCACTCAACGCGCTAGATCGGATGCCGTTTCAAAAATGGCTTCGTCGAGAGTCTTGACCATCAGCTCGGCTTCACGCTGCAATGCGCGTCCGCTATCGGTGAGATGAGGCCAAGGTTGAGCCATTCTCAACGCCATTTGGATCACCCGCTTGTATCACTCGGGTTCTCATCAGTCGACGATCTGGCTTATCATATCGACGTTCTTGAATATCCAAGAACGATGGTGCCCAGGGGCGGAATCGAACCACCGACACTGCGATTTTCAGTCGCATGCTCTACCAACTGAGCTACCTGGGCATTCCGGAAATTTGCCCTATCGGGCCGACGCGGCTTGGTGTTCCAACGTCCGGAAACGGGCGGGTTATAGCGACGCACCCGGCACGTGGCAAGCGGTCGGCGGGCGCTTTTTTCAGTTCATTGATTAATCGCCGCGTTCGGCGGTTTCCTCCACATTTTCTTCCTCTTCCGTCACCGGAATCGCATAGGCGCCGGTAAGCCATCGGGACAGGTCGACATCCTTGCATCGCGGGGAGCAGAAGGGGAAATGTTCGCGGGCGCTCGGGCGGCCGCATTCCGGGCACGGCCGGGCCGGACGAAGCGGCGTAACGTTGTCGGGTGGCACTATTCAGCTTCCATCGGTTCGGGGCGGCAATCGCATCGGCTCCTTCTCATCTTGTGAGGCAGGCCGCGCGGTTCAAGACCGAAAGAGATCAAACGCGACCGGGCTGTCCGAGCCAAGACTGGTGCACGTGAAAGCCCTCGCCCACGAGAAGAGAAACGGTCTCGTAGAGCGGCAAGCCGACCACATTGGAATAGCTACCGACGAGTTTGACGACAAATGTCCCGGCGAGGCCCTGGATGGCGTAACCGCCAGCCTTTCCGCGCCATTCGCCGCTGGCCAGATACGCATCCAGTTCTTCGCCGCCGAGGCGCTTGAAGCGGACGCGGCTTTCGACAACCTTTTGACGAAAATGCCCTTTGGGCGTGACGAGGCAGATGCCGGTGTGAACGCGATGGCTCCGCCCCGACAGAAGCCGCAGGGCCGCGGACGCTTCATCCACCATCTCGGCCTTCGGCAAGATGCGCTGCCCGACCGAAACCACGGTGTCGGCGGCCAGGAGGAAGGAACGCTGCTGTGCGGCGACATCACGCTGCGTCTTATACGCGGCTTCAGCTTTCTGCACCGCCAGCCTTTTGGCGAGCGAGCGCGGATGTTCGGCGCGTTTCGGCGTTTCATCAATATCGGTCGGCAGCAAGGCGTCCGGTTCAATACCGGCCTGCTGTAAGAGTTCTACACGCCGCGGCGAGCCGGAGGCGAGGATCAGTTTCTGCAAGACACTCATGGCCTCTCCGCCCTTCTGCCTTCGCCGGGCGGCTTACTTGAAGCGATAGGTGATCCGGCCCTTCGTCAGATCATAGGGCGTCATCTCGACAAGAACCTTGTCGCCCGTCAGCACACGGATGCGGTTTTTGCGCATGCGGCCCGCCGTGTGAGCAATGATCTCGTGATCGTTTTCCAATTTCACCCGGAACATGGCGTTTGGGAGCAACTCCGTCACGACACCGGGAAATTCGAGGACTTCTTCTTTGGCCATTATTCGCCTTTTTCCATTGCGGTGCGCGGCCACCAAGGTGCGGCGCGCGCGGAACCTATAGGAAGAGCAGGCGTAAGGGAACAGCCCTTCGCCCGCGCTTCTTCATGATGATGCTTGCTTTTAACCACGCCAGTGCAGAACGCAAACAAGGGTGAATAGACGCCGCGCCGTATCGAAATCGACATCGATCTTTCCGGCGAGACGATCCTGCAAGGTTTGACTGCCTTCATTATGGAGCCCCCGACGCCCCATATCAATGGCCTCGATCTGTGCAGAGGAAGCGCTGCGGATCGCTTCATAATAACTTTCGCAGATCATGAAGTACTCCTTCACGATCCGGCGGAACGGCGTCAGGGAGAGTATATTGGTCACAACCTGCTCGCCATCTTCCCTGGAGATGGCGAAGACCAGTTTGTTGTCGCGGACGCCCAGGCGCAGTCGATATGGGCCGCCCTCATCGTCGCCGACCGGGTGAAAGCTGTTCTCCTCGATCAGATCGAAGATTGCGACTTCGCGCTCATGCTCCACATCGGGTGTGGAGCGGCCGATCGATTCGTCCAGCACCACATCGATCAGCCGGTTTTTCGGCTGTTCAGCCATCGGCGTCTCCCGGATTCAACCGTATCGAGACCGAACGGGCATGAGCCCCGAGCCCCTCCGCTTCGGCCAGCGCTACAGCCGAGGGCCCCAGAGCGCGAAGCTGCTCCGGCCCGCATTTGAGAAGGCTCGTCCGCTTCATGTAATCGAGGACGCCGAGACCCGAGGAGAAGCGCGCGGATCGCGCCGTCGGCAGCACGTGGTTCGAGCCACCCACGTAATCGCCGATCACTTCCGGCGTGTAGGATCCGATAAAGATGGCACCGGCATTGCGGACGCGCTCGACATAACTCTCGGCGCCTTCGAAGGCGAGTTCCAGGTGCTCTGCGGCGATCCGGTCGACGAGCGGCAGGGCTTCGTCGAAATCCGAGACAGTGATGATCGCACCGAAATCATTCCACGAGGCGCGGGCGATCTCGCCGCGAGGCAGGGTCTGAAGCTGGCGTTCGACCGCTGCGCGAACCGCGTCGCCAAAGGCCTCGTCATTCGTCACCAGAATGGATTGCGCGGCTTCGTCATGTTCGGCCTGAGCAAGAAGGTCGGCCGCGATCCAGTCCGGATTGTTGTTCGCGTCGGCAAGAACGAGAACTTCCGACGGGCCGGCGATCATGTCGATCCCAACGGTACCGAAAACCCGGCGCTTCGCTGCCGCCACATAGGCATTGCCGGGGCCGACAATCTTCGCGACAGGCGAGATCGTTTCCGTCCCATAAGCGAGGGCGGCCACGGCCTGCGCACCGCCCACGCGGTATATTTCCCGAACCCCCGCCAGCTTCGCAGCCACCAGAACGAGTGGATTGACCTTCCCGTCCGGCGTCGGAACGACCATCGCGATCCGCTCCACCCCTGCCACGGCAGCCGGCAGCGCATTCATCAGAACGGACGAAGGATAGGACGCCGTACCGCCCGGCACATAGAGTCCGACGGCCTCGACCGCCGTCCACCGGCTCCCCAGTTCGACACCGAGGGCATCCGTGTATCGATCGTTCTTCGGCAATTGCCGTTCGTGATGTGAACGGATGCGATCACGCGCGAGCGTCAAAGCGTCCAGCGTCTTTTGATCAACGCGCTGGAAAGCGTCTTCGATCTGTTGGGCGGTAAAAGCCAGCCCGCCAGCCTTGCCAACGTCGAAGTGATCGAAACGGCGCGTATAGTCCGCCAGCGCCCGGTCGCCGTCCTTGCGGACAGCGCTGATGATCTCGGCCACAGCCTGATCCACATCCGACGATGTTTCACGCTTCATCGCCAGAAGCGCTGCAAAACGGTCCTCGAAGTCGGTGGAAGCGGTCGAGTGTGTGATGGCCATGGCTGGCGTTTGCGTTCCTGGTTCGGCCTGATGGGGACGGCAGCGTCGGCGACGCGCCTCCCACACCTAAAGTTCGTGAGCGGGACGGTTCTCCGTCTGCCATGCCGCGCCGAGATCGGCAAGCCGCAGTTCCAGACACTCCACCTCTAGGGCGATCGTTGCGTCACCGGAGAATGTCAGTTCGATCGCGCCGCCCGGATCGTCCTGCGCGTCTGAGGGGGTAAAGCGGAGCGCCAGAAGATTGAGCACGGCCTCTTCAGCGGATCGATCGATGCCGGTTGAGCGGACGGCCGTGACACCCGAAACCGAAAGTGCCGAAAGGCGCCGTTCGCCCCGACCGAGGAACCGGCGTTTCTTTTCCCAGGCATAGCGCCGCAGAGGCAGTAGAAACGTACGTGTTCTACGGTCGTAGGATGCCTCGACCGGTTTGACGAGCGCATCCTGCGTATGGGCAGAAAGGATGACGAGATCGTCTATGTCGAGAGCGGCAAGTTTCAGCGCGTCCATAAACCATTCCATGCGTGGATGAGCGTTCTGATGAACATTGTCACCGATCGGGCGGTGTCCAGTCGCTTTCGACGGATCGGCGATGGGAAAGACGCATGGCAAGGCCGATCGAGACCCCGACGCCGATGGCGACGGTGAGGTCGACCAGCACCGTCAAAACGAGCGTGACCACCAGCAGAACGGTCTCGCTGCGCGGTCCGCGCGCGTAATCGGCCCATCTGTGCGGCTCGCTCATGTTCCATGCGGTAATGAGAAGAAGGGCAGCCAGAGCCGGCATAGCCAGATAGCTGGCCCAGGATGCGATCAGCAGCATGACGAGCAGGATCACCGCGGCGTGAACCAGCCCGGCAACGGGCGTCCGCCCTCCTGCCTTGATGTTGGTTGCGGTTCTGGCGATCGCTCCGGTAGCGGGAAGGCCACCGAACAGGCTCGACGCAATGTTGGCCACCCCTTGCGCTGTCAGTTCCGCATTGGGCCGGTGGTGACCCTCGATCATGCGGTCGGCCACCATCGCGGACAACAGAGATTCCACCCCCGCCAGGAATGCGATGACGAGAGCGGAAGGGAAGAGTTCGCTCACCCGAGACCAGGATAACTCCGGCAAGGCAGGCACGGGAAGCCGACTGGGAAGTTCGCCGAAGCGGGAACCCAGCGTATCGACCGGCAGGGCGAACCAGGCAACGGCAAAGGATGTGGCGGCAACGGCCAGAAGCAGACCGGGAAAGCGCGGCGCCGCCCGCCGCAACACGACGATCAGAACCATCGTGACAACAGCGATGGCGAAGGCTGGCCAGACAACCGTCTCCCGCGCCGACCACAGGACCGGCAGCTTTTCGACCATATCCGCCGGCACCTCGCCCACGGTCAGGCCGAAGAAGTCCTTCAACTGACTGGTCGCGATGATCACCCCGATACCGATGGTAAAACCGTTGATGACGGCTTCCGGAATGAAGGCGATCAGATTGCCCGCCCGAAAATAGCCGGCGATGAGCAGGATGAAGCCGGCCATGAAGGTCGCCAGGACCAGCCCGTCATATCCGTGGTCGGCGATCACGCCATAGACCACCACGATAAACGCCCCGGTCGGCCCGCCGATCTGAACGCGGCTTCCGCCGAGAAGCGAGATGAAGAATCCTGCAACGATGGCTGTGACCAGTCCCTGGCCGGGGTCGGCGCCCGAAGCGATCGCAATGGCGAGGCTCAGCGGCAGCGCCACCATCGCCACCGTGATACCGGCCAGCAGATCGGCGACAAACTGTGACCAGCTATAGGTTCGGATCGTCGTCAGGATTTTCGGTTGGCGCATTGGTCGCCTTCAGCCGCCCTTGTCATTCTCGTCGGGGCACCCTGCCCCGCAAACACGGGACGATCCAAGGCGGTGCTGCGATAGCGCAACAACGCACCGCCAGACGCGGGCTTTCAGCCCGCGACGCGCTCGATCTGCGCTCCGCAGGCTGCCAGTTTCTCTTCAAGCCGCTCGAAGCCACGATCAAGGTGATAGACACGATTGACCTCGGTCGTCCCCTCGGCGGCAAGACCGGCGATCACGAGAGCCGAAGAGGCTCTCAGATCGGTTGCCATCACCGGCGCACCGCGCAGCGATTGCACACCCTCGACAACGGCCGTCTGGCCGGAAAGGGTAATATTGGCGCCCAGTCGAGCCAGTTCCTGCACGTGCATGAAACGATTCTCGAAAATCGTCTCGACAATACGCGAGGTTCCGCTGGAGCGGGTCATCAGCCCCATGAACTGGGCCTGGAGATCCGTCGGAAAGCCCGGAAAGACCTCTGTTGTCACATCGACCGGCGCAATCTCCGCGCCATTCTTGACCACCCGGATTCCGCCGGCCTCCTCCGTCACCTCGGCGCCGGTTTCACGGATCTTCTCCAGCGCAGCCTGAAGAAGATCGGCCTTCGCGCCGGCCAGAAGCACGTCTCCGCCCGTCATGGCCACTGCCATGGCATATGTTCCGGTCTCGATACGATCGGGGACGACCGCGTGACGCGCACCGGAAAGCTGATCGACACCCTCGATAGTGATTGTCGAGGTGCCATGACCGGAAATCTTCGCGCCCATCGCGATGAGGCACTCGGCCAGATTGACCACTTCAGGCTCGCGGGCCGCATTTTCCAGTTCGGTGGTGCCCCGGGCCAGTGTGGCCGCCATCATGAGCACGTGGGTCGCACCAACAGAGACCTTCGGAAAAACGTAACGCCCCCCTTTGAGGCGGCCATCCGTGCTGGCGTTGACATAGCCGCTATCGACCTCGATCTGCGCGCCGAGATGCCGTAGCCCGTCGAGGAAGAGATCGACAGGGCGCGTGCCGATGGCACAGCCACCGGGCAGCGAAACACGTGCCTTTCTCATTCGGGCCAGCAGCGGGCCGATCACCCAGAAGCTCGCACGCATTTTGGAAACGAGATCGTAGGGCGCGGTCGTATCCACAATGTTGCGCGCCGTGAAATGAATGGTGCGGGCGTGCCCCTCATTTTGCCCGCGGCGCTTGCCCGCGACCGAATAGTCGACGCCGTGATTGCCGAGAATGCGGATCAGCTGCTCCACATCGTTCAGGTAGGGCACATTCTCAAGTGTCAGTTGATCATCTGTCAGAAGCGAGGCGATCATCAGCGGCAGGGCCGCATTCTTGGCGCCCGAAATGGGAATGGTGCCAATAAGAGGCTGGCCGCCCACAATGCGAATACGATCCATCAATTATCCTCGGGGCTGTCTGCAGCGCCTCATTCAAAAAAGGGCCTGCGCAGCCGGTTTGCATCAGCTTGAAACTGGCGCGTTCCTCTAGACGAAGTTGGCAGAACGTTCAAGAATCGCGTTCCGGGCCTGCTGGGAGACCATCTCCCGCCTGCTCGCGCGTCTCCTCGTCCAAGGCGGGCAGACCTGTCCGTCTATCGGCCTTGCCGCCGCGCATGGCATGCGATTGCGCCTTACGTCGTCTGATATTGGCGCGCAGTTGCTCAGCCAGGCGGTCTTTTCTTTCCTTTTCCGACACCGGTCCCTGCACTCCCTTTTTCGGAGACGGTCCCGTCCGCCGAAAATTTGCTTTCTCCACTGCTTGCCAAGCCCCGGAGGTTATGGCAATACCCGCCGCGTTCGCGCGCCGCCATTCGAGGCGGCCTTCTTTTACGCGTTCCGCTGCCGTAGCTCAGGGGTAGAGCACTCCCTTGGTAAGGGAGAGGTCGAGAGTTCAAATCTCTCCGGCAGCACCATCTCCTCGACATTTCACGTTCTCGCTGCGGCCATGGGCCGGCTGTGCGTACCCATTCCACAACGCTTTATCCGCCCCGCACGGCAGAGCTGCGCAGAAGTCTGCCGCTGTGCAGCCGCTCGGGCTTTCAAACGCCGGCGAAGCGCTGCGCATGCCAGCGGAGGTGATCGTCCATGAAGGTCGAGATGAAGTAATAGCTGTGATCGTAGCCATGCTGGAGGCGCAGCGTCAGATCGATACCCGCTCTCTCGCAGGCATCCGCCAGCAATTCCGGCTTCAGTTGCTCCTTCAGGAAATTGTCGTCGGTACCCTGATCGACCAGAAGCGCCGGTACATGCGCGCCATCCTCGATCAGCGCGACGGCATCATGCTTGCGCCAAGCGCCTTTGTCATCGCCAAGATAGGCCGGCAGGGCCTTGTGACCCCAAGGCACCTGGCTCGGCGCGACGATGGGCGCGAATGCCGACACCGCCTTGAAACGGTCCGGATGGGAAAGACCGATGGTCAACGCGCCGTGGCCGCCCATGGAATGGCCCATGATCGACTGGCTGGAGGCGTCCATCGGGAAATGCTCGGCGACAAGAACCGGCAGCTCCTTCGTGACATAGGACCACATGCGATAATTCTCGGCATAGGGCTCATCGGTCGCATCGACATAGAACCCCGCTCCGAGGCCGAAATCATAGGCCCCGTCCGGATCGTCGGGAACGCCCTCGCCACGCGGCGATGTATCCGGTGCGATGAAGATGAGACCGAGTTCGGCGCAGGCTTTCCGGTATTCGCCCTTTTCCATGACATTGGCATGGGTGCAGGTGAGACCGGAAAGGTACCAGACCGCAGGCAGTAGCGCACCCTCCGCATGGTCCGGCACGAAGACCGCAAACGTCATGTCCGTCTTAGTTTCGGTGCTTTCGTGACGGCAGACATATTGCGTGCCGCCATGGCTGCGATTCTGGCTCAGGATTTCCATTGCAATCTCACTGCTTGACGGGTGCGCGCTTCCGTTGCGTGGTCGCGCCTTTCTTTTCCAGGATACGCCACGGGGAGACGTCGCGATCAATGATGTAATAGCCAGTCCGTTCTATAAGATGGCTCAGCTTGGGACTGCCGAAATTTCGAGGATCGAAGTCCGGATCACTGGCGATCAACTGCTTTCCGAGAAGACTCAGATTGTGCTTCTTCGGATCTTCGCCAAGCGCCGAAAGCGCTGCTCGAATCTTGGGTATGGCGGCCGTCGGTGGTGACAGGTTGGCTGATGGATCCGGCTCTTTTTCAGAGCCTTCTTCCGAAGAGGCCTCGACAATGTTCTCGATGAACAGAAACCGCTTGCAGGCCCGCCGAAATGCCTCCGGTGTCTTGCGCTCACCGATACCGTACACGTCGTAGCCCTGCTCACGGATGCGGCTGGCCAGACGGGTGAAGTCGCTGTCGGACGAGACCAGAACGAAGCCGTCGAAGCGATCGGAATGAAGCAGATCCATCGCGTCGATCACAAGTGCGATATCGGACGCGTTCTTGCCGGTCGTATTGGCGGACTGCTGATGCGGAATGATTGCCAGACCAGCAATGATATCGAGCCAGCCTTTCATGCGCGGCGAGGAAAAGTCCCCATACAGCCGGCGCACCGCCGCCTCGCCCAAGCTGGCGATCTCGTCAAAGATCGCTTTGGCAGCTTTGGGCGTCGTATTGTCGGCGTCGATCAGGACGGCCAGCAGAGGCGTATCGCGCTCCGCCATCGATCAGTAGACGACGACGGCGCGGATCGACTTGCCCTCATGCATCAGGTCGAACCCCGTGTTGATGTCTTCAAGGTCCAGACGATGGGTGATCATCGGGTCGATCTGGATCTTGCCGTCCATGTACCAGTCGACGATCTTCGGGACGTCGGTCCTGCCACGTGCGCCGCCAAAGGCCGTGCCTTTCCATTCGCGGCCCGTCACGAGCTGGAACGGACGGGTGGAGATTTCCTTGCCGGCCTCGGCCACACCGATCACCACCGAAACACCCCAGCCGCGGTGGCAGGCTTCCAATGCCTGGCGCATGACCGTCGTGTTGCCGGTGCAATCGAAGGTGTAGTCGGCACCGCCATCGAGCATCTCGACGAGATGGGACACGATATCGCCGTCGATCTCTTTCGGATTGACGAAGGCGGTCATGCCGAACTTCTCGCCCCATTCCTTCTTGTCATTGTTGAGATCGACGCCGACGATCCGGTTCGCGCCGACCATCTTGGCACCCTGAACAACGTTGAGGCCGATGCCGCCAAGGCCGAAAACGACGACGTTCGCGCCCGGCTCGATCTTGGCGGTGTTGACCACAGCGCCGACGCCGGTGGTCACGCCACAGCCAATATAGCACGTGGTGTCGAAGGGCGCGTCATCGCGAATCTTCGCAAGCGCGATCTCCGGCAGAACCGTGTAGTTGGAGAAGGTCGAGCAGCCCATATAATGATAGATCGTCTGCCCTTTGTAGGAAAAGCGGGACGTGCCATCGGGCATGACACCCTTGCCCTGGGTGGCGCGGATCGCGGTGCAGAGATTTGTTTTCTGGGAGAGGCAGCTTTTGCACTGGCGGCACTCCGGCGTGTAGAGCGGAATGACGTGATCGCCTTCCTTGAGACCCGTCACGCCGGGACCGACTTCACGGACGATACCGCAGCCTTCATGGCCGAGAATGGAGGGGAAAAGCCCTTCGCTATCCAGACCGTCAAGTGTGTAGGCATCGGTGTGGCAAATGCCGGTGGCCTTGATCTCCACCAGAACCTCACCGGCCTTCGGCCCTTCAAGATCGACTTCCACGATCTCCAACGGCTTCTTGGCTTCGAATGCTACGGCAGCACGTGTTTTCAAGGCATTCCCTCCGTCGATGCAATTTCGTTTCAGGCCTAGGCGAAATGACCATGAATCTTCAAGCATGGCGACCCCATGCTTCGATTGAAATTATCTATCGAAGCATGGTTCGAACCCTATGGCCGGGTCTGTTTCGCTTAACGCATCGCCCAACCATGGCTGACCACGATCGACTGGCCGGTCAACGCGTTGGAGCGGAATGAGGCCAGAAAAACAGCCACATCGGAGACGTCTTCCATGGTGGTGAATTCCTGATCGACCGTGTTGCCGAGCATGATCTCGTTGACGACTTTCTCCTCGGAAATGTCGAGATTCTTCGCCTGTTCGGGGATCTGCTTTTCCACCAGAGGCGTTTTCACGAAGCCCGGGCAGATCACATTGGAGCGAACGCCGTGCTTTGCGCCTTCCTTGGCCATCACGCGCGAGAGACCGAGAATGCCGTGCTTAGCCGCGACATAGGCCGCCTTCTGCGTCGAAGCCTCATGGCTGTGGACCGAGCCCATATAGATCAGCGATCCCCTCTTTTGCGGATACATGTATTTGACGGCGGCCTTGGTGGTCAGAAACGAGCCGTCGAGATGGATGGAGACCACCTTCCTGAACTGATCGTACGGAAAATCCTCGATCAGATGTACGATCTGGATGCCGGCATTGGAAACGAGCGTGTCGATGCGGCCGAACTTGTCGGCGATCTTGCCCATCCCGGAATTGACGGCCTCCTCGTCGATCACGTTCATGTTGACCGTCATGCTTTCGGTGCCGAACTCATCCTTCAACATCCGCGCGGTTTCTTCCGCGCCATCCATATCGATGTCGCAAATGGCGATCTTGGCACCTTCGGCAGCCATGCCTCTTGCAATCGCCTGACCAATGCCGGAGCCGGCGCCGGTGATCACTGCCACATTGCCATCGAGAGATTTCTGGTCGGCCATCTGGCCCTCCGCTCTTTTGCCTGTCTACTGCCCTTGCGGGCCCTGCCGGACAATTGTGCTGCAATGCCGCAAAGGCAAGCATTGCTTGCCGGCTTCAGCGTGGCCCCGTTGCATCCTTATGGACCAGCGCGTCGCGAATTTCCGTCAAAAGCTGGATATCCGCCGGCGGCGCGGCCGGAGCGACCTCTTTTTCCTTGTTCTCCTTGCGGCGCAGATTGTTCACCGCCTTGACCATCAGGAAGACGATGAAGGCAAGGATCAAGAAGTTGAGAATGACCGTTACGAAGCTGCCATAGGCCAGAACCGCGCCCTGGTCTCTTGCTGCGTCCAGCGTCTCGGCCTCGACACCCCCGGCGAGGGGCAGGAAGTAGTTCGAGAAATCGAACCCGCCGAAAATCGCACCGGCAATCGGCATGATGATGTCGTCGGTCAGCGATTTCACGATTCCGCTGAACGCACCACCGATAATGACGCCCACCGCCAGGTCGATCACGTTACCCTTGGCAATAAACTCCTTGAATTCCTGATAAACCGCCATCGGGCTCTCCTACTGATCGTGTCTCGACAGCTTTGCTGCCTCGCGCCCGGCAAATCCATACCAAATGCCACCAATGGTTAACCATGACCGGCTTTCGGAGCGTGCCGGGCTCGTCTAGGATCAAAATCGGCAACGGCTTGGGAGGGTCGAAGGGACAATGTTCAGATGAACGGATGGGTCATTTCGCTCGTCGCGCTCAGCTACCTCACGGTGCTGTTCGTGGTTGCAGCCCTCGGTGACAGAGCGCAGAAGAGCCGTGATCGCCGTGCCCGCCCCATCCGCTACGCGCTGTCGCTTGCGGTCTACTGCACCTCGTGGACCTTTTTCGGCTCGGTTGGCGTGGCCGCCAATAACGGACTGCAATTTCTGGCGATCTATATCGGGCCGGCGCTGGTCTTCATTCTCGCAACGCCATTCCTGAAGCGCATCACCCGCCTGTCAAAGGCCGAGCGGATTACGTCGGTGGCGGACTTTCTGGCATCGCGCTACGGCAAGAGCTTCTCCATCGCTTCAATCGCAACACTGATCGCGACGGTCGGGGTGGTCCCTTATATTGCCCTGCAACTGAAAGCGATCGCGGCCGCAGTCACCTTGATGGCCGAAACGCGCGGTGTCGGGGCAGCCGCCCTCCCCATGCCCATCGGTGTCGGCGGTATCGCATTCTGGGTGACCGTGCTGCTGGCCATCTTCGCCATGCTGTTCGGCACGCGTCAGACCGATGCGACGGAGCACCAGGACGGGCTGGTCTTCGCCATTGCCATCGAATCCGTCGTCAAACTCGCCGCATTTCTCATCGTCGGCTTCAGCGTCTCGTTCCTGCTTTTCGAACCCACAAGCCTGTGGGAGCAGGTCAGCAACCATCCGGCGGTATGGAACAGCCTCTCCAATGATACGCCGATGATCGGCTGGATCACGATGACGGTTCTGTCCGGCTCCGCCATCCTGCTCCTGCCCCGCCAGTTCTACGTCATGGTGGTAGAGAACCGGTCGGAGAAGGAGGTGGAGCGCGCCCGCTGGCTCTTCCCGCTCTATCTCGTCGCAATCAACATCTTCGTGCTGCCGATTGCGCTGGTCGGCCTGACCACCGTTGGCGGCCAGACGACGCCCGATCTCTATGTTCTTTCCATTCCCCTTCTCGCGGGCAATGAATGGCTCTCGATCGTGGCCCTTGTCGGCGGCCTGTCGGCGGCGACCGCCATGGTGATCATGGCCTCGGTTGCCCTTTCCATCATGATCTCGAACGATCTCATCATGCCGGTCGTGCTTCACAGGACGCTCGGCATGCGCTGGGCCGATCATGAGGACTGGTCGCGAACCATCCTCTTCATCAGGCGCCTTGCGATCGCGGCCTTGCTCGCGGCCGGCTACTTCTACTACCGTTCGATCGAGAACGAGGCGCTTCTCGCATCGATCGGCCTTTTGTCCTTCGCGGCGATTGCGCAGTTCCTGCCCGCCTTTTTGGGCGGACTTCTCTGGCGCAACGCCAATGGTCGCGGTGCGATCGCCGGCATGCTGGTCGGCATCAGCGCCTGGTTTTACACTCTTCTCCTCCCCAGCATTCTGCCTCAGGATATCGCGTTTCTGGCGGAGGGGCCTTTCGGCCTGACATTTCTGCGGCCTCAAGCCCTTTTCGGCCTGAATCTGCCGCCACTCGAACATGGCACACTCGTCTCGTTGGCTGCCAACACGCTCGCTTTTATCGCATGCTCGCTATCCAGGCGGGCCTATCCGCGTGAAAGGATCCAGGCGGCCTTGTTCGTGCCGCGCGGCGCCGGTCGTCCGCCCTTTCCCCGCAAGATCAAAACGGAGCTGACGGTCGGAGAACTGCAGACCACGATCGGTCGCTATCTCGGACACGAACGAACGGCGCGGAGCTTCGAATCCTGGCAGCGCCGCGAGAATATTACCTTTGAGCCAAGCGATATCGCCAATGGCCAGATCTTGCGTTTTTCCGAAAGTCTGCTCGGCAGCGCCGTCGGCTCGTCTTCGGCGCGGTTGATCCTGTCACTTCTTCTGGAGCGGTACGACACCAATGCCAGCTTCGCCTATTCGCTTCTGGACGATGCGACCGAAGCGCTTCAGCAAAATCGCGGCCTCCTACAGATCGCGCTCGACCAGATGGAGCAAGGGATCACCGTCTTCGATCAGGATCTTCGCCTGACCTGCTGGAATAGGCGCTTTCGCACCCTCTTCAACCTGCCGGAAGCGCTGGGCGAGGTCGGAACGCCCCTGTCGGACGTTGTCGAACATCTGGCTCGACAGGGAGAGATCGAACAGGCCGAAGTCGAATCCATTATCGACCGGCTGGCGCGCTCCCTGCCGCCATGGGAGTTGGAGCTTCGCCAGTCCGGACGGATCATCGAGATGCGCACGCAGCCCATGCCAGAGGGCGGAGTGGTCGGAACCTATACCGATATCACTTCTCAGGTCGAAGCCGACCGTGCGCTCAAACGGGCCAATGAAGGCCTTGAAGCGGCCGTTGCAGCGCGCACGCACGAACTTCTCAACGTCAATGGCGAACTGGTCGACGCGCGCCGCGCGGCCGAGGAAGCCAATCTCGGAAAGACCCGCTTTCTGGCTGCCGTGGGACATGACA
The DNA here is from genome assembly GCF_003668555.1 of Notoacmeibacter ruber. Lineage (NCBI taxonomy): Bacteria > Pseudomonadati > Pseudomonadota > Alphaproteobacteria > Hyphomicrobiales > Notoacmeibacteraceae > Notoacmeibacter > Notoacmeibacter ruber. The sequence goes on along the minus strand of NZ_RCWN01000001.1, from coordinate 455,656 downwards.
TTCTGCAGCCCCTCAACGCGGCTCGGCTCTATTGCTCGGCGGCGGGCGAACGGATGGGCAAGGAAGGCACGGAAAAGAGCGGCGATTTGACGGAGACCGTCGGACGCATCGATGCGTCTCTCGACGCCGTGGAGAACATTCTTTCCGCCGTACTCGACATTTCCCGCCTCGACACCGGTGCCATGACGCCCAGCCTCAGCACCTTCCAGCTCGGCGGCGTTCTGCGACAGGTCGGCACCGCTCTGGCACCCTTGGCCGAGGCGAAAGGCGTCGAACTGCGGGTGCTGCCATCGTCGGTGGTCGTCGAAACCGACATCAACCTGCTGCGCCGTCTTGTGCAGAATCTTCTGTCGAATGCGGTGAAGTATACCCGTCAAGGCCGGATCCTGCTCGGGGTGAGACGAAGAGGAGCATTCGTCGACATCCAGGTTTTCGACACCGGGATCGGCATGGCGGCGGATCAGCTGACAGAGATCTTCGATGAATTTGCGCGACTCGAAGAGGGCGCCCTTGAAGCGGAAGGGCTCGGCCTTGGACTGTCCATCGTCGACCGGATCGCCCGCGTTCTCGGTCTGGACGTTTCCGTTCGCTCCCGGCATGGCCAAGGCACGTGTTTCAGCGTCCGGCTGCCGGTCAGCGCCGCAAAAACAACAAGCGAGACCCGGCTTGCTATGCCCACCCCTGCCATTGCCGCGGACATGGAGAACCTGACCGTCCTCATTATCGACAATGAGCCCGACATTCTGGACGGTATGGAGCTTCTGTTGACCGGTTGGGGCTGCAGCGTGTTACGCGCGACCGGCTCCGCAGCGATCGAGGCACTTCCCGGAGACGATGCGCCGGAAATGATCCTTGCCGATTATCATCTCAATGGTGAAACCGGCTTCACGGCCATCCAGACGGCACGCAGTCGTTTCGGGCACAGTATTCCTGCCGTTCTCGTGACGGCCGACAGATCGAAATCGGTGATGGGCGACGCGTTGGAACGGGACATTCCCGTGCTCAACAAGCCGGTCAAGCCGGCGCGCCTCAGGCTGGTCATGAGCCGCCAGAAAAAAGCGATCAGAACGGCAGCGGAGTAAGAGGCTCTAACCGCGCAGGGACAATGCGGGACTATTGGCGCTCAGTTTCGACAAGAGGATGACGGCCTGCGTGCGGCTGTCGACATTCAATTTTGTCAGGACAGCGGAAACATGAGCCTTGATGGTCGCCTCCGAGACACCGAGCTCATAGGCGATCTGCTTGTTCAGAAGACCTTCGCCGATCATCGTCAGAACGCGGGTCTGCTGGGGCGTCAGCGTGCCAAGCCTTTCGATAAGCTCAGAAATCTCGGGATCGGTTTCCACGCCCAGCTCGATATGTGGGGGAACCCATACCTGCCCTTCAAGCACACGCTCGATGGCTTCGCGTATCGTCTCCATGGACGCTGATTTTGCGATATAGCCGGAAGCTCCAAGCTCAATGGCACGCCGGATCGTCTCTGGTGATTCCGATGCCGAAACCACGATGATCGGGATGTTTGACTGCACGGCGGAGAGACCGACAATCGCAGAATGGCCCGACGAGCCCGGCATATTGAGATCGAGTAGGATCAGATCATAATCCTCCCCCTCCTCGACGAGCCGTTTGGCGCCGGCGAAATCACCCGCTTCATGGATCTCGCACGCGTTCGGAAGGCCGGAGAGAACCTGGCGCAACGCACCGCGGAAAAGCGGATGGTCGTCCGCGATCAGAATATTCAGTGTATTGTCGTCGGACTGCATTTACCCTCCCCCCGCGGCTGACAAGACCCTCCCTTGACCGACCGCGGCGCGCTTTTTTGCTTGTAATGCGCAGTCGATTTTATGACAACCCAATCGAATTTAGCGAGTTGGAGATATCGGTGCAGGCGAAGCGAAGTGCATTTGGCAGTGCTTGGGTTGCGTTTCTGCTCGGCTTTGCGGCTCTCGGATTGACGGCTCTTTCCTTCGTTGCGGAACGAGCTGGCGTACCGGTTGGCATTTTGCGGTTTCTTATGACGGTACTTGTGCTCGGCACCGTCCTCATATTCGGCCTCTTCTCCCTGATCGTGGAAGACGGACGCTGGCAACGGGCAGGGCGTCGGGTGCGTGGTGTCAGCGCGGTGCCCGGCCTTGCATTGCTCGCCATAGGGCTAGCCTGGGCGCTGGCCGATCGCCATGCCGCGGCGTCCGGAGTCATCCTTCTCGGCGGCCTTTCGGCTTTTCTTCTGCAGCTCTTTGTTCTTGGCCCGCGCATGAGGCGGCTGGGAGCGACAAGCCCGGGCCGGCTAATCCAGCAGCGCTTTTCTGACTGGGAATCTCTGCCTCTCCGCCTGATCTTCGGCTTGGTGGCGTCGGCTGTTCTCAGTGGCCTGCTCTTTCGCGTGCTGGGCATTCTGGCCGAACATTTCTCGGCCGAGCTGGGCTTTGGCCGCAGCACAGGCATTGTCGCCGCTGCGCTACTCGTTTTCCTGCCGGCGTGGGCCGGCGGAACGGTCGCCCTCCTCCGCCTGGCACGAGTGGTGCTGGCATTCGGCGTGGCGGCCGTCATCACCGCCCTCGCGGTCGACCGGTTTCTGGTCGGCAGTGCCGCGGCAGGTCTGTCTCTGTTTCCGCTTCAGTGGGATCGCTCCCTCATCGAACCGCTGCTCATCGGCTTTTGCGCCGCCCTGCTGACCCCCGCACTCTTGCCGATCGTCGGCAGTCTCTCCACGCCTCGTTCCAGTTATCGCACGGCAGGCTGGCTCATTTTGCTGGCGGTAGTGGTCGCCGCGATCATCTACATGGTCGGCGTGCCCGGCATGACTGATGGAGACGTAGAAGCCGCGACGCTGACGCGCAGCGACCTTCCGCCCATTCTCGTCGATATCGCTGGTCTCGCGGCGCTTGTCATCGCCGGGGGCCTCCTCCTGCTCTCCCTTTCCATCTGCCTGATCGACGATCTCATCCTTTGTCTTGTCGCCGAAGAACCCCTTGTCCAGGGGCGGCATCTGGCTTGGCTGCGCTTTGCCATGATCGGTGCGACGATCGCCCTTACAGCCTTCATGCTTATCGATCCCCAGCAAGGCCGATCATGGATCGCGCTGAGAGATGCCGCCCTGCCTCTGTTCGTCGCCATCGCGATCGCCGGGCTAATCCCCGCTCTCCTCTGGAGTCGCGTCAGCGGCATCGGAACATTGACCGGCGTCATCGTCGCACTGCTCGCCCAGATCGCGCTTTTTCTGTCGGGCGCGACGATCCTTCCATTCGGCTCGCCAGAAGGCGGGGCCTATGGCGTGGTCGCCGGCCTTGCCGGCATGATCGTGACCATCGCCGTCAGTTTGCTTGTTTCACCCCGCCAGGACGCGCGGCATGCTGCCGCCCTGATGATGGAGACGGAGTCCACGACGGCGCTGGCGGATGAACCGAGGCTTCTTACCAACGTCACTCAGCCTGCTTAAAGCGTGCCGTTGGTCTCATCTTCGGCCTGAAACTCGCGAACCATATCGCGGAAGGCTTCGAAGAAGCGGCGCATATAGCCGAGGGCCTGATCAAACTCCTCTTCGGAGGGCAGGCTCTCTTTCTCCGCGCCCTCTTTTCCGAGCTCGAGCTGCCGTTCCAGTGCTTCAACGCGCTCTTCGAGGCGAGCCATGCGGTCGGCCTCACCCGCCACCGGGTTGTTCGCGGGGCCGTTCCTCTCGCAGGAAAGGTTGCGGCCGGCCTGGCGGCAGACCGTTATTTCACCGGTCTGACCGTCCATGCGAACCCATCCGTCCTCCGTCCGGTCCATGACGTAGCGATCGATGCTCTCCTGCGCATGGAGGGCGCTTCCACCGAGCATCATCATCAGACCCCCGACCGTCAATTTGCGCGTGCTTATCATTGGCTCGCTCCTCCCGTTATTTCAGAAAAACCGGTTTACATTGCCGGCCGCCCCGCGCGTTCAGCTAGGCACGGCAGCCAATTTTCGCTACGCCATGCCCATGGCAAGAATGATCTACAAGGCCGTGCCGGCGCCAATGTGGCAAGAGGCCAAGAGCAGAGACCAGTGGACGGGCGCCCCGGTCGATCTCGCGGATGGTTTCATCCATTTTTCAACGGCGGAGCAGCTCCCCGAAACGCTGGCGAAACATTTTGCGGGTCAGCAAGACCTTCTGCTTGTCGCGATCAAGGCCGATGATCTGGGCGGAGACCTGCGCTGGGAAGTGTCGCGCGGCGGCGCACTCTTCCCTCACCTCCACGCCGCGCTGCGATGTGACAAGGTTGCATGGGTGGAAGCGCTGTCTATGGGGCCCGACGGACAGCATCATCTTCCGGAGCGCTGCACATGAAAGCGACCAGCCTGACGACGATGCCTCTGATGTCCATTGAGGCGGAGAAGGCGCATGGCCTTTCCATCACGGCGCTCAAGGCGGGTGCGGGCCGTATGCTCGGTCCGGGCGCGCCGCACCAGTCTCCCAGACTCAAGGCGACCGTTGCCGGTCTTACATTTCCCAATCCACTCGGCATGGCAGCAGGTTACGACAAGAACGCCGAAGTGCCCGATCCTCTGCTTGCGCTTGGCTTCGGTTTCGTCGAGGTCGGCACCGTCACCCCCCGACCGCAATCGGGCAATCCGCAGCCCCGTATCTTTCGTTTGCCGAACGAGAGGGGCGTTATCAACCGCCTCGGTTTCAATAATGAGGGCCATGAGGCGGCGCTGCTTCGTTTGATGAAGCGGCGTCACCGGGGTGGACTGGTCGGCGTCAATATCGGCGCCAACAAGGACAGTGAGGACCGGGCAGCGGATTATGCCCTAGGCATCACCACCTTTGCCCTTTATGCCTCTTATTTCACGGTGAATATTTCCTCGCCAAACACGCCCGGACTGCGAGATCTGCAAAGCGCCGAAAACCTTTCGGACCTGCTGGCGCGCGTCATGGCGGCGCGGGATGCGGCCGCCGAAGACGCAGGCCGCTCCATTCCCGTCTTCCTGAAGATAGCCCCCGACCTGCAGGAAGCCGACCTCGACCATATCGCAGCGGCCGCCGAACAATACGGACTCGATGGGCTGATTGTTTCCAATACCACGCTTTCCCGTGCGCCACTGCTGAATCGCGAGGCCGGCGCACAAGCAGGCGGGTTGTCCGGCAAGCCGCTTTTCGACCTTTCCACCACCGTCCTTGCAAAGATGCGCCAGCGCGTTGGCGCGGCCATGCCGCTGATCGGTGTCGGTGGCGTGCATAGCGCCGACAGCGCTCTGGAGAAGATCCGGGCCGGAGCCGATCTGGTGCAGCTCTATTCCGTCATGGTCTATGAGGGTCCGCGCTTTCCGATCCGGTTGCTGCGCCAGATGGATGCCAAGCTGAAAGCCCAGGGTGAGACGGTCCGGTCCATTAGAGATCAAAGCGTCACGGAATGGGCCGAGCGTCCTTTGGTGGGCTGAACTCCCGGTTCATCATCATCGGCAGAATGGCCAGGAGGAGAAGTCCCCGCGCCAGCAGAAATATGTGAAGGGCAGCCCAGAGCGCGCCATTGCCGAACGATGGAACGATCAGAAAAAGCGCACCGAGAAAAAGCGCGAGAGCGACGAGCATCATGTTTCGCATGGCCGCGCCCCAGGTGGCGCCAATGAAGGCCCCATCCATTTGAAAGGCGAGGACGCCCGAGATCGGGGTCAGTGCAGCAAGCGGAAGCCATATGCCCGCCACGCGGCGCACATCCGGCGCGGTCGTCATCAGGGCGATGATTTCATCTCCGGCAAGATAGAACACAGCCGCCACGCCGAAGGCGAAGACAAAGCCCCAGAGCGCGGTGAGCTTTATGGCGCGCAGAAATGGTTCACGATGGCGGGCGCCGATGGCATGGCCTACGAAACGCTCGGCCGCCGTCGCAAACCCGTCCAGCAGGTAGCTGCCGAACATGAAGAAGTTGAGCAAAATGGCATTGGCCGCCAACTGAACGGTTCCGATGCCGGCACCCGCGCGGGTAAAGAGCGCGAAGACGCTCAAAAGGGCAAAGGTCCGGATCATGATGTCGCGATTGAGAGCCAGAAGCCGACCGAATGCAGGGCGGTCCATGATCCGCGCCAGCGAAGGGCGGCCATTCGTCCGGTAGATCCGAGCCATCAGCGCCAGGCCGGCGGCAAAGCCGATCATTTCACCGAATACGGTTCCGAGCGCCACACCTTCCAGCCCCCATCCGAAGACGAGGCCCAGCAGGATCGAAAGCACGATATTGCTCCCATTGACGATAATCTGGAGGCCGAGCGCCGCGCCGGACTGGCCACGCCCCAGCAGCGTGCCGAGCAGCGAATAATTGCCGAGCGCGAACGGCGCGGACAGCGCACGGATCAGAATATAGTCGGTCATCGCAACGGATACGGCCGGCTCGGCGCTCATGAAGGCCCGGCCCGCCCAACCGATCAGAGGGCCTGCAATCGCGATGACAAGACCGAAAGCAAGGCCAATCAAAAGCGCCCGAACGAGGATCGCCTGTTCTTCCAGAGCATCGTTTCTGCCGCTCGCCTGCGCAACAAGGCCTGTCGTTCCGGATCGGAGAAAGTTGAACGATCCGAAGACGAGATCGAAAACGATCGCACCGGCAGCCAGACCGCCGAGCGGGGCCGCCTGCCCCAGCCGCCCGACAACCGCCGTATCGACGATGCCGATCAGTGGCGTCGTCATGAAGGCCAGCGTTGTCGGCAGAGCGATAGCGAAGACCGCCCCGTGGGTCAGACGAGTGGGCATCCCGGCGTTGTCTGTCGGATGCGTCAATTGTTTCGGCCTTGCGTTCTCGCTTCTTCCTTATCCCTCTACAGGGGGGATCAGCGATTGCAAAAGCCGAATGATGTGCGGGAGACAATCCTGCTCGGGTTAGCGCAAGCTTTGGCGATCAATTTGATTGTCATTGCCTGGGCGTTTCGTTCCCCTACCCTCCACCCCGATGACGCGGCTCCCCATCGTTCACCATCCGGATTACGACGCGCGGTTTTCGCCGGTGCACCGGTTTCCGATGGGCAAATATACGCTGCTGATGAAGGCGCTGACGGAACGCGGCATCGTGGAACGTGCTTCACTTCACAGGCCCGGGCCTGCCCCCGCGGCCTGGCTCGGCCTCGCTCACCAGCGGGGCTATGTCGACCGCGTCGTCAATCAGAGCGTCCCACGGGAGATCGAGCGCATGATCGGCTTTGAGGTCAATGAAAGGGTCGCGCGCCGCTCTGCCCTGGCCTGCGCCGGAACAGTTCTGACAGGCAGGCTGGCTCTGGAGGAAGGGCTCGCCTGCAACACGGCCGGCGGCAGCCATCACGCCCGGCGTGAACACGGCGCGGGCTTCTGCGTCTTCAACGATGTAGCGGTCGCCGCGGAAGTTCTGCGAGCCGGTGGCGAAGCGCGGCGCATTCTGATCGTCGATGTCGATGTTCATCAGGGCGATGGCACCGCCATGATCTTCGCTGATGAGCCGAACGTCTTCACCCTCTCCATACACGGAGCAAAGAACTATCCTTTGATAAAGGCGAAAAGCGATCTCGATATCGACCTGCCGGACGGCACGGAGGATGAAGCCTATCTGGAACACCTCGACGATGGACTAAAGCGCGCCATCCATTTCTTTCCCCAGCCGGATCTTGCCTTTTATCTGGCCGGTGTCGATCCGCATGAGGAGGACCGTCTGGGTCGCTTGTCGCTCACGGACGAAGGGCTGGCCCGCCGCGATCGCATGGCGCTGACGTTCCTTCGTGAGCGAGGCATTCCCGTCGCCTGCGTTCTGGGCGGCGGCTACAGCCGCAATATGGAAAGTCTCGGGCGGCGTCACGCCATCGTCTTCGGTGTGGCCGAAGAATTGGTCTAGCCGCGCCGGTAGGTGACAAGCCGACTGATCAGGAAGATCGGTACCACCACGATCGCGCCGATCACGAAATAAGACGCGAAGCCGGAAAGCGCCTCGTAGCCGTTCTGCCACGCCCATTCAATCATGCCTATGAAACGGTCGATCACCTCGAGCGGGGTGATGTCGAAATAGCTCATGAACACGCCGACGATGAACGAGATGATGATGAGCTTGAGCGCGACCCGCAGCGGCGAATCACCCAGAAATCTCTGCACCGACCCGGCCATCTCCACGTACTCCGTCTGTTTCGTCATCGCGATTCTACGGCTCCGCAGATACGCAGCAAAGGGGGCGCATTCAAGTCGCAAGTCAGGTTCGGAAGGAATCTGGAGCGGGTGAAGGGAATCGAACCCTCGTCGTTAGCTTGGGAAGCTACTGCTCTACCATTGAGCTACACCCGCGACGCAGCGCCGATTGATCGACCGGCGCGCGCCGTCTGTCAAGCAGTCTTACGAGCGGAAATGCTTGCTGAGCTTCAGGCCCTGGCCCTGATAATTGCTGGCAAGGTCTTGTCCATAAAGCGCATCGGGCAAGCTCTTCATGTGTTCATAGATCAACCGACCGACGATCTGCCCATGTTCGAGGATGAAGGGGACTTCATGACTGCGCACTTCGAGCACGGCGCGCGCGCCCTGCCCTCCCGCATCCGTATGACCGAAGCCGGGATCGAAGAAGCCCGCATAATGCACGCGGAACTCACCGACGAGCGGATCGAAGGGCGTCATTTCAGCGGCATGGCGCGGTGGCACGTGAACCGCCTCGCGGCTCACGAGAATATAGAATTCGTCGGGATCGAGAACCAGTTCGCCCTGCCCCGTTCGCGGTAGCGGCTCCCAATAGTCGATCCGGTCGTAACCGCCCGGCCGATCGACGTCGACGAGGCCGGTGTGATGCTTTGCCCGATAGCCGATCGGCCCCTCGCCGGTGCCTCGCAGATCGACCGACAAGGCGATACCGCCGCCCGAGATGTTCGGCTTTTCGGCAGCGACGAGCGTTTCCGCGTCGTGCAGTTCCTGCAGTTCGCTCTCGGACAATATGGCCTGGCCGATGCGAAACCGGATCTGCGACAGTCGCGATCCCGTGCGTACCACGATCGGGAAAGTCCGCGGCGAGACCTCCATCCAAAGCGGTCCCCGATAGCCGGCCGGTATCTTGTCGAATTCGGGGCCGCGATTGACCATGACACGCGTGAAGATGTCGAGGCGACCGGTCGAACTTTTCGGATTGGCCGAAGCGGAGATATCATCCGGCAGGGCCAGCTTCTCCAGAAGCGGAACGACATAGACACAGCCGGTTTCCAGCACCGCGCCCTTCGTCAGATCGATCTCGTGAAGAACCAGGCGCTCCAGCTTATCTTCCACCGTGGCTTCCGGGCCCGGCAGGAAGGACGCGCGAACGCGATAGGCCACCTTGCCGAGGCGCAGGTCCAGGCTGGCGGGCTGCAACTGCCGCTCCGCCATGTCTTCAGACAGTTGAAGCGCGCCATTTTCCATCAGCGTGAAAATGTCGCGGTCTGGCAAGATGCCCGTCTTACGGTCCGGCATAGGTCGCTTCTCCCTGCATCTGCTTCACATGCCCGTCACGACGGACCGATACAAGCCTCAATAGAGCTTGTCCAAGAGGAAGGGATGTGCTGCCCTGTGCCCGCATAATGTCCCCCAATGGTGTGGAGCCCTCTATGTCTCTTATGTCCCTTACTCGCCGTGCGGTTCTCGGCATGGCCGTCGCCACCCTTCTGCCAGGCGGCATCGCCCTTGCCGAAACCACCGAAGTCACCTTCGTCCTTGTCAATGACAGCGACAAGATGGCACCCGATGATGATGGCCGCGGCGGCTTCGCCAAGATGGCCAGCGTTTTCAAGAAGGAGCGCGGAGACAACCCCAATACGGTCGTCGTCCATGCCGGCGATATGCTATCGCCCTCGCTGCTGTCGGGCTTCGACAAGGGCGAGCACATCATCGAACTGGCCAACATGGCCGGTTTCGATGTCGCGGCGCCGGGCAATCATGAATATGATTTCGGTTCCGAAAACGCCATGTCGCAGCTATCGAAGGCCGACTTTCCCTTTCTGGCAGCCAATATCGAAAATGCCGACGGAACACCGTTCGAGGATTTCGAACCGACGATGATGAAGGAGTTCGGCCCGGTGAAGGTCGGCTTCATCGGACTGGCCGAACTGACCACTGGAGAGCTTTCCAGCCCCGGCGACGAGATCACCTTCACCGATCCCGTGGCAGCGGCGGAAAAGCAGGCCGAGACGCTGCGTTCGCAGGGCGCGGATTTCGTGGTCGCGATCAGCCATAATGCCCTGCCGCTCAATGAGCAGATGGTGCGGGAAGGAACAGTCGACCTGGTTCTCTCCGGACACAATCACGTGGTCTGGAGCTACTATAATGGCCGCTCCGCCGGGCTGGAATCCGGTCATGATGCCATGTGGATCGGCACTGTCGATGTCACCTTCGATGTGACCGAAGAAGAAGGGACGCGCGAGGTCGACTGGACACCGAGCTTTCGCTTTACCGACACGATGGATGTCGAGCCGGATGCGGACGTCGCCGCAAAGGTTGCGGAATATGAAGCCACGCTCGACAAGGAACTCGACGTCGATGTCGGGACCACCTCCGTGGAACTCGACAGCCGCCGCGCATCCGTCCGCAGCCAGGAAACGATCATGGGCAGCCTGATCGCCGACGCGATGAAGAAGGCAACCGGCGCGGATATCGCCATTACCAATGGAGGCGGCATTCGTGGGGACAAAACCTACCCGGCCGGCTCTACCCTCACCCGTCGCGACGTCCTCTCCGAACTGCCCTTCGGCAACCGTACTGTGCTTCTGGAAATGACCGGAGCGCAGGTGAAGGAGGCACTGGAGAACGGGGTTGGCCAGATCGAGGAAGGCGCCGGCCGCTTTCCGCAGGTTTCGGGCCTCACCTTCAGCGTGGACTCCAGCGCCGAAGCGGGGGCGCGCATTTCCGATGTGAAAGTCGACGGCAAAGATCTCGACGAAAGCGCCAACTACAAGGTCGCCACGAATGACTACATGGCCGGTGGCGGCGACGGCTATTCCGTGATGAGCGAAGGCAAGGTGCTGGTCGACTCGATAAGCGGCAAGCTGATGGCCAACGATGTGATGGTCTATATTCGTGAAATCGGCGACGTGAAGGCCCCCGAGGGCACACGCATCACGATCAACTGATCGATTAAGCCTTGCGTCCCGGACGATCGGGGCGTAAGGCACCCTCCATCGTGGTGATTTGGCCGGCCGGCTTGCAGCCACGTTAAACAAGTCGCTAAAGGGGCCGCGATCCGGACCGGGCGCGACTTATCGCGGCCGGTTTTTTGTTTTGGTGAGAAGAAATGGCCGATCTTTCGAAGCTCCACCCCGAAACCCAGCTGGTGCAGGGCGGCATCAATCGCAGCGCTTATGGCGAGACCTCGGAAGCGCTTTTCCTGACACAGGGCTTTGTCTATCCCAGCGCGGAAGCGGCAGAAGCGCGCTTCAAGGGCGAAGAGCCCGGCTTCATCTATTCGCGCTACGCCAACCCCACCGTCGACATGTTCGAAAAGCGCATGTGCCTGCTGGAAGGCGCGGAAGATGCGCGGGCAATGGCATCGGGCATGGCGGCCGTGTCGGCGGCGCTTCTCTGTCAGCTTCAGGCCGGCGACCATATCGTCGCGGCCAGGCAGCTTTTCGGCTCCTGCCGTTGGGTGGTGGAAACTCTTGCCCCGAAATACGGCATCGAAACCACGTTGATCGATGGCACCAACACCGATGAGTGGGAGGCCTCCTGCAAGGCCAATACAAAGGTCTTCTTCTTCGAAAGTCCGACCAACCCGACACTGGCACTGATCGATATCGCCGCCGTCTCGAAGATCGCCAAAGCGCGCGGCATCACGACCGTGATCGACAATGTGTTCGCGACGCCCGTCCTGCAAAAGCCGATCGAGCTTGGCATCGACGTGGTCTGCTATTCTGCGACGAAACATATCGACGGCCAGGGCCGTTGCCTCGGCGGTATCGTCCTGTCATCCAAGGAATGGATCGACGAGAACCTGCACGATTATTTCCGTCACACCGGCCCCTCGATGAGCCCGTTCAACGCCTGGACGCTCCTCAAGGGTCTCGAGACCCTGTCCCTTCGGGTTGAAAAGCAGACCGCGAATGCCGGACAGGTCGCCGACTGGCTTTCCAATCACGACAGTGTGGCGCAGGTCATCTATCCTGGTCGGGACGACCATCCTCAGGCCCCGCTGGCGAAAGCGCAGATGAAGGGCGGTTCGACGATGATCTGCTTCGACCTGAAAGGCGGTAAGGACGCGGCTTTTGCTATGGAAAACGCCCTGGAGATCATTCGCGTCTCCAACAATCTCGGCGATGCCAAAAGCCTCATCACTCACCCGGCCACGACGACGCACAAGAATCTGAGTGAGGACGCCCGTCTGGAACAGGGCATTGGACCGGGCACGGTGCGCCTTTCGATCGGTCTGGAACATGCCGACGATCTGGTCGCCGATCTGGACCAGGCTCTGAACGGCGTCGGCCGCTAGAGGTCTCTGTGTGCCAGCATGATCCGGCTCAGGGTCGTATAGGCCGTCACGCCGGCGAAGAGGATGGCAATTAGCGGAAACCAGGACGGGAAGAGGCAGGCGAGAACAAAAACGAAAAGCGTCTCGCCGGCTTCTGCCAGTCCGGTGGTAAAGAACAGTGACTTTTCGCCGCGCGCCGTACTCTTCGCACCTCGCTTCTCGGCCATCACGGCATAGGCGAGAAAGCTGGCTCCGTTGACGTAGAAGGCCAGCAGCAGGATCGATCCTGCGATGCCATTGCGGGCCGGATCGAGGAGGACGAACGCCAGTGGGATCGCCCCATAGAAGGCGAAGTCCAGAACGATATCCAGAAATCCTCCAAAGTCAGTCGCTTTCGTTCGCTGCGCAATCGCGCCGTCCAGCCCGTCGCCAAGACGCGACAGCAGAAGAAGAGGCACGGCCAGAAGCGTATAGCCTGCTGCGACGCAAATGGCGGCAAGAAGACCGACGCCGAAAGCGATAAGCGTCATCGCATTCGCCGACAGACCGACGGCCAGAGCCCGATCCGCCATTCCATCGATCAGCGGCGCGAGCTTTCGCCTTCCCCATCCGTCGATCATGCCGTCCCTCGTTTGACCATCGTTCTGCCCGACCCAATATGGCCTCTGACAAGGAGATCGACAGCATGTACCGCGCCGTTACAGACGATATCGTGGTGGAAGTGGAGCCATTTTTCCTGCCGGACCATTCGGAGCCGGACCGTAATCACTTCGTCTGGGCCTATCGCGTCAGCATCGAAAACGGTTCCGATCGGCCGGTACAACTGCGATGGCGCTACTGGAAGATCACCGACGGTGCCGGCCGCGTGCAAGAGGTGGAGGGAGCCGGTGTCGTCGGGGAAGAACCGCGTCTTCTGCCGGGCGAAAGCTATACCTATACGTCCGGCTGCCCGTTGACCGTACCGTCCGGCATGATGCAAGGCCATTACACGATGCAGTCCGATAGCGGCGAGCGGTTCGATATTGCCATTCCGGCCTTTTCGCTCGACCTACCGGAAAACCAGCGCACTCTCAACTGAAGACGGTAGCAATGCAAATGGAGGCCCGTTCGGCTCGCGCCCGCATCATGCATGCCGTTCTGTTCGAGCTGATCGGCCTTGCGATGGTGGTTCCGCTCAGCGCCTTCGGCTTCGGCATAGAGGCCGGCGATACGGCTGTGGTGGTGATCAGCCTTTCGCTCGTCGCGACCGGCTGGAACTATCTTTACAACCTGCTGTTCGACCAGTTGATGGCGCGCTGGTACGGCTCGATCCGCAAATCGGTCTGGCAGCGCGTGCTGCATGCCATCCTTTTTGAACTGGGATTGCTGCTGGTCACGCTGCCCTTCGTCGCATGGTATCTCGACATCGGCATCATGGAGGCGTTGATAATCGACGTGGCGATGGCGCTTTTCTACCTCGCCTACGCGTTCGTCTTCAACTGGGCCTGGGATATGGTGACGCTCCCGCGCACGTCTCGCGAGCACGGTTAAATCAGGCGTCGTTCGAAAACTCGGCGGGGTCGAACGCATATTCGGTGGAGCAGAACTCGCACCGCACCTTGATCTGGCCATCCTCGATGGAAGCGGCCCGTTCCTCATCAGAGAGGTTTTCCAGAACGGTCTCGATCTTTTCGCGCGAGCAGGAGCAATCGTCCTTGAGCGCAACACCTTCATAGACGCGTACGCCATGCTCGTGGAACAGCCTGTTGAGCAGACGCTCGGAGCCAACGGTCGGATCGACCAGTTCCAGATCCTCTACCGTGGCGACCAGAAGCCGCGTTTCGTGCCAGGCGTCATCGACCAGCGCATCGGCATCGGTTTCGTCGCCATCACCGCCGGGCAGATCGCCCATTCTCATCCGCTCGGGTGCATCTGGAAGGAACTGCGCGAGAAGCCCACCGGCACGCCACACCGTTTCGCCACCCGGCAACACCTGCTGGCCTGCCGCGAGTCGCAGATCGGTCGGGATCTGTTCGGACTGACGAAAATAAGTACGGGCGACCTCTTCAAGCGACGAGCCGTCCAGAGGCACCACGCCCTGATAGCGCTGCATTTGCGCGCCCTGATCGATCGTCAGGGCGAGGATGCCATTGCCGAGCAACTGTTCCGGCTTGGTTTCACCGGCCTCTGTCGCAACCTTCAGCCGCTCTTCGTCGAATTTGGCATAAGCGCGAAGGGAGCCGGGAACATTGAGATCGGCCACCAGCATGTCGACCGGCCCGTCGGTCTGCGTCTGCACGATGAACTTGCCATTGAATTTCAACGATGTTCCGAGCAGAGCCACCAGAACGACGACCTCTGCCAATAGACGGCTGACTGGCTCGGGATAGCCGTGGCGACTCAGTATGGCATCGAGTTCAGGCCCCATCTGCACGACGCGCCCACGCGCATCGAGACTCTCGACCTGAAACGGCACGACATGGTCGTCGCCCGCATGTCCATATTCGCCAAGGGCTGGCTGGTTCGCTTCGCTCATGTCAGCCGGCCCCACCGAGACACCAGTTGAGAATGGCCTTCTGGGCATGCATCCGGTTTTCCGCTTCGTCGAAAACCACGCTTTGTGGGCCGTCCAGAATCTCGTCGGTCACCTCTTCTCCGCGGTGAGCCGGGAGGCAATGCATGAAAAGGGCATCGTCCTTGGCATGCGCCATCAGCTTCTCATTCACCTGATAGCTCTGGAAGACGTTATGGCCACGCGCACGATGTTCCTGATTCATCGAAACCCATGTATCGGTGATGAGACAGTCGGCTCCGCTGGCCGCTACGGCCGGGTCGGTCGTCAATTGAACATCCGCCCCCTGCTGACGCGCCCAGTCGACGAACTTCATATCCGGCTCGGACCCTTCGGGGGTCGCGATCGAGAGCGCATAGCCGAACTGCGCGGCGCCTTCGATCAGCGAATGGGTGACGTTGTTGCCGTCGCCGGTCCAAGCAAACTTCTTGCCCTCCACCGGTCCCCGGTGCTCTTCGAAGGTCAGTATATCGGCCATGATCTGGCATGGATGGGTATCATCGGTAAGACCGTTGATAACCGGAACGGTTGCGGCACCAGCCAGTTCAAGAAGACGCTGATGCTCGAGCGTCCGCACCATGATGATGTCGACGTAACGGGAGAGAACGCGCGCGGTATCGGCGATCGTTTCCGAGCGGCCGAGCTGCATTTCAGTGCCCGTCAGCACAACGGTCTCGCCGCCCAGATGGCGCATACCGACCTCGAACGAGACGCGGGTACGGGTCGAGGGCTTCTCGAAGATCATGGCCAGCGTCTTGCCGGCGAGCGGCTTGACGCATTCGCCGGCCTGACGCTTTTCCTTCATAAGGCGAGCGTCGTCGAGAATGGTCCTCAGCGTTTCGGGAGATGTTTCAGCAAGATCGAGAAAATGGCGGGTCACATCGATTGTCCATCGGTTTGGGTAGCGCTCAGCGTCAGTTCGCGCGCTGCCCGGTCGAGCGCTTCCAGCGCCGCGCGAATGTCATCGTCCTCGACATTCAGCGGCGGAAGAAAGCGCAATACATTATCGCCCGCAGGCACCAGAAGAAGGTGCTCATCGCGGACTGCGGAAAGGATCATGCTGGCGGGGAGACGGCACTTCAAGCCGATAAGAAGACCAGCGCCGCGCACCGTTTCAAACAAGTCGGGATAGCTGTCGACGACGGCTGCAAGACCTTGCTTGAGCAGGAGCGCCTTGCGTTTGACCTCGTCGAGAAATCCATCTTCGAGAACGGTTTCGACAACGGCCTTTCCGACCGCCATGGCAAGCGGATTGCCGCCGAATGTCGATCCATGCGACCCCGCAGTCATCGCTGCAGCGGCCTCATCGGTCGCCAGACACGCGCCGACGGGAAAGCCGCCGCCGAGCCCCTTCGCCACAGCCAGAATATCCGGCGTGACATCAGCCCATTCATGAGCGAACAGGCGCCCGGTGCGCCCGATCCCCGTCTGCACTTCGTCGAAGATGAGAAGGACGCCGTGATCGTCGCACAGGCTCCGAACTTCCTTCAGCCACGCTGTACTGAAAGGCCGGACACCGCCTTCTCCCTGGAGTGGCTCAATGAGGACCGCGGCCGTGGTCGGCGCCACCATGACCTCCTTCAGCGCCTCGCGATCCTCGAACGGAATCTGCACGAAACCCGGCGCTTTCGGACCAAAGCCTTCGAGGTATTTTTCCTGGCCGCCAGCGGCGATGGTCGCAAGCGTCCGACCGTGGAACGCACCCTCGACGGTCACGATATCCACGCGCTCCGTCTCGCCCCGCCCATAATGATAGCGCCGCGCCGTCTTGATCGCGGCCTCGATCGCTTCCGCGCCAGAATTGCAGAAGAATACCCGGTCGGCGAACGAATTGGCGCAAAGCAGCTCGGCGAGCTCACGCTGAACCGGAATTTCGTAGAGATTGGAGACATGCCAGAGCTTGTCGGCCTGCGCAGCAAGCGCTTCTCGAAGACGCGGATTGGCATGACCAAGCGCGTTGACCGCGACGCCGGAGGCGAAATCGAGATATTTCTCGCCGTCAGTCGTCCAGACCCATGCGCCTTCGCCGCGGTCGAAAGACAGCGACGCGCGCGCAAAGGTGTCGAAGAGCGCCGAACCGCCCATTGTCTCATCTCCCGGACCAGAGGGCCCTTGCCGGTGCAGCATGCAAACCGGAACGCCAAAAAGGAAAAGCCGCCTCGCATGCCGAGGCGGCTTTTCAGGTTTATCACGTTCCCTAACGCGAAAGTCAATGTTTCCCTGGTGCGGCAGAGATGACGCACGGCTTTGCGGAACGGTTCGCGGCAATCCTTCCAAAAAAGGTATTTAATCAACGCCCGACTCATTTCTGTCCCAAATTTGGGGAAAACAGACAAAAGCGAATCAACGAGGCCAGCGGGTGCTGGACAGCGAGTCGGGGGGCAGCGTAGCTTGCTCCCAATAGAGATAAAAAGTCTCTGGCGGCGAACCCAATACGGTCGGTTTTTCCAACTGCGAGCGAAGCTTTTGCTTGCAGGGCTGATGGATTCGCGAAGCGATGCGGCAAACGAGGAGAACAACCAATGAGTTGGACGGATGAGCGGGTCGAACTGCTCAAGAAACTCTGGGCCGACGGCCTTAGCGCGAGCCAGATTGCAAACCAGCTTGGGGGCGTCAGCCGCAATGCGGTTATCGGCAAGGTCCACCGGCTGAAGCTTTCCAGCCGCGGACGCGCCAGCCAGAAGCCGGCACGCCCGAAGAAGCCCTCCGCACCCCGACAGCCGTCGGCGCGGACCGGCACAGCAACCGCATCTCAGCGGCCGAGCGTTTCAAGCGTCGTTGCCAGCCAGTCCATGCCCCGGACGAGCTCTGCCGGCGCCACCGCTCTGAAAGCCGACTACGCGATCGACGAGGTTGCGGAACCCGTTTTCCAGCCGGCAGAAGAAGTCGTCGTGCCGATGAGCCGCCGCCTTTCGCTGCTGGAGCTGACGGAACGAACCTGCAAATGGCCCGTGGGCGACCCTCTCACCGAGGATTTTCATTTTTGCGGAAATGATAGCGGCGAGGGTACACCCTATTGTCAGGGCCATGCCCAGCTTGCTTATCAGCAGAATACGGAGCGACGGCGCAACCGCTGATTTGCAACGCACATGAACTTCGAGCGCCCGTCTCCATGGCGGGCGCTTTTTTGTTGCGTGGCTGCGCATTCCGCGCTTGTTGGCCTGAGCCATCCATGATCAGCTTTGACGTACGGCAATATCGGGGTTTGACGAATGAGCGAAACAAAGCAGGTCGCCGAGCATCTGGCAGAAATGCAGCTTCAGCCGCTGGACCTCGATCTGCATGGCAAGACCCGCCATTTCGATATTGCCGAACCGAAGCTTCCGAAATGGATCGAGGAGAATGCTTTCTCGTCGGGCGATTACCCCTATGACGACAAACTCAAGCGCAAGGACTACGAGGACACGCTCGAAGCGCTGCAGGGCGAATTGGTCAAACTGCATGCCCATATGCAGAAGACGGGCGAGCGCCTCGTTGTTCTTTTCGAGGGGCGCGATGCAGCCGGCAAGGGCGGCACAATCAGCCGGTTTCGAGGCCATCTCAATCCTCGCCAGGCCCGCGTTGTCGCCCTCTCCAAACCGACGGAGACCGAACAGGGCCAGTGGTATTTCCAGCGCTATATCCAGCACCTGCCGACATCGGGAGAGATCGTGCTGTTTGACCGTTCATGGTATAATCGTGCCGTTGTCGAACCGGTCATGGGCTTTTGTACAGAAGCCGAATACGAAGCGTTTCTGAACGCGGTGAACCCCTTCGAGAAACTCCTGGTGGACGACGGTATCCGGTTCTTCAAGTTCTGGCTCAATATCGGACGCGAGATGCAGCTCGAACGGTTTCACGACCGTGTTCATGATCCTCTCAAATACTGGAAATTCTCGTCTATCGACCTCAAGGGCATCAGTCTTTGGGACCGATATACCGACTACCGCAACCGCATGTTCGAAGCGACGCACACGGCGCATGCGCCATGGACGGTGATCCGTTCGAACGACAAGAGGCGCGCTCGGATTGAAGCCATACGGCAAGTGCTGCTGACAGCGGATTACGAAGGTCGCGACCCCGAGATCATCGGCGAGCCGGACAGCCGTATCGTCAAGGATGCGGCAACCTTTCTGGCGGCGAAACGCTAGTCACTTTACCCTTGAGACGCTCTACGGCCGGTTTATGGCTTGTCTTCTCCCATTTGTGGGGCGTACGGCCGGTCAGTTGGAAAAGCCCGCGCCAGGCGGCCCAGGACTGTATCAGCCAGTAGACGCAAAGCGATGGCAAGACCGCCATGACCGCCCCCCGTTCCCGCCAACTGGCCGCTCGCGCGCCCAAGATGAGGAAAGCCCCCATGCAGAGCGCGAAATTCATGAAATCCACGCCGAAAAGAGCGATCTGAAAGGAGTTCAGCCAGTCCGAGCCGGCGACCATGCCGACCGACATGATGAAGAAGCTCGCCAGCATGATCGGTAGCAGAAGCGCGGCGCCGGGAATCCCCGAAAGGAATATCTGCGATACAAGAAATGAACGAGGACCAAGCTCACGCCAAAGGCGAAGCGGGTTTCTGTTGTGGACGAGCCAGCAAACCATCCAGCCCTTTATCCAGCGCGTTCGCTGAGGCAGCCAATCGCGAAACCGGTCCGGGGCGTCCTCAAGCGTCGGCGCATTGATGACGCCGCTCCGGTATCCGTGTCTGGCCATTCGCATGCCGAGATCAGCATCTTCGGTCACATTGTGCGGATCCCAACCACCGACCTCGTCGAGAACGGAACGTCGAAAATGATTGGAAGTCCCGCCAAGCGGAAGCACGGTCCGTGTGGCTGCCAGAAAACGCAGCACGCCCCTGAAGAGCGCTGCGTATTCGAAAGCAAACTGCCTGGCGAGCCAATGATCGCCACCATTCGTGACGATCAGCGGCGCCTGTAGGCAGGCCACATCAGGCGCACTTTGTCGGAATGCCTGCCATGCTTCGATCAACTGGTCGGGATGAGGCCGGTCCTCGGCGTCGTAGAGGCAGACATACTCGCCACGGCAGGTCTGGAGAGCGAAATTAAGAGCTCGGGGCTTGGTGCGCGGGAAGCCCGACGGCACTTCGATTACTTCGACATGGGCAGGCGGGCGAAGGGCGTGAATGGCTTCGATCGTTTCTCGGTCATCCGCTTCGCAGACGAGCCGGATTTCAAGCCGACCTCGCGGCCAATGCAAGCGACCGAGCGCTGTCAGTAGCTGGCCGATCATATCGGCTTCGCGATAGAGCGCGACGAGCACGGTATAGACAGGGACGTCCGCCCCCTCGGCCATACGGTTGACCCTGACCTCTCGAGTTCCCGCATACGGAATCGCCATGATCCGCAGGACCATGCAACTGAGAAAGAAGGAAGAAGACAGGACATGAACCGTCATCAAGACCAGGAGAGGCCAAAAGAGCAGTCCTAGCGCGGCAAAGACGGCGAAGGCGCCAAGCAGGAAGGATTGCCATGCATTGGTCAATTGGCGGGCCGAGTATTCCGGCGTTCTGGAGAACAGGCCCAGTCGGGCGCGTCGGTCCATCCGCTCTGCCAAACGCTCGATCAATGCCTTGCGGAGCGAAGGACCCGCGACCATGCAGACATCGTCCTCTCCCTCGCCGGGCAGCCGAAAGGCACAAGCGACACTATCGGGCACAAGCCGCACATAGCGACCGTCAGGCAGACGATATCCGACGGCTATCTCGCTCCAAGAGACGGCGAGGAGCGAATTGATATCATCCGATGGGAGGACGAGCCTTGCCGGGTCGATCCCCGCCACGAGCGGCAGGCCGCTTTCTTCCGCAAGCGTCGCGGACCAGCGCTGACGTTCAAGTCCGGAAGAGGAGAGCACGGCCTCTTCCAGAGTAACGTGCTCGCGCCGTGCCAGATGGATCACATCCCGTAAATCGGCAGGCTCCCAACTCATACGGATAAGCACCCGAATGATGAGCTTGTCCCGATGGTCGCATTTCTCGAAAGGTCGCCGGGCGGCAGGGTGGAGCAGAAGCGTGGCACGGGGAGAGGCTGCGCCCGGCACCGCGACAGGCGCGATTTTCTCCGTCACACGGCCGAAGTCGGAAACCGGCAAATACACGTCGCCAGCCAGCCTTCGCCGGCTTGCTGTTATTGTCATTGAACTGCCCCCTTCGCGCCGGTCCATGCCAGGCGCCCTACTTCGCTCCCTCGCGAGTTACGTAAAGTAAGATTCAAAACAAGGACAAAATTGGGCAGCCTGCTCGCTGGCTGCACTCAAACCAATCTGTTATGCAGACGCGCCAATACTGATGGTGATCCGTTGAAACGCGTACGTAGTCTCTTCCTGCTCTTCTGGGTGATACCGGCCTGCCTCGTTTTGGCTGTCACCGGAGACCTGCAAGCCCAGCAGGCACCACCGACGCAACCGCGCCTTTGGGACGAGACCGAGCGTGTCGACAGGGTCGATGCATCTTCCGTTCAGCGCCTGCGTTTTCTGACCGTTCTGGACGATCCGCCATTTTCATTTCTGGACAAGTTCGGAAAGCTGGCCGGCCTTCACGTCGATCTGGTTCGCGCGATTTGCGAGGAACTCAACATTGCCGAGCGGTGCCAGATTCAGGCGCTGCCGTTCGAGGAGCTCATTTCGACGCTTCAGGAGGGCAATGGCGACGCAATTATAGCGGGCTTGCCGGCCACGGCAGAAAACAGGCGTTCCCTGATCTTCACCCGGCCGTATCTTCTGCCAGCGGCCCGCTTTCTCACATCCCGAAACGAACTTGGCGCGACACAGCCGGCCTCCTTCGAAGGACGGCGCGTGGGCGTCCTGGCCGGCTCCACCCATGAGACGCTTCTGCGACGCGACATGCCCGATGTCGACCCGGCCGTCTACACACGCGAAGACTGGATGCTCGAGGATCTCAAGTCGAACAAGATCGATGCAGTCTTTGGCGATGCGGCGCGCTATTCGGTCTGGCTGGCCGGACCCGGCGCCGACGGCTGCTGCGCTTTTGCCTCGGGCCCCTATCTGGCACCCGACCTGTTCGGCGATGGATGGATGATCGCGGTGTCGGAACGTGACAGAGCGCTGGCGGATGCGCTCAATGCGGCCCTGCGCACAATTTCCAACGATCAACGGTTCGAACAGATCTTCTTCCGCTATTTTCCGCTTGGCATCTACTAAACGCCTCTCGAACAGCAAGACGTTGACGACAACGGCGGGCCATCCTACCAGTCCGGCTTTCACAACGAATTCGAACGCCGAAAGCCGGCCCGACCAAGAGACCGTGATGAGCTTGCCGCCCCTGACCGACGAGGAACTGTCCGAGACCTTTCGCGCCGAGGCGGAAGCCAGCAAGGCCTGGCCCTTCGAAGAAGCGCGGAAGATCATGAAGCGCTACGAGAACAGCGCCTATCCCGAGGACGGTGTACTTTTCGAGACAGGCTACGGCCCGTCCGGCCTGCCTCATATCGGTACCTTCGGCGAAGTGGCGCGCACCTCGATGGTCCGACACGCCTTTCGCGTGATGACGGGCGACAAGGTGGCCACTCGGCTCATCTGCTTTTCCGACGATATGGACGGGATGCGAAAGATACCGGACAATGTCCCCAGCCCGTCCGCGCTCGATCCTCATTTGCAAAAGCCTCTGACCGCTGTGCCGGACCCGTTCTGCAACGAGCATGGGAGCTTCGGCGCTCACAACAATGCCAAGCTCCGCAGCTTCCTCGATACGTTCCAGTTCGAATATGAATTCGCGTCCGCGACTGAATACTACAAGTCCGGCGCTTTCGACGCGGTCTTGCTGGAGGCTGCCCGGAAGTATCGCAAGATCATGGACGTGATGCTGCCGACGCTGGGCGAAGAGAGGCAGGCCACCTATAGTCCTTTCCTGCCCATCAGCCCCAAGACCGGCCGCGTGCTCTATGTCCCGATGAAGAACGTGGACCCGGATGCCGGAACGATCACCTTCGACGATGAAGAAGGCGAAGAGACGACATTACCCATCACCGGCGGACAGGTGAAGCTCCAGTGGAAGCCGGATTTCGGTATGCGGTGGGCCGCGCTCGGCATCGATTTCGAGATGTTCGGCAAGGATCACCAGACAAATTCGGTCATCTACGACAAGATTTGCCGTATCCTCGGCGGCCGGGCGCCGGAGCACTTCGTCTACGAACTCTTCCTCGACGACAAGGGCGAGAAGATATCGAA
Organism: Notoacmeibacter ruber; assembly: GCF_003668555.1. Taxonomy (NCBI): domain Bacteria; kingdom Pseudomonadati; phylum Pseudomonadota; class Alphaproteobacteria; order Hyphomicrobiales; family Notoacmeibacteraceae; genus Notoacmeibacter; species Notoacmeibacter ruber. Next base: position 432,553 of record NZ_RCWN01000001.1, on the reverse strand, counting down.
GTCCAAGGGCAACGGAATCTCGATCGACGAGTGGCTGACCTATGCGCCGACCGAAAGTCTGGCGCTCTACATGTTTCAGAAGCCCAAGACGGCGAAGCGACTCTATTTCGATGTTATCCCGCGTGCGGTGGACGAATACTATCAATTCCTCGCCGCCTATGAGCGGCAGGACGCCAAGCAACGTCTTTCCAATCCGGTGTACCACATCCATGCCGGCAAGGTCCCCGCTGTGCAGATGCCGGTTCCGTTCTCGATGCTGCTCAACCTCGTATCCGCATCGAATGCGGAGAACCGCGATGTCATGTGGGGGTTCATCTCGTCCTATGCGCCGGGAACCAGCGCAGCAACGCACCCTGATCTCGATCGCCTGGTCGGATTTGCGCTCCGTTACTACGAGGACTTCGTAAAGCCCAACAAGCGCTTTCGTGCGCCGGACGAGGTCGAGCGTTCCGCGCTCGAGGAGTTGGGCCAAAGCCTGCGACGCCAGCCTGTCGATGCCGACGGCGCCACGCTTCAGGACGCAGCGCTTGATGTCGCGCGTGGTATCGAGCGCTATCAGGATCACAGCAAAAAGAGCCCGAGCGGTGGCCCGGGCGTCTCGGTGGTTTTCTTCCAGATGCTCTACGAAGTGCTGCTCGGCCAGGAACGGGGGCCGCGTTTCGGCTCTTTCGTTGCGCTTTACGGTACCGAGCGGACCGCAGACCTGATCGATCAGGCGCTGGCGGGCGAGCTGACAGGCGCGAATACGCCTGTCTGACGGGTTCGCTACTTCTTCTCCAGCAGCAGGCTGGTATCTTTCTGGAGCTTGCCGAGAATCTTGTCGGCCATGCCGGCCAGCAGCATCGGCAACCGCACTTCGATTCTCACATCGTCTTCGCGGACTTCGATTTCGCCGGTGACGTTCTGCCCCAGGGCCTTGGCATCGAAGTGGCAGGTATCGGCTTCCCAGCGGCTATTGAGGGCAATGCCCATGCCGATGTCGCCTGCATACCGGTCGAAGCCGCCCTTGATACGTGTCAGGGCCTCTTCTTTCGAAAGATCGTGGGAAACGGTCATACTCACAGGCTTGGCCATACAGGGCTCCGAATTTGATGAACTGGGGCGATCGGTCGCCGTGTCAGAACGGATATGGGTTTTCACCCGCGCCTTGGGAAGACGTGGTGCCCATTGTTACCGGCTGACTGCCCGTCTCTACCCGACCTTCGCTGTCGATAACAGGCCATTCCGCCGTCGGAAGGATGGTGATGACGGGATAAGTCCATTTGGGAGCAGAGAGATTTTGAGCCGGGTCTCGCACGATCTCGGGCGCGCAGGGTTGCGTGTCCTCGGTCCCGCAGATCTCGCCGGGCGACCATCCGCCAAGACCGTATAATCCCAGACTGTCCCGGCGCGCCTCTTCGTTCAGCGCGACCAGATCGTCTGCGCGATCAAGGTCGGCCTCATCGCCATCTTCGGTATCGGCGCTGACAGGCAATGCCCAGCCGCTGGCGACGAGCCAAGTCGCGATGTCCTCACCGCCCAGCAGGCAGCGCGTCCGCAGGATGCCAGTGTCGGCCGCGCTTTCGACAAGACTATCCTCTGTGGGCGGAACCAGACACGTAATGGCACGGCCCCGCAGCCATCGCCGAAGAGAGGCTCTGGCGATCACTCCGCATCGGCTTACGCCATCGGTGCACCTTTCACCGATCTCCGGCGCCACGATCTCGCTGAGAGAAAGCGTGTAGCCCTGCGCTTCCAACCGATTCGCAGCTGTCACCGTGGGACGGAAGAGGCGTTTCCAGGACCAGTCATCCTCCGCCATATCGAAAGTGCTTTCGCGATCGATCGTTATGGAGGGGACGTTCGGCCCGGCGAGAGAAGAAAGGGGCTCTCTAGGCGCGCCCCGCTCATATGTGGAGACATCGAGTTCCGGGGTTATGCGTCCGGGCGCGATCCGGCGTATCACTGGCCTTTCCGAACGCTTTTCCTGAGTTACCCGTTCGGCGCCGACCAATGATTCTTCGGCGTTAAGCGGCTCGACAGCGAGTGTCGCCAATAAGCTGAACAGGCAAAGAGACACGACAGAGGAACGGGGTTTCTCCACCACCATCTGTGAGAATACCGGCCTGCTTACTGACTGGCCCAGACGATCCGAGCGACCCATTCGACTTCACCCGTTACGAAGCTGCGTGGCGGATGATCCGAGTTGAACGAGTAAAGGTCAATCCCGTCATCGCCGTAACGTGCGAGCACCTTGGCCATCACCTCGCCCTGCCTCGTTCGAGCCACGACCCGATCGCCGAGCCGCAGAGGTGCACTAGGTGAAATGATCAGACGATCGCCGCTGCGATAGATCGGCTCCATACTATCGCCATGCACCTGCAGGGCCCAGAAATCGTCTCCTGGTTGTGCCGGAAAGGAAATCGTCTCCAGCCCCTCGCCCGCCGGATAACCGGCATCATCAAACCAGCCGCCGCCCCCCGCCTCGGCGAAGCCAAGCATCGGAATTTCGATGCCCTTCTGCGACTGATCCGACATTCCGCCATAGACGGGACCGTCGGCCTCGCCCACATAGTCGGCAAAATCAGAAATACTCCGGTCTGTGGCATGCAGAACCTTGAAGATGGATTCCGTTGACGGCCAGCGGTTGCGTCCGTCCTTGCTGACCCGCTTGCTGGGGTTGAAAGTCGTGGGATCAAGGCCCGAACGCCGTGCCAGCGCCGAGGGGCTCAAGCCTGCTTCAGCGGCAAGCCGATCAAGAGCTTTCCAGACATTCGCGTGCGATTTCACGCCGATACACCTTATCACATTACAACCTAAGCGTTGTGTAGGTTGCATCCCGTCAACTGTCTATAGGGTTTATGCAATATGTCGCTGCTCTTAAGGATAGTTCATCTTTCGAAAGTATAGGGCGCGCGCCCACTCATAAGCGCGCTCTCGAGATATTCGATCCGGTCCTGACCGAAGAAGAGTTCTCCATTGAGAACATAAGTCGGCACGCCTTCGATCCCGAGACTTGAAGCCTTTCGGGAATAGTCCACCCGTTTGCGCGTCGCTTCGCCGGTTTTCGCCAATTTCAATATTTCTTCGGCAGGCAATTTCAGGTCTGCAAGAATCGCCTTCATCTGCGCCTCGTCAGCAATATCCTTGTCGTCGGTCCACAGGGCTTGGAAGGCACGCAGCATGAAATCGCGCGGATCGATATCCAGCATGGTCAGCGCGATCACGATGTGATCGGCCAGATCGGGGTCGCTCGGAAAATGTGCGGGCTTGAGATTGATCGGCACGTCGCGCATTTCTGCGACGCGCCTCAAGTCCACGAGGCAGTATCGCCTCTTCAACTCTGTAGGTTGCATCGCCCTGTCGTCGGGGGCCGAATTGATCGCACCGAGATCCACGGGACGAAAGCGCAAATTCGCGTTCTGGCGATCAATAACCGTGCAGAGTGTTTCGTGTCCGAGATAGGTAAAGGGAGAAATCGAGGAGAAATAATAATCGACTGTTGCACTCAAGGGCACTGACCTCGCGGTTCGGTGACGTTTGATGAAAAACATATGTTAATTCGAACGTCACCTCTCCTAGCGAGTTCCCTCCCTTTTCTGAAATTCCTCCCACTTCAAGCGACAAGAAAAAAGGGCCGCCGATCACTCGGCAGCCCCGGTTCGCTCTAAGGGATTTCTACTCAGGCAGCGGATTTCTGCCCGGTCGGGAAGCGCTCGTAGAAGGTCTGGTCTTTCGAAGCCATATCGCGAAGCAATTCCGGAACCGCGAACTGATCGCCATAGTCCGCCTTCAGTTCGTCTGCGCGTTCGACGAATGCTTTGACACCGAAACCATCGACGTAGGAAAGGGCGCCGCCTGTATAGGGGGCGAAGCCGAAAGCCAGGATCGAGCCGACATCCGCTTCACGCGGGTCTTCCACGATACCCTCTTCCATGACGCGCGCGGCCTCGATGGCGATGGTGAACAGGAAACGCTCTTCAAGCGTCTCGACGTCAAGTGAATCGACGTCCTTCTGGTCGAACATCTCCTTCAGGCCAGGCCAAAGGTGCTTCTTGGCCGGCTTTTCGGGGTACTCGTAAAAGCCCTTTCCAGCCTTCTTGCCGAGGCGCCCCTTCTCAACCAGTTCATCGACCATCTTCATATGGCGCTGATCGACGGCGTCGTCGCCGAGATCGCGTGCCGTCTGCTTCATGATCTTTTGCGACAGATCGATGGCCGTCTCGTCATTGAGTGCGAGCGGTCCGAGCGGCATACCTGCCATCTTGGCTGCATTCTCGATCATTGCCGGCGGCACGCCCTCGACAAGCATGTTGTAGGCTTCCGAGATATAGCGCAGCACGCAGCGATTGACGTAGAAGCCGCGCGTATCGTTGACCACGATCGGCGTCTTGCCGATGGCACGGACGTAGTCGATGGCGGTCGCCAGCGCCTTCTCGCCCGTCTTTTCGCCAAGAATGATTTCCACCAGCATCATCTTGTCGACCGGCGAGAAGAAGTGGATGCCGATGAACTGATCCGGCGTCTTCGAATTCTCCGCCAGCGACGAGATCGGGATGGTCGACGTGTTCGAGGCGAAGATCGTGTCGGATGAAATGACCGCCTCAGCGCTCTCTGTCGCCGTCTTCTTGACGCCGCTATCCTCGAACACGGCCTCGACGATCAGGTCGCAATCCTTCAGATCATCGTAATCGGCGGTCGTCGTGATGCGCGAGAGAAGCTCCTGCTTGTCCTCTTCAGTGGCGCGCTTCTTCTTGATGCGGCCATCCATCAGGCTCTCGGCATGTTTGCGACCCTTCTGCGCGCTTTCGGCATCGCGGTCGAGAAGAACGACGTCAATCCCTGCCTTTGCAGTGACATATCCGATGCCCGCACCCATGAAGCCGCCGCCGCCAAGGACACCGACCTTCTTGAACTTCGCCTTGTCGATGCCGTCAGGACGGCGCGCGCCCTTGTTCAGCTCCTGCAGGCTGATGAAAAGCGAGCGAACCATCATGGCCGCCTCGGTCGTGCGCAGGATCTCGGTGAAATAGCGCTGCTCGATGGTCAGGCCGGTATCGATCGGCACCTGCAGGCCTTCGAAGACGCATTTCAAGATCGCTTCGGCAGCAGGGTAGTTGCCGTAGGTCTGCTTGCGCAGGATCGCGATCGCCGGCGGCCAGAGCTGGCTGCCCGACGCAGAATAGACAGGTTGGCCGGGGGCCCTGAACTTCTTCTTGTCCCAAGGCGCCTCCGGATCGACTTCGCCGGCCTTCAGCTTGGCCTTCGCGGCCTCGATCAACTGGTCAGCCGGCACAACCTCGTGGATGAGACCTGTCTTCTCGGCCTTTTTCGCGTCCATCGGCGAGCCGGTGGTCATGAACTTCAGCGCTTCCTGCGTGTCGATCAGGCGCGGAACACGCTGTGTGCCGCCTGCGCCAGGGAAGATCCCGACCTTCACTTCCGGCAGGGCGATCTTCACCTTTTCGCTGTCAGCGGCAATCCGATAGTGCGATGCGAGCGAAAGCTCGGTTGCGCCGCCCATGCAGGTGCCGTTGATGGCGGCCACCCAGGGCTTGCCGTTCGTCTCGATCTTGCGCCAGAGCCAGCTCATCCGACCGGCGCCATCGAAGAGTTCTTTCATGCCCTCTTCGGAAGGGTTCTCCTTCAACTCGCGTATGCGCTCCATGCGTCCGTTCAGCATGGAAAGGTCAGCGCCACCGGAAAAAGAGCCATCCTTACCGGAGGTGAATACAACACCTTTCACGGCATCATCGCTGCTGGTTGCATCACAGATCGCCTCGATCTCGTCCATCACCTCTTCGGTGAAGACGTTCATCGACTTGTCCGGCATGTCCCATGTGACGAGGGTGATGCCGTCATTGTCCGTCTCGACGGTGAAGTTCTTGTAGTCAGTCATTTCTCTATCTCCTCCGTCTCTTCTCAAACGCGCTCGATGATGGTCGCGGTGCCCATGCCGGCACCGATGCAGAGCGTGCAAAGGCCGACATTGACGTCGCGGCGCTCCATCTCGTCCAGCAGCGTGCCGAGGATCATCGCGCCGGTCGCGCCGAGCGGATGGCCCATGGCGATAGCGCCGCCATTGACGTTCATCTTGTCGTGGTCGATGTCGAAAGCCTGCATGTAGCGCAGCACGACCGCGGCGAACGCTTCATTCAGTTCGAACAGATCGATATCGGACAATTCCATTCCGGCACGCTTCAGCAGCTTTTCCGTCACATCGACGGGACCGGTCAGCATCAGAGCCGGATCGGAGCCGACATTGGTGAAGGCGCGAATGCGAGCGCGAGGCTTCATGCCCATCGCCTTGCCGGCATCCTGAGAACCGAGAAGCACGGCTGCCGCGCCATCCACGATACCCGACGAATTGCCTGCGTGGTGGACATGGTTCACCGCCTCGATTTCGGGATGCGCCTGAATGCCGACGGCGTCGAAGCCGCCCATTTCACCCGGCATCACGAAAGACGGATTGAGCGAAGCGAGCGACTGCATGTCGGTGCTGGGCCGCATATGTTCATCCTTGTCGAGGATGGTCAGGCCATTGACGTCCTTTACCGGCACGATCGACTTGTCGAAGCGGCCGTCCTTCCAGGCGGCTTCCGCACGCTTCTGGCTTTCGACCGCATAGGCGTCCACGTCGTCACGCGAGAAACCGTATTTGGTCGCAATCAGATCGGCGGAGACGCCCTGCGGCATGAAGTAGGCCGGCAGGCCGACGGACGGATCGAAAATCCACGCGCCGCCGCTCATGCCCATTCCGACACGGCTCATGCTCTCGACACCACCGGCGACGACGATATCGTCCGAACCGGCCGCGATCTTGCCGGCCCCGAGATTGACGGCGTCGAGACCCGATGCACAGAAGCGCGAAATCTGTACGCCCGGCGCGCCGAAATCATATCCGGCCTCGAAGGCCGCGGCACGCGGAATGACGCCGCCAGCTTCACCGACGGGATCCACGCAGCCGAAAATGATGTCGTCAACTTTGGACGTATCAAGACCGTTGCGGTCGCGCACCTCTTCCAGCACATGGCTGGCAAGGCGAACGGACGGTACTTCATGCAGCGAGCCGTCCTTCTTGCCGCGGCCGCGCGGTGTGCGCACGGCGTCATAAATGAAGGCATCAGCCATTTCTTCTCTCCCTGTCTTTTTCGCGGCGTCGTTGAAACGTTCCGACACCGGTTTCCTTGATGGTGGCGCGATGCCACCAATTTCTGGCGCGATGAGCGCTAACCCCCGAAAGCCCTTGGCATAAGCGCCGCTGCCGACTGGTAGCCCGGTAGCGCGGCGATCTGCTCCAGCCACGGCGAAATATTAGGATAATCGGCAAGATCGATGCCGATTTCATCCGGCCAGTACAGGTAGCCGCAGCAGGCAAGATCGGCGATCGTCGCCCCGTCCGCAGCAAGCCATTTCCGGCCCTCAAGACGTGCATCGAGAACAGCGAGCGCACCCGCAAGCCGGCCATGCAGAAATGCCGTCACCTCGGTCTCGCCCGTCCTTTTGAGATGGCGGAGAAAGCGCAGCGGACCGGCATAACCGGAGACCTTCTGGCTATCGAACAGAAGCCAGCGCATGACTTCCAGTTCCTGCTCTTCGTTCGACGGACCATATGAGCCGAAATGACGAGCGAGATAGGTCAGGATCGCGCCGGACTGAGTAAGAGTAAGATCGCCATCCTGGCGGTGATGGGTCAGGACCGGAACCTCACCCATCACGTTGTTCTCGGTCCGCCAGTCAGACCCCCGGGTCTCGCCGTTGAAGAAATCGACCTTGATCGGCTCCCAGTCCGCCTCGTTCAACGCCAGCATCAGAGCTGGTTTGTACGCATTTCCGCTTTCGTAGAAGCAGTGCAGGCTGAATTCGGCCATCATCGATCTCCCCTAATGGCGATCTCCGGTTAAAACGCCTCTGCGGGGACGGCCATCATCGTCTCCGAGCCGGATTGAATGCGTGCGAGGCGTGTTGCCGTCTCCGGCATCAGGCGCTCCATGTAGTAACGCGCGAACTGCATCTTGGCTTCGTAGAAGGCCTTGTCGCCTTCGCCATTATCCAGTTTTTCCTTCGCAGCCTTGGCCATGAGGCCCCACATGTAGCCGATCCCGACAAGACCGAAGAGATGCATGAAATCAGTCGAGGCCGCACCGGCATCATTCGGGTTCTTCATGCCGTTCTGCATCAGCCACATGGCCGAGGCCTGCATATCGTTCAGCCCCTTCTTGATATGCTTGGTGAAGAAGGAGAGGTCGTCATTCTCGCGGTTGCTCTCGCAGAATTCACCGACTTCCTCGAAGAAGGCCATGATTGGCTTGCCATTCTTCATGCCGAGCTTGCGACCGACCAGATCGAGCGCCTGAATGCCGTTTGCGCCTTCATAGATCATGGCGATACGGGCATCGCGCACGAACTGGCTCATGCCCCATTCCTCGATATAGCCGTGACCGCCATAGACCTGCTGCGCATTGGTGGCATTTTCGTAGCCCTTGTCGGTCAGAACGCCTTTCAGAACCGGCGTCATGAGCGAGAGCAGATCATGGGCGCTTTCGGCCTGCGGTGCATCGCCCGAGCGGTGATGCATGTCCGCCTTCAGCGCGCTCCAGAGCATGAGGGCACGGGCCCCTTCATTGAAGGTACGGATCGTCAGCAGCGTTCTGCGGATATCGGGATGCACGATGATCGGGTCGGCCTTCTGATCCGGCTCTTCGGCACCGGTGAGTGCACGGCCCTGCAGGCGTTCACGGGCATAATCGGCCGCGTTCTGGTAAGCGACCTCGGAAATCGACAAGCCTTGCAGCGCCACGCCGAGGCGCGCCTCGTTCATCATGGTGAACATGGCCTTCAGGCCCTTGTTCGCCTCACCCACGAGCCAGCCCGTTGCCTCGTCATAATTCATGACGCAGGTCGAATTGCCGTGAATGCCCATCTTCTCTTCGAGCGAACCGCAGGCGACGCCATTGCGTTCACCGACGCTGCCATCCTCGCCTACGAAATATTTCGGTACGACGAAAAGCGAAATTCCCTTTGTGCCTTCCGGCGCACCCTCGATGCGGGCAATGACCAGATGGATGATATTGTCTGCAAGATCGTGCTCGCCGGCTGAGATGAATATCTTCTGGCCGCTGATCTTGTAGCTGCCGTCATCCTGCGGCACCGCCTTGGTGCGCAGCAGGCCGAGATCGGTCCCGCAATGCGGCTCGGTCAGGTTCATCGTCCCTGTCCACTCACCGGACGTCATTTTCGGAACGTATTTGTGCTTCTGCTCGTCGCTGCCGTGGGCGAGCAGGGCCGCTATCGCACCCTGAGTCAGGCCAGGATACATCATCAAAGCCATATTGGCCGACGAGAAATATTCGCTGATCGCGGTATGGAGCGTGTAGGGGAGATTCTGGCCGCCAAACTCTTCGGGGATCGACAGTCCCATCCAGCCAGCTTCGCGATAAGCGTTGAAAGCGTCCTTGAATGCATCCGGCGTGGTCACGGAGGAGTCGTCGTGACGCACGCAACCTTCCTGATCGCCAATCTGATTGGTCGGAAGAATGATCTCTTCGGCCATGCGACCGGCTTCACCGATGATCGCCTCGACCATTTCGGCGTCAGCATCCGCGAAACCGGGCAAATTATTGTATTGCTGAAATTTCAGAACGTCATTCAGAACGAAAAGCGTATCTTTCACTGGCGCCTGGTAAACCGGCATCGAGATTTCCTCCGAAACAAATGCAGGCAATTCCGCAGCTTTCCGCAGAATGCCCCGATAGTCGGGCCACTTATCAAATTTTGACGTTTCCGTAAACGTCAAAATTTTCGGCGGCGATTTTCGTAGTCTGAAAAAATGGGGCACGGCCAAACGAAAAAAAGCCCGCCTCCGAAGCCGGAAGCGGGCTTAGCTCAGCTCGTTGCGAGGCAACTAATTTACGTCGCTCTTTTCGAGCGAGGTCCGAACCGCGTTCAGGGCCTGCTGAAGTTCGCCTATAGCGCCGTCCAGTTCCTCGCGTTGCTTCTCCAGTCGGCTGAGCTGGCGGCCGCCTTTTTCCAGCACGACTTTCATCTGCCGGTAGTTCGAACCGTCGGGCTCGTAGAGATCCATCATCTGCTTGACTTCGCGCAGAGAGAAGCCAACCCGCCGGCCGAGCAGAATGAGCTTCAAGCGCGTCACCGCACGCCGATCATAAAGCCGTGTGGTGCCGACACGCTTCGGAAAAACCAGCCCCTTGTCCTCGTAGAACCGAAGCGCACGAAGCGTCACGTCCAGTTCCTTGGCGACTTCGCCAATGCGCATATACTGCGCAGATCGCTCGCCTTCCTGGGTGCCGCCCTGCTCGTTCACGGATAGTGCCGCGTTTGATTTCATGTCCATTCTTCGGTTGCGACCTTCTTCTTCTTGTTCGTTAATCGCGCTCTCATCCTATCATTCCCAAAAATGACAGAACGAAGTCGCCTGAAAGCGACACCGCCGACCTCGTCTCAACAGGAGCAAAAATGAAAAAAGAAGCCGAGCGCCGGAGCGCTCAGCTTCAATAATGTAATCGTTATTATAAGAATACTCTAAGATATTTTCAAGGGAGTTCACAGCTATTGTCCGTCAACAATTCATTGATTGAGCATTCGCTCACTGTTGACGACCCCTGCCCCGCGGCGGTGCAGCCGGAAATTAACCGTCCTTAACCTGCTGTTTACCATACCCGTCAGATGGTTGCCCCGCGTGGGGTCATGAGACGCAATGGCGAGACGGGGATCGTTTCGAATACCGACGATCAGCGTCAAATTGGCCCCTAAGCCGCAAGGAGCTGGAGCGCCAATGCAGACGAAACGACATTCCTTCGATCTGGTGAACGCCGGCCGCACACGGCGCGAACCTTCTGCGCTCGGCAATCTCAGCGACAAACTCGCTGCGATCGAAGACAGGCTCGGCATGCATCAGGCGAATCCGCAGCCCCAACGGCAGGCGCAGCCGCAGACATCCCGCAAAAAGAGCACCACGGCAACAGAACTCGACGAACTGCGCGAACAGCTGCGCGCTGAGCTTCGCAAGGCCATCGACCAGGAATTTCGTGCCCTGACCGACAGACTCGATACGCTGCTCGACGATGCCGATGCGGGACGAGTCAAGGATGTTTCCGGCGAGTTGAGCCGCCTGAGCAAGGCGGTTTCCGACCTTTCGGCACTCGGCGAATCGCAGGGTGTGGACACGCTTCGCCGCGAAATGGACGAAATGAAGCAGGGGCTCGATCAGTTGGCCCGCGAAAAGACCGTCCGTGAAGCGTCCGATCGATGGGAGAATATCGACAAGCGCTGGGCGCACTTCGAGCGGCAGATGAGCCAGCAGGCCGATGCGCGCGGCGCCAGCGCCAAGGCGCTCGATAATCTTCAGAGCCGCATGGAAGCCATCGGGGAAAGCGTTTCGAGCCTTCCGCAGTCTCACGTCATCGGCGCGTTGCAGGATGATATGCGCGCTCTCATCGATACCGTTCACAAGAAGGCCGCAAACGGTCTTTCTCAGGACGCAATCGACACGATCGATGCGCGGCTGGACGAACTCTCCAGAGCCGTCGTTGCGGCGCAGTCACGTCCTGCCGAGATCGACACGAGCCCATTGGAGCGGATCGAAGCACGCCTGACATCTCTGGCAAAACAGGTCCAGCCTTCGAACAATCTGCGCGAGACGACCGAACTGGCCCGCCGGATGGAAGGACTGACGGAACGTGTCGAGGCTCTGACCGGCCGTTCGGAGGCCGCCGACAACGCCATTGAACGCATCGCCCACCAGCTTGGCACATTGACCCAGCATTTGGAAAAAGCGCCCCCGCCGATCGACCTTTCGCCGATCCTCTCGGCGATCGAGACCCGAATGGAAACGGTCGCTACTTCGCTGGAACGCAGTCAGCGGGAAGCCAGGGAACATTCCGAAGCGCTTTTCCGTGAATTGGATACAAAATTCGAGAATGCCAATCGCGAAATGGCCCCGAGCCTCGTCAACGAAGCCACCGAGCGGGCACTTGGCGAGATCGAAGAACGGCTTTCCCGCATTACCGAGCGTATGAACGACGAGGCCGAGCACAATGAAACCGAGCGGCAATCGCTGCTCGACAGGCTCGACCAGCGGTTCAACGCCCTATCCGACCGGATGCATGAATCGATCAGCGACGTCAGCACCACCGGTCGCGAGAACTTCGAATCCCTGCACACCCGCTTGTCGGATCTGAGCGAACAGGTCGAGAGCGGCGGAACGGTCGCCCATGCCGAAGCGATCAGCAATCTGGAGCACCAGATTGCAGAGCTGTCGGCCTATCTCAGCTCGGACAAGTCCGAGGGCGCGATTGCAGAGCTTAGCCCGCGTCTGACGGAAATCGAGCGCGGCTTGCAGCGCAATCAGGACGAGGTGATGGAAGCGGCGAGACAAGCTGTCGAGAACACGCTCCGCACCATGAGGGACGACGGCCCGGTGTCCGGGGAGGCGATGAACAGTCTCGGTGCGGATCTTCGCACGCTGGAAGAGCTTTCAAGACTGACCGAAGACCGGAATGCACGCACATTCGAGGCGATTCATGAGACGATGCTCAAGATCGTGGATCGACTGGCGGTCATTGAGGATATGCGTCTTGGCCTCGACCACGACGATGAAGACGACGCACCGCTTTCCGCAGCATCCGAGGCTTCAGCAGATCGCAGTGCTGATGCCGAGCCGATGGGAGTGCCGTCCAGCGCCGACACCGCGCTCGCGACCATTGCCGCGATGGCGCCGGACGATGTTTCGGTCGCACCGATGGCCGAGGACGAGGCCTTCCTGCGCGAGTTCATCGAAAGCGACGAGCCGTCCCCCTCTATGGAAGACACGCTTCCCGATGCGGAGGTGGACTTGCCGGATGAGCCCATGGAGCCGGGCTCCGGCGCGCCGGATCTGGATGCGGTCATTGGTCAGGTTCGCTCGCAGAAGGACACCGATCACGCCGAAGAGGGCATGATCGACCATGCCCGCAATGCAAAGGCCGATTTCGTTGCAGCCGCGCGTCGCGCAGCGCAGGCTGCCGCGGCTGATACAAGTGCCGGCCCCGGCGGTCAGTCTCGGTCCGCAGCCAAGGGCAGCAGCTCGAAAAGCCTGAAGACACCCTTGATGCTTCTGGCGCTGTGCCTCCTTCTGGCCTTCGGTGGATGGCAGATCTACGCCACCTTCTTCGATACCAAACCGCAGCTCGCACAAACGCCTGCGGCAGTTCCGGCGAGCCAGATCGCGGTCGAAGACGACGCGACGGCCGAAGCGGAAGAAGCCCTGATCGAGGGTACGATCGAACCATCCGAGACTGTTGCCGCGCCTGAAACCGATGCGGACACGAGCACCGCCTCCATATCGCCCGCCGAACCGGCGATTGCAGATGATGAGGCCGCGCCGCAGGACAGCCCGGAGCCCACCGCGGAAACGGTGGAGCAGCCCGTAAGCGAGGAAGCCGCGCAGCCTTCTGAGGATGCTGCGGCACAGGCAAGCAGCGGCGAGCGTTCGATCGCGTTCGGGACCGAGGCTCTGCAAATGGCGGTGTCCGAAGGCGACCCGGCCGCGTGGTACGAGGTCGGCACCCGCTATGCAGAAGGCCGCGGCGTCGACGCCGATATGGAAACTGCGGCAGGCTGGTTCGGTGCGAGCGCCGACGCCGGCTACGTGCCCGCACAATACCGCATCGCCCTTTCCTATGAGAAGGCGATGGGCGTGGAGCGCGATGCGGCACGTGCCGTCGATTGGTATCGGAAAGCTGCCGAGGGCGGCAATGCGAGAGCCATGCATAATCTCGGTGTGCTTTACGCTCAGGGCGCCGTCGGCGCGCCCGATAATGAGCAGGCCCTCCGCTGGTTCATGGATGCGGCGGAATACGGCATTCGCGACAGCCAGTTCAATCTGGGTATTCTGAATGCAAGAGGCATCGGCACCCCGCAGGATCTCGTTCAGAGCTACAAATGGTTTGCGCTGGCCGCCAAAAGTGGTGACACCGACGCAGCCGAAAAGCGGGACGAGGTCGCCAAAGCCTTGCGGCCGGAGCAACTGGAGCGGGCGCAAGGAATCGTGGAGCTCTGGAAGCCCAAAGCGCTCGATCCGGCGGTCAATGATCACATGACCGATCCGGCCTGGCTGAACGGTGAAAAGGATGACTCCACCGCCAGCGTCGACATGAAGAAGGCGATCCAGAACATTCAGGGCATCCTGATCAATCAGGGATACGAACTCGGAGCGCCCGACGGCGTGATGGGAAAGAAGACCGAAGCCGCAATCGCCTCCTTCCAGCGCGACCATGACATGGAAGCGACCGGCCGGGTCGATGAGGCGCTCATCAAGGCCTTGCTGAAGGCCAATGCGGCGCCCACGGTTGACGCTGACGCCAAGGCCGCCAATTAGCGGCACGTAGCCGGGCGAAAAGCACAAAGCGCGTCCCCAAACCATCCGAATTCCGGAGCCAATGCAATGCAGGTCGTCATATATCACAACGCGGCCTGCGGCACGTCGCGGAACGTCGTTGCCATGGTGCAGGAAGCCGGCTTTGATCCGATCGTGATCAACTATCTCGAGACGGGATGGACCAAGCCTCAGCTCCAAGGCCTTTTTGCCGCGGCCGGACTGCGGCCGCATGAAGCGCTGCGCGTCAAGGGAACGAATGCAGAGGCCCGTGGCCTGACCGAAGAAACGGTGGGTGACGACACTCTTCTCGACGCGATGGTCGACGATCCCATTCTCGTCAATCGCCCGATCGTCTGCTCATCGCGCGGCGTACGACTTTGCCGGCCCAGCGAAATGGTTCTCGACCTTCTGCCGCCCGGCGTCATCGACCATTTTGTCAAGGAAGACGGCGAAGAGGTCCAGCCACGCGAGGGCTGAACGCTTCACTTGGCCCTGCAAGACTTACCGGCACGTTTGACTTAAAGGTGCTGCAAGCGCATCTAGGCCGTCATCGATCCGAGATGCGGCATCTGACGATTGGGCCTGGGTGGCGTGAGTATATACCTTCCCATTGCTGAGATATCAGTCAACCTCTTCGTCCTCATCCTTATGGGCGGGGCTGTCGGCTTCCTGTCCGGGCTTTTCGGCGTGGGAGGAGGGTTTCTGATCACCCCCCTTCTGATCTTCTACAATATCCCGCCAAGTGTAGCCGTTGCCACCGGCGCCAATCAGGTCATCGCCTCCTCCTTCTCCGGGATGCTCGCGCATCTGAAACGGGGGACGGTGGACGTCAAACTGGGTCTTTTCCTGCTCGGTGGCGGCGTTCTCGGCGCATTTGCCGGCACCCAGGTCTTTCGAATTCTAAGAGAACAGGGCCAGCTCGATCTGGTGGTGTCTCTTCTCTACGTGGTCTTTCTCGGCATCATCGGCGCCTTGATGCTGACCGAAAGCGTTCGCGCCCTTAGGCGGTCGCGTGGCGGCCGTCCGGTGCCGATGCGGCGCGCAGGCGAACATAACTGGGCGCACGGCCTGCCGCTGAAGATGCGCTTCCGGCAGAGCCGCATCTTCGTTTCGGTCATACCTGTCATCGGCCTGGGCATTTTCGTTGGCTTTCTGTCGGCCATCATGGGCGTCGGCGGCGGCTTCATCATGGTCCCTGCCATGATCTACTTGCTGAAAGTCCCGACCAATGTGGTCATCGGCACGTCGCTCTTTCAGATCGTCTTTACATCCGCCTTCACCACGGTCAGCCACGCCATGACCAACCAGACGGTGGATATCATTCTGGCTGTCGCGCTCATGGCGGGCGGAGTGGCCGGCGCGCAATACGGCGCATTCGTCGGCCAGAAGCTGAGAGGCGAGCAGCTTCGAGCCTTGCTAGCACTGCTCGTGCTTCTCGTCTGCCTGCGCCTCGGTTTCGACCTGGTCGTCACGCCGGACGATCTGTTCTCCGTCGTGACGGGAGGTGTATGATGGCCTGTCGTGCTGGCGTCCTCTTCGGCGCTTTCCTCTTTCCGCTTGCCGCCTTCGCCCAGCCGAAGGTGCCAGACGCCATAGGACCGCAACCACAGATCGAGATCGGCCTCTCCACCGATACGATCTATATCACGACCGATTTCACGGGTGCGGCCCTGACGGTCTTCGGCTCGGTGACCGATCCCTCCGGCCTGTCGGAAGGGGCCGACACTGCCTATGCCATCGCCGTCACGCTCGAGGGCCCTCGCCAGACCGCTGTGGTACGCAAGAAAAGCAGGGTTTTCGGCATCTGGGTGAACACCCAGTCGGAAGAGCTGGATAACATCCCGCTTTCCTACTCGATTGCCACATCCGGGCAGATCTCGGATGTGATGGAGAACCAGACGCTGGCCGATCTTGGCATTGGAATCGATGCTATCGCTTCCGGCACGGCCGAGCGGCGTTCGGACCTGACCGAATTCGTCGCGGCCTTGCGGCGCCAGCGCTTGGAGAACGGCTTCTATACAGAGAACGAAGACTCCATCCAGTTCCTTTCAGGTCCGCTCTTTCGAGCCCGGCTCAACCTTCCAGCGGCCATTCCTGTGGGCCTGCATGTCGTTGAAGCCTATCTTTTCGCCAACGGACGCATGATCGACCAGGCGTCACTTCCGCTGCGCATCGCCAAGAGCGACTGGGAACAGACGGTCAGCCGTACGGCACGCAACAACTCCTTTCTCTACGGTCTGGCCGCCGTCATCCTTGCGGTGCTGACGGGCTGGCTGGGACGAATGATCTTCAAACGCGACTAAGTTGTGCTAGGAGGCTGCAGGCATGGGGAGAGCGCGAGGAAAGAGATGAGATTCGACCGACAAAATGCCGCGACGGCGAATCTGCTCACCTTCGGCGGCTATCTGCCCTTCGGCGGTCTGACGCTTTTCTTTCTCGTTCCCGAAATCGCCCCGCTCTCGCGATCTGGCAGCCTGATTCTGCTGATCGGCTACGGCGCGGTCATTCTCTCGTTTCTAGGCGGTATCCGCTGGGGCATTGCCACGGCAAGGAACGATGAAGGCACCGGCCGCGAGCTTCTGACCTCGGTCGTGCCTTCGCTCATCGCCTGGATGTGCCTGACGCTTCCCAGCGCACCGGCCCTCGTTATGCTCGCCGTCACATTCATCTGGCATTATTTCTGGGACCGCCGCCATGCACAAAAGCATAGCCTGCCAGAATGGTTCATGCCCATGCGCAAGAGGATCACCCTGCTCGTCGTGCCGACGCTTCTCGTCGCCGCCGTCGCCTTTATCGTCTGATAGACCGCTCGACTCGTAAATCTGCAACGGATGCCGCCAAAGTGGCAGTCGCCGGCCCAATGCGCTTTTCACGGCATTGCAACGAACTGGAAAATCGGTTCTTTCTCCAAGTCGGGGAAAAGGGGATTTTCAAGTGAAGTATCAATTCGTGGGTACCACGCAGCGTCTGATTGGCACTCTCGCGGCGGGCGTGGCCGTCTTGGCGATCGCGGCACCATCGGCATCAGCCGAGTCGCTGACGACGACGTTTGATTCGAATAACGAACTTTCAGGCAATTTCTTTGATATCAACGTTCTGACGAATCAAATTACGATAACGGCGTTGGACATCAACACCAGCCTCAGCCCAAGAGTGCGGGTGTTTACGCGGTTGGGAACGGCAAAGGGCAATACAGGCAGCGCAACGGGCTGGGTCGACCGTGGTACCTACAATGTAACGCCTGCGGGTGAAGACAATCCTACCTCGGTCGATCTGGTCGACTTTGCATTAGCCGGCGGCACCTACGGTTTTCTGGTCACGACAGATGACGACATTCATTACAAAAATGGCGGGTCATATAGCGACATCGTTGCGCAGAACGCTAACCTTGAAATTACCGGGGGACAGGGCACATCGGGGACCGTCGACAGCCCCTTTGGCGGCACCATCATCAACCTGAGAACTTGGAACGGTACGATCTATTACCTCCTCGGCCTCTCCGGGCCGAGCGATGAGAGCCTCGGCGTAACCGACCAGCAGAACGCCTACTCTTCGCTTCTCGTCGTGCAAGGCGGGCGCAGCTTTCTCAACGCGACGAGCGGTGTGATCGGTGAGCGCTTCGGCTTTGCCGGCTCGGCGCCGACCAGCGCGCCTCTTGCTTTCGGGCCGGAAGCCACGAAAGAAGATGGCCCGTTCGGCCATAGCCGCGAAAGCGTTTTCAACGCCGATATTGTCACACCGGGCTACATGCCGCCGCGCTTCCATGCATGGATCTCCGGCGACGTCACCGGCTATGATGGCGATGGCGACAGTTTCGACGGCGGCCTCTATGGCGGCTCGCTCGGCATCGATTATACCTTGAGCGACCGTATCGTGCTCGGCCTTTTCGCCGGTTACGGCGCATCCGACTTCGACACGGTGACGCGCGGCATTGGCGGCGGCTTCGATGCCGACGCCTACACGGTCGGCGGCTATGCCGGCTTCGCCGCGACGGACGCGCTGACCCTCTCGCTGACGGGCGGTTACACCCACACCGAATATGATCTGCAGACCGGCGGCACCACAGGTGAGTTCGACGGCGATGGCGGGTTCGTCGCCGCCGACGCGAAGTACAGCATCGCCTATGGCGGCTTCAATATCGTGCCGCGGCTATCGGCGATTTATGCTGTCGAAGAGCAGGACGGATACACCGACAGTGACGGTGTCGACGTCGATGACAACTCCGTGCATTCCGGGCGGGTCGCTTTCGGCACGCGCCTCTATCGCAGCCTCGATATGTTCGGGTCCCGTCCGCTCGTCGCGTTTGTCGGCGCGGAGGGCGGCTACGACTTCTCCGATCAGGATGTCGCGGCGGCAAGCGGACTTCCGGACTTCGGCGATCAGTTCTCCGCGAGCTTCGACGCGGGCGCGACAGTGGAGTTCACCGACAGCGCCGCCTTCACGCTGGAAGGCCAGCTGTCGGGCATCGGCACGGGCGACTATGTCGGATATGGCGGCAAGGCGCAGCTTTCCGTCCGCTTCTGAACCATCACGGCGGGAATGCGAAATTCCCGCCGTTCGACCTCAGTCGCCGACAAGGTGGTGGCCGCGTACACAATAGACACGGCTCTCGCCCAGCATGAACGCGCGAAGCTCTGCCCAGTCAAACAGGCCGGCATAGGCCCTGTGCCGTACATTGAGGCAGCCGGCATAAGCGCCGAAGGCCGGCAGGATCATGCGGTTTCCATCTGATGCAAAACACGGTGCACGCACCGCTCGGCCTCTCTGCACGATCCTTGCGCCGGGATGCAGATGGCCGGCCACCTCGCCGTCCGCCGACCCCGCCTGCGGTTCGTGGCGGAACCGAAGATTGCCTGCTTCCAGCGTTGCCATGGTCCGCCCCGGCAGGCCCTCAGGAGGTGCCGGATCGTGATTGCCGGCGATCCAGATCCAGTCTCGGCCTTCCATGATGCCATGCAAGGCAGTTCGGTCCACCTCGTTCATGCGCGCCGCCCCGCCATCGTCGTGAAAGCTGTCGCCAAGCGCCACGACACGCGCCGGCCGCCAGTAGTCGATGACGAGCTTCAGCCGGCACAGCGTCTCGCCGGTATCGTAGGGCGGCAGCATCATGCCACGGCGGGCGAAGCTGGACCCTTTTTCCAGATGCAGATCGGCAACCACGAGCGTATCGGCCTCCGGCAGCATCATCACACCTGAGGGATCGAGCAGGACGAGATGGCCGGCGAGCCGGTGTGGCGCGACGCCCGTCATCTCAAGGTCTTCTTTCCTCAGGGGCCTGCCCAATGCCGAATGCCTCCATCTCAAGCTCTTCGGCGAGTTCGGAAAGAAGGATGTCCGTACCGCCGACCACCCGCTCGCGACCGATTTCCATCATGATGGGCACGGCCAGCGGCGAAATATGCTCCAGAGGCTTATGCATGATTCGACCCGCAATGCGGGAGAGCATTTCTGATACGCGCCGAACATCGAGAAGGCCCGACGCCGCATCCTGCCGTGTCGCTTTCAGCACGATGTGATCCGGCTCATGTGTCCGCAGAACATCGTAGATCAGGTCGGTGGAAACGGTGACCTGCCGGCCGCTCTTCTCTTGGCCGGGATGGCGCTTTTCGATCAGCCCGGCGATCAGGGCGCAGTTCCGGAAGGTGCGTTTCAGCATGAAGCTCTCATCGAGCCATGCTTCCAGATCATCGCCCAGCATGTCCTGATCAAACAGGGCATCCAGATCGAGGGAGCCGTCGGCAATCATGGCCGTCAGGTCGCCATGCGCCCAGATGCAGAGCGTGTAATCCGTCGCCACGAAACCAAGCGGCCTTGCGCCGGCGCGCTCCATCCGGCGTGTCAGCAGCATGCCGAGCGTTTGATGGGCAAGCCTTCCCTCAAAGGCATAGGCAACGAGATAATGGCGGTTGCCGCGCGGAAAGGTTTCGATCAGCAAGCGGTCCGGCGGTGGGATGACGCTTTTCTCTTCCTGCAGCCGCAGCCAGTCCGCCACCTGATCGGGCAATGCCGACCAGCGCTGCGGATCGGCGAGCATCGCGCGCACCACTTCGGCAAGGTAGGTGGTCAGGGGGAATTTGCTGCCGCCATAGGCCGGGATGCGAGCATCTTCGCCCTCCGCATCGGTAACAAGGCACTCCTGCTCGATAATCCCTTCGAAGCGGACCGTTCGTCCGGCGAAGATAAAGGTGTCGCCACTGGTGAGGCTCTCCAGAAAAGCCTCCTCGATCTTGCCAAGCACCAGACCGCCGCGCATCGGCCCGCGCTTCCTTGCTCGGACGAGACGGATCGTCAGCAGGGGAGCCTCGACGATGGTTCCGATATTCATGCGGTATTGTTGCGCGGTGCGCGGATTGGCGACACGCCACAGACCCTCCTCCGTCCGCCGGATCTTGGCATAGCGATCATAGGCGCGCAGCGCATAGCCTCCGGTCGCGACGAAATCGACGGCCTGCTCGAACGTTTCCCAGGCAAGCGTTTCGTACGGGGCGGCGGAGACGATCTCTTCATAGAGGGCAGCCGCGTCGAATGGCTCGGCGCAGGCCATGCCGAGAATGTGCTGACAAAGGACGTCGAGCGCGCCGTCGGTCAGCGGAGGCGTATCCTGATGGCCCAGATAATTGGCTTCGAGCGCCGCTTCGCACTCCATCACCTCGAAACGATTGGCCGGCACCAGTATCGCCTCGGACGGCTCATCCATGCGGTGGTTCGAGCGCCCGATGCGCTGCGCCAGCCGGCTCGCACCTTTCGGCGCCCCGATATGAACGACAAGATCGACATCGCCCCAGTCGAGGCCGAGATCGAGCGTGGAGGTGGCGACGATAGCCTTGAGGCTTCCGGCCTGCATGGCCGCTTCGACCCGCCGGCGCTGACCGACATCGAGACTGCCGTGATGGAGAGCGATCGGCAGGCTGTCGTCATTATGCTTCCAGAGTTCCGAAAACAGCGATTCCGCCTGACTGCGCGTATTGACGAAAAGGATCGTCGTCCGGTGGCGCTTTATAGCCTCCATCACCTCCGGAATGGCGTATTTCGCCGAATGCCCGGCCCAGGGGACGCGATCGTCCGATTGCAGGATATGGATGTTCGGCTTTGCGCCGCCCTCCACATCGATGATTTCGCTCATCGGTGCCGGATCGCTGCCATCCTGTCCGACAAGCCATTGGCGCAGATCGTCGGGCCAGGCGACGGTCGCCGACAGGCCGATGGACTGCAGACCGGGGTTGATCCGCCTCAGCCTCGCAAGCCCGAGCGCAAGCAGATGCCCGCGCTTGCTGGTCACAAGCGAGTGCAGTTCGTCCAGCACCACGTAGCGCAGATCGCCGAAAAAACGCTCGCTGTCGGCATGGCTCAGCATGAGCGCAAGCTGCTCGGGCGTGGTGAGCAGAATATCGGGCGGCTGGCTCTTCTGACGCGTTCGCTTCGAGGCCGGCGTGTCGCCCGTGCGCGTCTGAATATCGACGGAAAGGCCGATTCCTTCGACAGGCGTCTTGAGGTTGCGCTCAATGTCCGTCGCCAGTGCCTTGAGCGGCGAAATGTAAAGCGTGTGAATGCCCTTCAGTGTCTCCGCCGAACCCGGCTCCGGCTTGCCGCGCTCATGCAGGTCGACCAGGGAGGGCAGGAAGCCGGCCAGCGTTTTGCCTGCTCCGGTCGGCGCGATCAGGAGGCTCGATTTCCCCGACTGCGCTTTGGTCAGCAGATCCAGCTGATGCGCGCGGGGCGACCACCCCCGCCCTGCAAACCAGCGCAGGAACGGTTCAGGTAGATAGGATGCGCTTCGGGCGGCGCTTATGGATGGCGATGTCTGATCCACGCCCCGAAAATAGGCATGAGATGCTGCGGCGGAAAGCGCCGGGCGTGTTTTGCGCAATGGCGACCGCATGCAGAGCTCTCTCCGATTGCGAAGGGCCGCCGGATGATGACCTATCCTTTCGAGTGGCGAAGCTATGCGACGGAACGCGGCAGGATACGCACGCGCCCATGAGAAGGATCAGAAAACCGATAGAGTTGGAGCGGGTCGAAGTCGACGAAAGGTCTTCCGCATGTATCTTCGCTCCATCGCTGATTTCCGGGCCTTGGCGATCCTTTTTGTGGTGGCCGGCCACACTTATCAGGAAGTTGGGCTCGACCCCGCCGCACCACAGAACGCCTTTCTGGCGAATTTCGTGACGGGCTGGACGACGCCATTCGTTTTCATCTCCGGCTACATGTTCCACCACGTCTTCCTG
The DNA here is from genome assembly GCF_003668555.1 of Notoacmeibacter ruber. Lineage (NCBI taxonomy): Bacteria > Pseudomonadati > Pseudomonadota > Alphaproteobacteria > Hyphomicrobiales > Notoacmeibacteraceae > Notoacmeibacter > Notoacmeibacter ruber. The sequence continues at coordinate 409,972 of NZ_RCWN01000001.1, read as the reverse complement.
CGCCGGTTCGACTATGGTCGCTTCCTGCGAAGCAAGGTGCAGAATGTGCTTGTGCCCTATACGCTGCTTGCCGCGGCGGTCATCCCGTACTTCGTTTCCCGAAACGCGCATTTCGCTGAAGAAGCCTTGGCTGGCGCACTCTGGCCCGTGGGCTTTCATCCCTTCACCGACGCATTGGGCCTCTATGTGTACGGCACCTTTCTGGTGGCGCAGTGGTTCGTGCCGTTCATCCTTCTCCTCTTCCTGATGGCGCCCCTCCATGCCCGCTTCGCCAATGTCTCAGGGCGGGTCCAATTCACCATTGTCGGCGTCCTTATGCTGGTGGCCCTGTTTGCCCACCGCCCGCTCGACAATGACAACCCGGTTCATGCGGTCATCTATTTCACGCCGATTTACCTTCTTGGCATGGTGGCGTCCCGCTATCGCCCCCATTTTCTCGCACTCGTCCGAGGCCGCGAAACGCTGTTCATCGTCCTCGCACTGACCGCGACCGGTGTTCAGACCTTGGCCGGCCAGTCCGGCAACGCCCACAAGGCGCTGTTCACCTTCGCCGGTCCGGATCTGATGCTGATCAGCAAGGTGCTCATGACGCTGGCTATTTTGGGCGTGATGGAACGGCTGCCCGATCATGGGTGGAGGCCAGCCCATTGGGTGGCGGAGACAAGCTTTGCGACCTTCATGCTGCATCCGGTCGCGATCATCTACCTGCACAAGTTCGGTCTCACGCAGCCGACAGGGATGCCATGGATCGACCTGATCTGGGTAACGGGCGTGACCGTAGCCTGCTGTACGACGATCGCCCTGATGGCACGCACGACACTTGGGTCGCGGAGCCGCCTCGTCGTCGGCTATTGAATGGCAGAGACCGGATTACCGCGCGACGTAGCGATCGTTGCGATGGTTGATCGCCAGAAAGAGGTTCAGCACCACCGCTCCCACGATCGAATAGAAAACCGCCCTTGGAGAAACGACCGTGAAGGCCAGCGCCAGGACCAGAAGATCGATGACCAGTTGCGTCAGCCCTGCGCGCCAGCCAAAGCGATCCTGCAGATAGAGCGCCAGAATGCCCGCACCGCCTAGACTGGAGCGATGGCGAAACATTGCGAGCAAACCGAAACCGATCATCAAACCGGCGACAATGGCGCCGGTGAGCGGTTCGATTTCGCCGAACTGGAACAGCCGCGGCTGCAACCATGTCAGGAGGGAAAGAAGGCCGACGCCGATAAAGGTCTTGATCGTGAAGGCCCAGCCCAGGCGAAGGACCGCCAGGAGATAGAAGGGGAGATTGAGGAGAAAAAAGACCGGGCCGACATTCCAGTCCAGCGCATAGGCGATGATCAGGGCGAGGCCTGCGGTCGATCCCGTTAGAAATCCCAGATGGGCAAGAATCGAAACCCCGACCGCAGCAAGCACCGTTCCAGTGAAGATGCCTTGGGCATCTTCTGCCGGGGTGTGGTGGGTGGCGGTGGCATTCCAGTCGCCCAATCGTGTCTTCATTCGGCCGCTCCGTCGCTCGCATCCAGCTTATGATGCAGTGCAGCATTGCGCCAGCCGATTGTTGAAATGTTTCGTATTCCCATATTGCAAGCATGCGCACGTCCGATCTTCTGCACACTCGTCCCGAAGGACTGTACTGCCCGCCCGGCGATTTCTTTATCGATCCGGTGCGTCCGGTGGAGCGTGCATTGATCACCCATGGCCATGCCGACCATGCGCGGCCCGGCCACACCAAGGTTCTGGCCAGCGGACAGACGCTAGATATCATGGCGATCCGGTATGGCGAGGATTTCTGCCATGAACGACAGATTGCAGAGCTTGGCCAGACCCTCGACCTGAACGGCGTGAAAGTCACGTTCCGGCCGGCCGGCCATGTGCTCGGCTCGTGCCAGATCGTGGTGGAGAGAGACGGCACGCGCATCGTCGCATCCGGGGACTACAAACGCCGACACGATCCCACCTGCCTGCCTTTCGAGGTGGTCCCGTGCGACGTCTTCATCACCGAGGCTACTTTCGCCCTGCCCGTTTTCCGGCATCCTGATACGGCCGAAGAGATCGACAAGCTGATCGAGAGTGTCCGCCAGTTTCCAGACCGCGCCCATGTCGTCGGAGCGTATGCGCTGGGCAAGGCGCAGCGGGTCATCCGCATGTTGCGTGATGCAGGCCATGACGCGCCGATCTATATTCACGGAGCGATGCAGAAGCTTTGCGATTATTACGTTAGCCAAGGCGTCGATCTGGGGGAGTTGCGGCCTGCCACGATCGACAGAAAGCAGAAAGATCAGTTCGCGGGCGCTGTCATCGTCGGGCCGCCCTCCGCCTTTGCTGACCGTTGGGCGCGGCGCTTTCCCGATCCGGTTGCATGTTTCGCTTCGGGTTGGATGCGCATACGCCAGCGGGCCCGCCAGCGCGGCGTCGAGCTTCCGCTGATCCTCTCGGATCATTCCGATTGGGACGAACTCTGCGAAACCATCCAGGAAACCGGCTGCTCGGAGGTCTGGGTCACGCATGGCCGCGAGGAAGCTCTCGTTCGCTGGTGCGAATTACAGGGCGTCAAGGCCCGACCGCTCCATCTCGTGGGCTATGAGGACGAAAGCGAATGACTATAGCGGCAACTGATCCGCAACGATGCCGACAGAGGGCAACGAGCAGGAAAACGCGTTATCCGGCGCGGCTTCTGGCGCTCTTCATTCTCCTCCTGTCTATATCGCCTTCCGTCGCGCAGCAGATCGCTCCGGGGTCGATCGATGAACTTGCGGAGACTGACCGAGAGGTCATTAACGACACACCCTTTGCCGTGCGTCGGACGCTCGCCGAGCTCGTCACACAAGGCTTCCAGCCAGGCAATCTGGAGCGCGCCCTCATGGGCCGGTTGGCAGGAAACGAACAGCCGTCCTTCTCGAACTTTCTGGTTCTCGGTCAGCGGCGCTGTACCGTCTGGTGGTATGGCGCCGGCTCCACGGCCAAGCAGAGGGTCGCCAGTGACCGCTGCGCCATTGAATATGGCAAAAGCGGCGAGACCATCATCCGCAATGTAACGGGCGACCGCTTCAACATTCGCCTGATCCCGATGGAGGACGGGGGCGTGGCCTACGCCGGACGCTCATTTCTTCCGAGCCATTTCGAGCAGGCCTACGATGCGGACAATCCCGTCAACATGTTCGACGAGGGATACGGCAATATAGCCGGGCGGGCCGTGATAAGTGACAGGTCGCTTCTTCTCGTGACCGGCGCGGAACGAAGTCACGCAGAAGAGGATGAAACATTCTTCCAGCTCGTCGAAGTACCGGACCGCTAGGGGTGACATGCTGAGTACGCCCCACACTCCAGTTCTTTCCTGCGCCTTCTTCCCTCGAAGGCGTCTGCACGGGCATGGGTGGCGATGAGAGCCTTTGCCGAACTTCTCGACCGCCTTGTCCTCACGCCCTCACGGAACGGCAAGATCAGGCTGCTTGTCGATTATTTCGGCCGTACGCCGGACCCGGATCGTGGCTATGCTCTGGCGGCGATCACCCGCGATCTCGATATTGCGGGTATCAAACCCGGTATTCTGCGCGCGCTGATCACCGAACGGATGGACGAGATCCTGTTCGGTTATTCCTATGACTATGTCGGCGATCTGGCCGAGACGGTCAGCCTTGTCTGGCCGGAGCCGGAAGAGCCGGTTCGCGCCAATCGCGATCCGTCCCTCGGCGAAGTGGTTGAGACCTTTTTGGAAACGTCCCGTTCGGACGGACCCGCTGTTCTGACCGATCTCCTCGACCGCTTGGATTCGTCCGGTCGCTATGCCGCGATCAAGCTCTTTACGGGAGGAATGCGCATCGGCGTTTCAGCACGGCTCGCCAAGCAAGCGCTCGCGGAGTTCGGCGGCAAGGATGTCACCGAGATCGAAGAGCTCTGGCACGGACTAAAATTGCCTTACGAGGACATGTTCGCCTGGCTTGAAGACAAGGCCGAGAAGCCGGAACATGGTGCGCTGGCGCTATTTCGCCCGGTCATGCTGGCCACCGCGCTGGAAGAGGCGGACTACGACCGCATCGTGCCGGAAACCTATGCCGCCGAGTGGAAATGGGACGGTATTCGCGTTCAGCTCGTTGCGGAGGGCGAAAGGCGGCGCGTCTATTCGCGGACGGGCGACGATATCGGCCATAGTTTTCCCGATCTTCTCGAAGCCATGAACTTCGAAGGGTCAATCGATGGCGAACTGCTGGTCGGTCATCCGGAAGACGGCGCTGTCGGAACGTTCTCCGATCTTCAGCAACGGCTCAACCGGAAGACTGTTTCGGCCAAGCTGATGAAGAGTCATCCCGTCTTCGTGCGGGCCTATGATCTTCTCTCGGAGGGAGAAGACGATTTGCGCGCCCTACCCTTTTCGGCACGCCGCAAAAGGCTCAAGAATTTCATCGCGACACTCGACCCGGCGCGGTTCGACCTCTCCGAACATATCGCCTTTGCCGATTGGTGCGAACTGAACGATCTACGCTGCGACCCGCCGCACCCAATCATCGAAGGCGTGATGATAAAGCGGCACGAAAGCGCCTATGTCCCGGGCCGTCCCAAGGGCGAATGGTTCAAATGGAAGCGCGATCCCTTCACCATCGATGCCGTGTTAATGTACGCCCAGCGCGGCCATGGAAAGCGGTCCAGCTTCTACTCGGACTACACCTTCGGCGTCTGGACGCTGGATGAAGAGGACAGGCAGATTCTTGTACCGGTCGGAAAGGCCTATTTCGGCTTCACCGATGCGGAGTTGAAGCTGATCGACAAATATGTGCGCGACCATACGGTCGACCGGTTCGGTCCTGTACGATCCGTCAAGGCGACGCCGGAAAGCGGTCTGGTTCTCGAAATCGCCTTTGAGGGGCTGCAATCATCGAGCCGCCACAAGAGCGGCGTCGCCATGCGTTTCCCTCGCGTGTCGCGGCTGCGCTGGGACAAGCCGAGCGCCGAAGCCGACACATTGGACAATCTGAAACAGCTACTTGACGAGAACCGCGGCAAGGCGTCGCGCGTCAGGCCGGTCCGAGATCACGGTTAGTCATCGCCGAGCAGGATTGTCACGCTAAAGATATCAACCTCGCTGCTCTCATTGGGCAAGGCGATGCGTATCGCTCCATCGGCACCGGGCGCGCCGCCCTCCATCGTGCCCGCGAAGAGAAGATCGCCTGCCGTCGCTTCCGCCTCATAACGCCGGCTGCCGCAATCGCCGAGACTTGCGAAATCGCACGACACCAGAAGCGTCGCTCCGCCTTCGGCTTCCGAGCGGGCGCGCATGGCGACAGTGTAAGGCTGGCCTGAAAGCTCCGACAATTGCTGCTGCGGAATTTCGATGACGATGGCCGCCGCCTCACCGCCGCCTTCCACATGAAGAAGCCGAAGCTGGCCGGTGTTCTCGATCTCGGCGGAAAGATCGCCTTCAATCGCTGGCTCACCATCGGCAGCAGGATCGTAGAGGGTAAATTGCGTGCGATCATCGGTGCCCGCGCCCAGACGCGCTTCCGGCGTGTAATCCTCGCCCGGATCCGTTTCCTGAAGAAACCGCTCCAGCACGAATTCGTAGTCGGCATTGGAGAGCGCCCAGAAGCCGACGCCCAGCAATGCGAAGACGAGAAGGGTGAGGATGAGCATCATCCAGGCATAGGGGCGCCGTTTCGGTCGGCCGTCCTTTTCGCGTCCGCGTTTGCTCCGGCGGCGAAAGCGTCGGTCGGGTTCGTCACGCGATGCGGCCCGGCTGTCAGGCTCCGGGCTCATTCTATCCGGGTAGAAGTCGGCATCGGGCCCGGCCGGTTCGGCCAGTTCGGCAGGCTCTTCGAAGGAAGGCTCGCGCCGGCCCGCGCCTTCGGGGTCATGCGGCTGCGATGCATGATCCAGCCGGGGCTCCTGTTTGTCGCCTTTCAGGGACGCGGTGCGCGGACGGGTCGCGACGCGTTCTCTGGAGGCTTCTCGGTCGATCACCCGCTCGGCATGGGGAAAGGGCTCAGCCCCTGCCGTTTCATGCGCGGGGTTGGCCGCAGGCAGGTAATCCTTTTCGATCTCACTGATGGAATTGAGCAATCGTTGGCGACGCAATTCGCGCGCGGCCGGATCGCTGACGCCCTCCTTGTCCATTGCGCTCTCAAGGGCGTGCTGTGCGGATTGATAGACCCGCTCACGATGGGCTGCGTCAGCCGCGTTGCCCTTAGCGAGGGCCGATCGTATCGCCTTGCCTATCGCGTCCAAACCGTCCTCCAACCATAAGCGTCTTTGTAATATTCGCTGGTGGAGACAAGATAGACAAGCCCGAGGCCGCCCGAAACGGCCTTCATCCAAGGGGTTTAGCCGTCCAGATCGCCTCTTTCGCGCCAGGCAAGACGGAGAGCAGCCGCTATTTCATCGACGCTGGCATCCAGAGAGACGGCTTCGCGCCACGGATCGAGGCCAAGAGCCGCATAGACATTGGCGAAAGCGGTCTGCAGATCGGCATATGCTGTATCGAACCGGCTGGAAGCGACCAGAGTGTTCATCTCCTCACGGATCAGCGTTTGCTGCGATTCCGTGGAAGCGGCGATGCCTGCCTGTGTCTGGCGAAGGATGCGCTGCTGAATATCCAGAAATTCCGCCGTATCCATCGTTTCCCGCCGCAAATGGGCGTAGCGCGCACGGGCAACATAGACCTGGGTCACGATCGCCATGGTCAGGGCCTTCTCCTGCGCCTCAAGAAGCGCCTCGTCCGCTTCGACGGCCTTGCGGCGCGCCGGATAGTGAAAGACCTTCATGGCATTCCAGCCGATCCTCGTGCTGAGCAACGCCCAGTTGGAATTATAGAGCAGATCGTTGCTGTCATAGGCGAACCCGGCTGTCAGCGACGCTGTCGGAAGCGCCTCAAGCAGAACGGCATCCCCTTCAGCCTCGTTGATCCGTTCACGATAGAGAATCTCGCGGAATTCGGACCTGTTGGTCATTGCAATACGCACAAGTTCATCCATCGCCACGAGTTGCGTATCGAGGTCGACGATGGTGCGAGCAGGCTGCCTGATGCTGAAAGCGGTTCCCGGCTTCATTCCCATCAGGCCGGCCAGCTCGTATTTGGCTGTCTTGAGCTGGCGCTCCAGTACGCCGATCTCCCGTCGTATATCGACGAGTTCTCGTTCATAGGTCAGTGTGGCGAGTGGCGATGTCTGGCCACTCTCTCGAAGGCGACGATTATCGGACAGCGTCTGCTCGACCCTCTTTTCCAGCTTGCTAAACCCGTCCAGCAGCTGATCGGCTGAGAGTGTCTTCCAATAGGCGGTACGGACTTCCTCGATGATCCGCACCATCACTCGCCGGCGCAACTCTTCCGCAATCAACGCCTTGTCAGCCGCTTGCTTTGCGCGAATGTAGGAAAGACCGAAGTCGAGGATATTGTAGCTGAATTTCAGATCGGCCGAGATGTTGGATTTTTCGGTGCTTGTCGTTGGTTCGGCGGCAAGCGTATCGCTAAAGATCGATCGCGAGTACGACGCTCCCTCATTGCTGCGCGTATCGTAACCCGCACTTGCCAAAAGCTTTGGCAACATATCCGTGGTGGCGGAAGCCAGTTCCTTCTGGGCCAATGCAATGCGCATCATCTCGACCCGATGGTCGAGATTGTATTTGAGCGCACGCGCCATTGCCTCGTAGAGGCCGATTGGCCCCGTCACAGGTTCCTGCTCGAGGTCGAGCGCCGCGAGACTTTGGTTGGCAGCCTGTTCGATCTGCAGGAAGGATAGCGGCTCGGTTGTGACAGAACAGCCGGCCAGCGCAATTGTGAGGGCAGCAGCCGAAAGTCCGCCCTTCGCGCGGTTCAATGGGCTATAGCGGGAAATACGCATGATACACAACTCCAGATTGCATAACTGGACGCACTAAATGCTGCCCAGAAAGGGTTTGATGGTCAGTCCGACAGTGCTTTCAGAAGCCGGCTTTCCTCGATCGCGCCGCTTTCCCTCATATGATCCAGCTGATCTCCGACGGGCCGGTCGATCAGGGGCGTCTCGGATAAACGTCCCGCCGTCATGACGCCGGATGTCTGATCGATCTTCAGCGGCAGATTGAGCATCCGGCCGTCACGCAGGGTAGCGCCGATAACGACCTCGTTTACGCCATTCGGCCGGCCAGCCGCTATTTCGATGAAATTGGCGTCGGACTGGCGAATCCATTCGGGCGCGTCGCCGCCGGAGGCATCGCTGACGCTCCACGTATCGACCGGGCCAAGTAGTTCCACATAGACGCGGTCCTTCCAGACCACCGAGCGGACGGTGATTTTTCCGTCTCCATCACTGGTAGCAAGCTCAATCTGGGCGCCCCGATAAAGGGCATCGCCCTCGGCTACCAGTTCCGCCTGACGCTGCAGCAGCGCCTCGCTGAACACGCGATTGCCATCGACAACGTCGAGAATGCCAAGTGTTCTGATGCCAGACAGGCCGAGCAGCCTTTCGGCCTCGTCCTCTGGCTCGTCCGGGTCCTCAGGCGGCTTCGCGATTCCATCCTCCTTTTCGCCTTCTATTACGAGACGCAGAACCGCTTCATCGAAGCCGCCCTGGCCGTCGGACAACTGATACTGAAAGGCGATGATAACCGCCTCTCCGGAGGGAATGGCCGCCGCCAGGTCGCCGGGCGCGAAGGACCAGGCCCCATCGGATGTCATCTGCAACTGTCCGTAGGGGAGGCTCAGAAAGGCCGCTCCCCGGGCAGGCAAATCCACCGCTTGAAAGGGTTGACCGGACGCAGGATTGTTCAGAACCGCGCCGGTTTTCGGATCGACAGGCAACAGGCGGGTCACAAAGACTGGATCATTATCCGGCGCGCCATCATGATCGGGACCATCCGCATCGCGAATGACGTTGCCCGTCTGAATATCGCCGAAATCGCCTGAGGACGCGTTGTCGAGCGCGATCGGGGGGACGTTGCGCACGTCATAGGTAATCCATGTCGAAAATGACGCGCCGTGGCTGTCTGTGACCGTAAGAGGGATCTTGTAGATACCTGGGCTTCCCGGATCCGTGCCGAGCTGGCTTGCGTCGGCGCTCAGCGTTCCCGTGATTATCGTTCCGTCGAAATGCAGTCCGCTTGGAAGAGCGGTCTCGTCGATCGTGAAGGTCAGCGTATCTCCGCGATCCGGATCAGTCGCAAATGGCGTGAGATCGAGAGGCGTGATGGTCTCGCCGTCGAGCGATGACTGTACGGGAATATAGGCCGCCGGATCGGAGGGCGTTTTGCCGTCAGGATCAATTGGCTGCGGCGGCTGGTTTTCACCGATCACGACAATCGTGACCGTCGCCGTGCTTTCACCGCCCTGCCCGTCGCTCAACGTATAGGTCAGTGCAGTGGTCGCGCTCCGGCCCTTCGGCAAGGCGATGAACTCGCCATTGGTATCGAAAGTCAGCGTTCCGTCGGACTGAACCGTGAAAACACCACCATTGGAGCCGGCAAAACTTTGCCCGACCCGTCCATGATCGCCGTCGATGGCGATCACTGTAAGAGGCGCATCCCCATCCGGATCGGTATCGCCCCCCCTGCCCGTATCATCGTGGATCAGGTTGATCGAACCTTGCCCCTGATCGGTGACCGTCATCATATCATCGGTCGCGACCGGATCGGGATTGCCTACACGATAGAGAAAGGTCTGACTGACTGCGGCGCCAGCTGCATCGTGTGCCGTGATCTCCACGCTATAGAGCCCATCGGTCGACAGACCCGCATTGCCCTTCTGAGAGGCATCCGCCGCCAGAACGCCTGATAGGACACCGCTTGATGGATCGAACGAAAGACCCTCCGGCAACCCGGCGGCTGAAAATGTCAGACTGTCATTATGGTCGATATCGGTGAAGAATGATGACAGATCGATCGGCGGAACGGTTTCGCCATCCCATCCGACCCTGTCGACGATATCAGCCGTTGAAGTCGGCCCATCATTCCGGCCGGTGACGGTCACCTCGACGAGAGCCGCGCTACTCGCACCATCCGCGTCCCTTATACGGTAGCTGACCCAGCTCGTAACGCTTTCGCCTTCGGCGAGAGACTGAAAGTCCCCATTCTCCGAGAAGGTGAAACCTCCGTCCGACCGGATCACGAAGAGGCCTCCATTGCTACCGGCGAGGGGCGCTCCGACATTGTCTTCTTCGCCGCCAACGGCGATGACCGCAATAGGATCGCCATCAGGGTCCAAATCCCTCCCCTCACCATTATCAGCCATGACATTACCCAGCAGTTCAGGAACATCCTCGTCGATGGTGAAGCGATCATTCTCGGCCGTGGGCTCTGGGTTGCTCACGACGATGTCGAACGTGTCGGCTGCACTCTCACCTGCGCCATCGGTCGCAATGACCGTGACGGAATAGGTTCCGGCCGGGTTGCCGGCATGGTTGGTGTGCTGGCTGGCATCCACCGGGAGCGGCGCGATATTGGCCACTGTTCCCGTCGATGGATCTATGCCGAGCCAGGATGGCGCGCCGGGCCCCAGCGAATAAGTCAACGCTTCTCCATCGGCATCGAAGAAGACAGGTGTAACGGTGATCGTTCCCATTGCCTGCGCATCGACCGCCGTTTGATCTTCGGCCCGACCGACCAGAACGGGCGGGTCATTGCGTGCTTCGACCGCCACATAGGTCTTGGCGACCGGAGAGTCGGCCTGTCCATCATTGACCTGGACCCGTATTTCACGAAGTGTCGTGTCCGGGTTCTCGCTCGAATTGAGAAACCGGATGGCCTCGATGGCATCCTGATAGACCGATCTGGAGGCAAGACCGGTCAGCACGATCGTGGTATCGGTCGAAACGGGATCGAGTGTCAGCGCGGCCGGCAGGCCACTCGGGTAGATGAGGGCATCCCCCTCGGCGGCATTGGCTATGGTGACGCGGAGACTGGCAATGGTCTCATCATCGACATCCACCACGCTAACGCCGTCCGCATCATGCCCGATAGAGACGCTGTCGCCGTTCTCGACATAGGTGGTAAAATGATCGATGCCGATCCGCGTCCGGTCGAGAGGATCAAGGTCGACCACCGGTTTATCCTCGACGGGGATGACATCAATGATCGTGGTGACCGTCTCGGCATAGGCGCCGCTCTCATCCTGCATGTCGATGGTGACGATGCGCGGTGTTGCATCCGGATTTTCCGTGCCCGCTCTGAAGCGGATGTGCTGAAGCGCCTCTTCCCATTGATCCGCCGAGGCATCGCCCGACAGGAAGAGGGAGATCGTCCCCCCGGTGGTCGTCTGGTAGGCGCCGACGCCCAATTCGTCAGGTATCGAAACCTCCAGCACATCCGTGGGAAAGGCATTGGCCAGCGTCACGATTATGTGCGCGATCTTCTCGTCGCCGGTAATCGCGACATCGCTGTCGACAACCGAGACCGGCTCGCCATTTTCCGTATAGCGGGTGAGATACGCGCCATTTTGATCCGTGCTGCTACCATCTGCGTCGGCGGTCAGCTCCGGCTGACTCGGCGACGCGGTAAGAACCGACGCGTTCAGCGATGCAAGAAGCGCCTGATCGTCGCTCTGGCTGGCGACCGTATCCGCCGACACCGATTGCTGTACCGCTTCCGCGGTTTCGACGGCAGCAGCGTCGAGCAGGATTCTTGGCTCAAGAGCCAACGCGCCGTTGCACGACGGCTCGATCACCTGTCGTTCAGATTTCTTTGGCCGATACCGGCTTGTCCATCGCACCAGCTAGTCCCCTTCGCGCATTGCACTTGGAGGAAAGGGTAAAGTGACCGGCTTAATAAATCGTATTTAAGTTGTATTCTTTATAAATACCTCTTTTGGTTGTATACGGCCCGGCATTGTCATGCTGTGTTGCCGAGTCTGGGCAAATGCAATTTGGCGCTTGAAACTCAAAAGACATGCGGCTATCACGCCGCACATCCGAAGGCGCGCGAAGCGCCGTGCAGGAGAGCCGCCTTAGCTCAGTTGGTAGAGCACATCATTCGTAATGATGGGGTCGCGTGTTCGAGTCACGCAGGCGGCACCACCTCCCCCGAGAGATCATGGTCTGAAAAGACGAACCGGCCGCGACCGGGTCAGATTCGCTCGGCGATATAGATGCCGTAAGGTGGCAGGGTCTCGCCATCGGTCTCCAGCGGCTCTTCGTCCGGTTTGAGCGACAGAGGTCGCCAATTGCCGTCGGGACGATCCATGGTCGCTTCGGTCCCGCTCATATTGACCGCGACAAGGATCGTCTCCTCGTCGATCGCACGCTCGTAGCTCAACACCTGATCATCGGCCTGGTGAAACGTGATCGAGCCTTTCGCCAAGGACGGATGGGTCCGCCGGAACGCCATCAGGGTCCGGTAGAAATGAAGAAGAGAATTGCTGTCCTCTTCCTGAAGTGTCACCGCCAGATCGAGATGACTGTTGGCCACCGGCAACCAGGGTTTCGACGAGGAAAAGCCGCCATGCGGAGCATGGTGGGACCATATCATCGGCGTCCGCGAGCCGTCCCTGCCCTTGAAGGCCGGCCAGAAACGGATCCCATAGGGATCCTGCAGGTCCTCATAGGGCACTTCCGCCTCGTCGAAGCCGAGTTCCTCGCCCTGATAAAGGCTGATCGAGCCGCGCAAGGTCAGCAGGATCGTGGCGAGCACCCGTAGAAAAGCTGCTCGGTCCTCGAAGACCGCGTCGCAATAGCGCGAGGCGTGGCGTGCCACGTCGTGGTTGGAGAAGGCCCAGCACGACCAGCCGTCGGGCGCCGCTGCAAGAACCTCTTCGACGGTCCCGCGAACACCACGCGGCGTCAGGGGACCCGGCGCCAGGAATTCGAACGAATAGCACATATGGATTCCATTCGTGCCGGATGTGTATTGTCCGACGATCTCGAGCCCGCGCAGCGCGTCGCTGACCTCACCAAGGGCCGCACGGTCGTCGAATTCTTCCAGCAGGGCGCGGAAGCGGGCCAGAAACTCCAGATTTTCAGGCCGGCTCTTGTCGTAGATATGGTTCTGATAGTTGTACGGATTGACGCCGGGCGCCGTGATTTCGTTGCGGTCCTCCGGCGGCAGAGCCGGATTGTTCTCCAGGCCGGCGGAGTGAAAGTAGAAATTGATGGTGTCGAGGCGGACGCCGTCCACTCCCCTCTCGAGCCAGAAGCGGACGGTGCCGAGAAGCGCCTCCTGCACTTCCGGATTATGGAAGTTCAGGTCGGGCTGGCTGGTCAGAAAATTATGGAGGTAATACTGGCAGCGGGTCGCATCCCACTCCCAGGCCGTGCCGCCAAAAATGGAAAGCCAGTTGTTGGGCGGGCTGCCATCCTCCTTCGGGTCGGCCCAGACATACCAGTCGGCCTTGGCGCCATCGCGGCCCGAGCGGCTCTCCATGAACCAAGGGTGCCGATCCGACGAATGCGAAATCACCTGATCGATAATCACCTTCAGGCCGAGTTCATGGGCCCGTTGCACGAGACGGTCGAAATCCGACAAGGTGCCGAACATGGGATCGACATCCGTATAGTGAGCGATGTCATAGCCGAAATCGTCCATGGGCGACGGAAAGAAGGGCGAAATCCAGATTGCATCGACGCCGAGTGAGGCCACATAGGGCAATCTCTGCGTGATTCCGGCCAGATCGCCGATGCCATCTCCATTGCTGTCCTGAAATGAGCGCGGATAGATCTGATAGATCACCGCCCCACGCCACCAGTCCGGGTCGCGCACCATGACGGGGCCTGCCATGTGAGCATCGGCCATCGATTCAAGACTCATCCGTTTGCCTCATCCAGTGATTGGGATGACACAAAGACTGGCGCGATTGTGCCGAGGGTCCACCCGGCGCGGCCTTCTAAATCGCCGCTGCGCGGCTTTTTTCCAGATATATCTCGCGCAACCGGCGTGCCACCGGCCCCGGAGCTCCGTTGCCTATGGTCGACCCGTCAATTTCGACGACGGGATTCACGAAACTGCTTGCCGAGGTTGAAAACGCCTCGGCGGCGGCCTTCGCCTCTTCGACCGTGAAGGGGCGCTCCTCCACTTTCATCTGCAATTGCCGGGCGCATTCCAGAACCGCGCTCCGGGTAATACCGGAGAGCACGTCCTCCGAGAGCTGACGGGTGACGATCGTCCCGTCCTCCTTGACGATATAGGCATTGTTGGATGTGCCTTCGGTTATGAAGCCGTCCCGGACGAGCCATGCATCGTCCGCGCCGTCGGCGTGAGCGAGACTTTTCGCCCAAGAGGCATAGAGAAGCTGTGTGGTCTTGATATCGCAACGGCGCCAGCGAAGGTCCTCCATCGAGACGATCTTCTGGCCACGCTCGACAAACGGATTGTCGATCAACGATTTCGCCTGCGCGAAAAGCACGAGATTGGGCCGCACGTCCTTTTCGGGGAAGAGAAAGTCCCGGTCGGCCGTGCCGCGCGTGACCTGCAGGTAGATCATACCTTCCTCGATCGCGTTCTCGGCCACGAGCCGGCGATGAATATCGAGCATTTCGTCGTCGGACACGGGCGGTTCAATGTCGAGCTCTCCAAGAGAGCGATGAAGGCGGGCCATATGGCCGGCAAAATCGACAAGCTTGCCGCCGATCACCGATGTCACCTCGTAGACGGCATCCGCGAAGAGAAACGCCCGATCAAAGACAGAAATCTTGGCCTCGTCTTTTGGCAGGTAATCGCCGTTCACATATACCGTTTGCATGGTTTCGCTTTCCGCACTGCAGAATGAATCGTGATTGAGACCTTCCAAGATTACCGTCCCTGATGTTAGGAGTTGAACCATGGGGCAATCTACGGAAGATTATTTTCCTTTTATATCAACGCATTGCCCATTTGCGACATTTTTCGTGGTCGACGAAGCAGGCTGCATGGTGGCTATATCTGCCGCGCTGGTCGTAACGAAGCAAGCCAGCCGCTAAAGGCAAGGGTGCGATAGGGGCATTCGATGAGCAACAAACGAGTCGATATCCACAATTCGAACATCCCGCAGGTCTGTGTCGCCTGCGAAGCGCGCCATCACGGCGTCTGTGGAACGCTGACCCCCGCGCAACTGACCAAGCTCTCCCAAACAACGAATAAACACATCTACTCTCCTGACGAGGAGATGGTGCCGGCCGGTGGCGAGATCAGCCATTATTCGAATATTCTCTCCGGCGTGGTGAAGCTGACCCGGCTGATGGCCGATGGACGCCAGCAGATTGTGGGACTGCAGTTCGCGCCCGATTTTCTCGGCCGGCCCTTCAGGGCTTCGAGCGACATTTCCGCCGAAGCGGCCACTGAGGTCCGGGTTTGCGCTTTCCCGAAAAGCACCCTTGAAGAACTGGTGAACGAAGCACCGGAACTGGAGCACAAGCTCCACGAGCAGGCGCTGAAGGAACTGGACGAGGCGCGCGAATGGATCCTCACGCTGGGGCGCAAGACGGCGACCGAAAAGGTCGCCAGCTTCCTCTATCTCATTGCCACCCATATCGACCCGGAACGTTCGCTCGACACGGCCCCAATGCGCTTCGAACTGCCCCTGAAGCGAGCGGATATCGCCGATTTTCTGGGGCTGACAATCGAAACGGTCAGCCGCCAGATCACCAAGCTGCGAAAATCGGGCATTATCGAGCTTGAGGGCACGCGAATTGTGATCGTGCCCTCTATTGCTGCGCTTCGACGCGCCTCGGCATCGGATTCGTTCTAGTCGGTCAGACCGCTTGCGAATAACGCGCAGTTTCGCCCTCGGTCCTGTAAGCATCCAGCCAGGATGCGACGATCCGCGCGAAAGAGCGGGCATCATCCGGTATGGTCAGGACCCATCCTTCTATTGAAGCGAGCGCGAAGCCGTCATCGGCAACGCACTGCTTGACCCGCTCGGCCACCGGCCAGACCGATGAGCCGAATTGCTCCGCCAATGCCGTGAAATCGAGGCGGAAATCGCAGAGAAGCCGGGCGATCGCGAAAGCCCGCATCCTGTCATCTTCCGTCAGGGCGTATCCCCGCGCGGCGGTCGGCTCGCCATTGGCAACGGCCGTGCGGTAATTGTTCGTCGGGACGATGTTCTGGATGTAGCCGCCCGGATATTGCGAAATGGCGGAAGCACCGAAGCCGATGAGAACGGGAGCCGCATCGGCGGTGTAGCCCTGGAAGTTTCGCTGAAGCTGTCCGGTTCGAGCAGCGACGGCCAGGCTGTCCTCCGGCTTGGCGAAATGATCGAAGCCGATCGTCTCATATCCGGCGGCGCGAAGCTGATCGGCTGCCATGGCAGCCTGCGACAGGCGCTCATGGCGGCCGGGCAGATCGGAATCGGCGATCATCCGCTGGTGTGTTTTCGCCCATGGAACATGCGCATAACCGAAGAGCGCGACACGATCTGGCGACAGTGAAATCACCTGCTCGATGGTACGTTCCAAGCGCTCCGAGGTCTGACGGGGCAGGCCGTAGAGCGCATCGATATTGAGTGTGCAGCCCGTCCGTTTACGAACGGCATCGGCGACCGCCGCCGTGGTTTCATATGTCTGCGGCCTGTTGATCGCAGTCTGCACATCCGGATCGAAGTCCTGCACGCCGATGGATGCACGCGTCAGGCCAAGCGCCACCAGACCGTCCAGCGTATCGTCGGTCACATCGGACGGGTCGATCTCCAAAGCAATTTCGGCATCGTCACGCACATCGAAGACGCGGCGAACAACCTCGCCGATGCGGGCCATATCCTCGCTCTTGAGCAGGCTGGGCGAGCCTCCCCCAAGATGCAGGGCTGACATGACAGGCCGAAAGCCCGCCCGCTCGCCAAACGCCTCGATCTCCTGAACGAGCGTTTCGACATAGGCCTGCACCGGTTCGTACCGCTTCGTCTGCTTCGTGTGACAGCCGCAAAACCAGCAAAGCCGGTCACAATACGGAATATGCAGATAGACGGATGTCTGGTTGTGATGGCCGCAGGCGGAAATCAGCTCCGGAACCAGTGACGGTCCGACGTCGGCACCGAAATGGGGCGCGGTCGGATAGCTCGTATAGCGTGGCGTTGTGGCGCCATGAATGGCGAGCAGTTTGTCGATATCTCTTTTCATCATACAGCTCTTGTAGCGCGCCGTAGCATGGGCACGACATGTTCCCGGTCAAAAGCGAGATGACGGCGCATCCCCTCGAAGAAGCCGCGCAGCATGTAGCCAAGGGCTTCGGCGTCGAGCCTGCCGCGCCCGGCGATGTGGTCGCGCAGTGCCTCTGCCAGTTCGTCGGCATAGGATTCATCCGCCACGTGCTCTAACCAGAGACGCGACAGAGTGGCATCACTCTCCTGCGATATCTGACGCCAAAGCGGAAAGACATGTCTTTCTTCGAAACGGTGCGCCTCGGCAATCGCCGCCGGCAGCGCGCGAGCAATATGGAGACAGACCTGGCGATCGGGTTCTCCTGCCAGTTCGTCAGCCACCGCTTCGAGATTATCGCAAAGCAGTTCGAGCATTCGGATCTGCTGCATCATGCTGTCGGCGACAACATTCAGATTGGACGTATCCGGTGTCGACAAGACAGACGGGGCCACAACGGCAAACGACACCTCCCCCTCAATCGGCTTTCTCACGGCCCAACTCCCTCGTCTGGATGTTTAAGCCAGTTTTCATGAATAGCCGCCATTTCTCCTTGATTCAGATCAAGGCCCTTGAGACAGAAGAGGCATACCCGTCCATTCTGACAGGGTGGGTTAAAAGCCAATCCTGTGTGGGGATAAGCATAAAGAAGGAGTGCGCATAATGCGCAATCAGGTGGAAGCCTTTCTGGTAGGCGTGGCGGCAGTGCTTGCGCTTGCCTTGGCCGGCCTAGCAGCCGATGAGGGAATGCGAACACACGCCTGGGTGCTTTTTGGTGTTCTTGCCATTGCATCCTGGTTTTTGTTGCGGCGTATCGACTTTTCCAAGGAGAAGGCGATCCCGCTCAAGACGGGTGCAGACGCCGTCTATAATGACGCGATCGTCCGTTACGGCGTGATTGCTACGTCGTTCTGGGGAGTGATCGGCTTTCTGGTCGGTGTCGTCGTGGCGCTCCAGCTGGCCTTTCCGGATCTGAATATTGAACCCTGGTTCAATTTCGGTCGGATGCGCCCTCTCCACACCTCCGCCGTGATCTTCGCATTCGGCGGCTCCGCGCTGCTGACAACGAGCTTCTACGTGGTGCAGCGGACCACCCGGGCTTCGCTTTTCGGCGGCGCCCTCCCCTGGTTCGTGTTCTGGGGCTACCAGCTCTTCATCGTCATGGCCGCGACCGGCTATCTGCTCGGCATCACGCAGGGCAAGGAATATGCAGAACCGGAATGGTACGTCGATCTGTGGCTAACCATCGTCTGGGTCGCCTATCTGGTCGTCTTCGTCGGTACGCTGGTGAAGCGTAAAGAACCGCACATCTACGTGGCCAACTGGTTCTACCTCTCCTTCATTGTCACCGTCGCGATGCTTCATGTCGTCAACGGCCTGACGATGCCGGTGAGCTTCCTCGGTGCCAAGAGCTACAGTGCCTTCTCGGGTGTTCAAGACGCACTGACGCAGTGGTGGTACGGCCATAACGCCGTGGGCTTCTTCCTGACGGCCGGCTTCCTCGGCATGATGTATTACTTCATTCCGAAGCAGGCCAATCGTCCCGTCTACTCCTACCGCCTGTCGATCATCCACTTCTGGAGCCTGATCTTCCTCTACATCTGGGCAGGTCCTCACCACCTCCACTATACCGCGCTGCCCGACTGGGCGCAGACGCTGGGCATGGTGTTCTCGGTGATGCTGTGGATGCCGAGTTGGGGTGGCATGATCAACGGCCTGATGACCCTGTCGGGTGCATGGGACAAGCTGCGGACCGATCCGATCCTCCGTATGATGGCCATGAGCGTGGCGTTCTACGGCATGTCGACCTTCGAAGGTCCGATGCTCTCCATCAAGAGCGTCAACGGTCTGTCGCACTACACCGACTGGACCATCGGTCACGTCCACTCCGGTGCGCTCGGCTGGAACGGCCTGGTCACCTTCGGTGCTCTCTACTACCTGACGCCGAAGCTGTGGGGCCGTACGCGGCTTTACTCGGTCCGCCTCGTGAACTGGCATTTCTGGCTCGCCACGATCGGTATCGTCATCTACGCAGCCGTGATGTGGGTCTCCGGTATCATGCAGGGCCTGATGTGGCGTGAAGTGGGGCCTGACGGCTTCCTGGCCTACTCCTTCGTGGAATCGGTTCAGGCACTTCATCCATACTATGTCGCCCGTGCATTCGCCGGCCTGCTGTTCCTCAGCGGTGCGCTGATCATGGCCTTCAATCTCTACCAGACCATTCGTGGTCGGCTCCGCGACGAAGTGCCGATGGGCCGTAGTGCCATCGACGGCGCTACAACCGCTGCGGAATGATGAGGATCTGAAAAATGACCGATAAACATCCGAAGAAAGAAAAGGTGGCGCTCGACGGAGCGCTGCCGGAAGCGAAGGCCGACCCTGTTGCACGGGGCCTGCTTGCCAATCACGGCAAGATCGAACGAAACGTCTCGCTTCTGCTCGGTCTGTCGCTGGTCGTGGTGACCATTGGCGGTATCGTGGAGATTGCTCCGCTTTTCTGGCTGGAAAACACGATCGAGGAAGTGGAGGGCGTGCGCCCCTACTCGCCGCTCGAACTGGCCGGACGGAACATCTACATCCGCGAAGGCTGCTACGTCTGCCACAGCCAGATGATCCGGCCATTCCGTGACGAGGTTGAGCGTTACGGCCACTACAGCCTGGCTGCCGAGAGCATGTACGACCACCCCTTCCAGTGGGGCTCCAAGCGTACCGGCCCGGATCTGGCTCGTGTGGGCGGTCGCTACTCCAATGCGTGGCATGTCGAACACCTGAACGAACCGCGCAATGTGGTGCCGGAGAGCATCATGCCCTCCTACTCGTTCCTTGGTAACGAGGATCTGGTCGTTGAGGATCCGGCGGCGCACCTCGTCGCCAATCGTCGCGTGGGCGTTCCCTATGACGACGCGATGGTCGAGAACGCCATGGCCGACCTGAAGGCGCAGGCCGATCCGGATGCCGACTGGTCGGGTCTGACCGAACGGTACCCCAAGGCCGTGACCGGCGATTTCGATGGCGATCCGACACGTCTGACGGAGATGGACGCCCTTATCGCCTACCTCCAGATGCTCGGCACGCTCGTCGACTTCTCCACGGAGACCCCGCAGCAGGCGGCCGCAATCGAAAACGGGGAGGCCGGCTGATGGACTTCTCCTATAACGAGTTGCGGCACTTCGCCGATAGCTGGGGCCTGCTCGCCATGCTGGCCTTCTTTCTGACTGCCGTCATTATGGTGCTTTTGCCGGGTGCCCGGTCGAAGGCGCAGGACGCGGCGCAGATACCCTTCAGAGAGGACTGAACGATGAGTACCGAGAACAGGGATCATCATGGCCGCGAGATCGACGAAGTCAGCGGCACCGAAACCACCGGTCACGAATGGGACGGGATCAAGGAACTGAACACGCCAATGCCGCGCTGGTGGCTTTGGACCTTCTATGGGACGATCGTCTTCGCGATCATCTACACGATCCTTTATCCGGCATGGCCGCTGGTCAATTCCGCAACCGAGGGTGTCCTCGGCTGGTCGTCGCGCGAGCAACTCTCCGTTGCCATGGAAGCGCAGAATGACGCCAATGCCGATCGCCTTGCAGCCATCGCCGATCGCTCCGTCGAAGAGATCGCCGGTGACGAGCAGCTGCGTCCGTTTGCGATTTCGGCCGGTCGGGCCGCATTCAAGGTGAACTGCGTGCAGTGTCACGGCTCCGGTGCCGAAGGCGGCGAAGGTTATCCCAACCTGAACGACGACGTCTGGCTCTGGGGTGGTACTCTGGACGCCATCCACACCACGCTGCAGCACGGCATTCGCTACGAGCAGGATGACGACACCCGCATCTCGGACATGCCCGCCTTCGGCGACGGCATTCTCGAGAACGAGGATATCCGTGACGTCGCCTGGTATGTGCGCAAACTCAGCGGGCAGGAATCCGACGAAGAAGGAGCCGAACGGGGCGAAACGATCTTCACCGACAACTGCGCCGTCTGCCATGGCGAGCAGGGTGAAGGCATGGATGATCTGGGCGCTCCGGCACTCAACGACTCCATCTGGCTCTACGGCGGCAGCCAGGAAGAGATCATGGCTCAGATTCGCGCACCGAAGCAGGGCGTCATGCCCGCCTGGGGCAACCGTCTGGGCGATGTGACGGTCAAGCAGCTTGCTGTCTATGTCCACTCGCTCGGCGGCGGCGAATAAGAACGCAATCGCGAGGTAGGCGCTCTTCAAAAGAGGTAGCCTGACCGAAAACCCAGAAAGGGGCGCCGAAAGGCGCCCCTTTTTCGTGCACTGGAGCCGCTTTCAAGGCGGCATCTTTACGCGGGTCATCCCATCTCACTTTTGCTGTGCTTCCATCCTCTCCGCGTTTCTTTCAGTGCTGCCGAGGCAGAGCGGTGAGAACCTGAGCTCCATGGACGCCAAGGCAGAGCGGTGGCACGCCGCGCTCTCGCGGCTACACGCAGAACATACCTGGACCTGCCTTGGGACCACCACGACATGGGTCGAATGCCTTCATGCCGGCGGGCTCGAGCGCAGGCGCCGGTCCGGGGTCCGGACCGCGGCCCCTCCTCGATCTTTCCGGTAAAACGAGGAAGTGTAAGAACGGCAGGCCGGCTCTCTGAAAGAGGCGTCTGTCTGACAAACAAAAAGGGGCGCCCAAGGCGCCCCTTCTTTCGCCAGTTATAGGCCTTTTGGCCGGCGTGTTACTCGCCAGCCTCCGGTCGTTCGCTCGCCAAAACCTCGCTTCGGCCGTGACGTGTCCAGATGCGACCGTCGATCTTGCCCTGCAACTCCGGATAATCGTCATTGTCGAAGAGCGGCTCGATGCCTCTGGACCGCTGTGCGAAGTAGTCCTTGGTCAACTTCACGACGGTGCCGGACAAGGCCAGAATGGCGATCAGGTTGATGGTCGCCATCAAGCCCATGGAAGCGTCCGCGAAGTTGAAGACCGTGGAGACGGCCTGAACCGAGCCCCAGATCACCATGCCGACGGCAGCCAGGCGCATGATGAACAGCCCGCCGCGATTGGCGAGGCCGAGGAAGGTCAAGGCGTTCTCGGCATAAGAGTAGTTACCGATAATCGAGGTGAAGGCGAAGAAGAAGATCGCGATCGCCACGAAATAGGTCCCTGCCACGCCGATATGGTCGGCAAGCGCCATCTGGGTCAGCTCCGTTCCCGTCGTGCCGCCGGGTTCGTAGACGCCCGACAGCAGGATCATGAAGGCGGTAGCCGTGCAGATCAGCAGGGTATCGATGAAAACGCCGAGCCCCTGAACCAGCCCCTGTGAAGAGGGGTGATGCGGGACCGGCGTTGCAACCGCCGCGATGTTGGGTGCAGAGCCCATGCCTGCCTCGTTGGAGAAGAGGCCGCGCTTGACGCCGTTCAGCATGGCGGCCGCCAGCCCGCCTGTTACGCCGCCAGCGGCTTCTTCAAGCCCAAAGGCATTGCTGATGATCAGCATGAAGACGGACGGGACTTCGGCAATGTTCATGATAATGACGAAGAGGGCCACCAGAAGATAGGCGACAGCCATGAACGGCACGACAATCTCGGCGACGCGCGCGATGGAGCGGATACCGCCAAAGATGACGATGCCCGCCAGCACGGCGACGGCGATCCCGACCCAGAGTTTCGGAATGCCGAGACCGGCCTCCATTGCATCGGCGATGGAATTGGCCTGCACGGCCTGGAAAATGAGGCCGAAGGAGAGGATCAGCGCGACGGAAAAGATGGCGCCCGCCCATCCCTGTTTCAGGCCTCGGGAGATGTAGAACGCCGGACCACCGCGATAATCGCCATCGTCATTGCGAACCTTGTAGAGCTGGGCAAGCGTCGATTCGGCGTAAGCGGTGGCCATTCCGACCAGAGCGACCATCCACATCCAAAAGATCGCACCGGGGCCGCCAAGGGAAAGTGCGACGGCAACGCCCGCGAGATTGCCAGTTCCAACGCGGCTGGCAAGGCTGACCGTCAGGGCTTGGAGAGGCGTGATGCCCGAACTGTCGGACTGGCCCGTCGCGGTGATGACGCGGAAAAATTCCGGGAAATGGCGAAACTGGATAAAGCCCAGTCGCAAAGTGAAATACAGCCCCACCCCGAGCAGGCCGTAAATGAGGATATATCCCCAGAAGATGTTATTCAAAAAGTCGATTATCGCCGACATGTTGCGATCCCTTCGAGAAAGTGAAGAAGCGAGCGGCGCCTCATCCGCCCGTGACTGCGGGAGGTCCTAGCCGCCCTTCCCCCCGCCCCTCGGGAGACCGTCACATTCTCACCATAATTTGCGCGTGTCGAAGAGCAAGCTGAAAGCGCAGGAAAAATGGAATGCTGGCAAATGTTTGCCGGCCGCATATTTTCCTGACGCCCCGTCCTAACATTGATATCGATCAATGCATATATCGACTCGCCGGCGCATGACGGCTCCAATAGTGGCCATGCATGTGGCAAGGAGTAATCATGAGTCTTCCGAACTGGATACGCCCACGCAGCAACGTCGAACGGCACGACGTCGAAGCGGTCAATTCCGCTCCGAGCGACAAGCCGCTCTACGAGGGTCGGAAGAAAATTTTTCCGAAGCGGGCCAATGGCCGTTTCCGACGTCTCAAATGGATCATCATGGCGGTTACGCTCGGTATCTATTACCTGACACCGTGGCTGCGGTGGGATCGCGGGCCATATGCACCGGACCAGGCCGTCCTGATCGATATGGCCAATCGGCGGTTCTACTTCTTCATGGTGGAGATCTGGCCGCAGGAATTCTTCTTCGTGGCCGGTATGCTGGTAATGGCGGGGATCGGCCTCTTCCTTGTCACCTCGATAGCAGGACGCGCATGGTGCGGATACACATGCCCGCAGACCGTCTGGACCGACCTGTTTCTCGTGATCGAACGTGCAATCGAAGGGGACAGGAACGCGCGCATCAGGCTGGAGAATGCTCCCTGGAGCTTCGACAAGATCACCAAGCGCGTTTCAAAACACGCCATCTGGCTCTTGATCGCGGTCGCGACGGGCGGCGCGTGGATTTTCTATTTTGCCGATGCGCCAACGCTCGCCATGCAGTTCTTCTACGGTGAAGCGCCGACGATCGCCTACATGACCGTCGCCATTCTGACGGCGACGACCTACACGTTTGGCGGCATCATGCGCGAGCAGATCTGCATCTATATGTGTCCCTGGCCGCGCATTCAGGCGGCCATGCTGGACGAGGAAAGCCTCACCGTCACCTATAATGACTGGCGCGGCGAGCCCAGAGGCCGTGGCAAGAAGCGGCAGGCGGCAGCCGGCGTGCAGACCGGCGACTGCGTCGACTGTAATGCCTGCGTGGTGGTCTGCCCCATGGGTATCGACATTCGCGACGGCCAGCAGATGGCCTGTATCACCTGTGCGCTCTGCATCGATGCCTGCGACGACGTGATGGACAAGGTCGGCCGTGATCGTGGCCTCATCTCCTATGCGACCCTTGCCGACTACAATGCCAACATGGCCATGGCGACCAATCCGGAATCGCATCGTATCGACCCTGCCCGGGTGCATGACGAAGACGGTCATGTGAAGCCGCAATACCGCCACTTCAACTGGCGGCATCTGCTGCGTCCGCGCACCTTTATCTATACCGGCCTGTGGCTCGCCATCGGCCTTGCCCTGCTGTTCGCTCTCGGCCTGCGTGATCGGCTTGAAGTGAACGTTCTGCACGACCGCAATCCGGTCTTCACACGTCTTTCCGACGGGTCGATCCGAAATGGCTACACCATCAAGATCCTCAACATGAAACCGGAACCGCGCACCATCAGGCTTGGCCTTGAAGGCCTGCCGGGCGCGACGATGGAGGTCAACGAGATCGCCGACGAGGAAGCCCGCAGCATCGCCGTTCCCGTCAATCCGGACCAGTTGCGTCAGCTTAAGGTTTATGTGACCGTTCCGCGGGAGAATCTGGCCGAAGATACGACAGAGTTCACCTTTAGCGTTGACGACCAGATCGACGAAGAGCACGACTCCTACAGCGCTCGTTTCGAAGTACCGGAGAACTGATATGAGCCAGTCCCTTTTCCGTGGCGGCCCTTTCACTGGGCGTCACATGCTGATCATCATGGTCCTGTTCTTCGGCGTCGTCATATCGGTGAACCTGACACTCGCCTTTTTCGCGTCCCAAAGCTGGACGGGGCTGGTGGTCAAGAACTCCTACGTCGCCAGCCAGAACTTCGAGAAGGATCGCGCCGAGAGGGCGGCCCAGATCGCCCGGGACTGGGACGCCCATGTCAGCATGAAGGACGATTTCCTGGCGGTCGAACTGAAGGATGGCGAAGGCCGCCCGGTGGAACGCGCCAAGGTCACCGCAGAGCTGAAAGGCGTGATGTTCGACAAGGACGATCAGACTGTGGTTCTCCCGTCCCTGCCAGAGGGTGGATATGGTCTGCCGGTCGATCTTCATGCCGGTGCCTGGGTTGCAAAGCTGACCGTCGAACCGCGCGGCGTTGAGCCTTGGGAAGGCTCGTACCGCTTCACGGTTCCGCCGAAGGCCTCCAGGAGCGATGGATGAGCTGCTGCGCGCCCGCACTGAGTGGCCAGAGCGGATCGAACGACCTGCTCTCTGACGCCGCGCGCGCGCAACGGCTGGAGGAATGGCTGCACGCCGTGCGGCAAGAATCGGACGGGGCGGGCCGTCTGGTTCTGTCTGTACCGGAAATGCACTGCGGTGCCTGCATCTCCACGTTGGAAAAGGGGCTGGCGGGGTTGGCCGGCGTGCGTTCGGTCCGAGCGAACTTGACGCTTCGCCGTCTTATCGTGGTCCTGGACCGCGCGGCGTTCGATACGCTCGATGTCATTGAGGACAAGGTCAAGCGGCTCGGCTACGACGCCTTTCCGGTCGATCTGGGCGATCTGGATGCCGAACGCGACCGCCAGGAGGCCCGAAAGCTTCTAGTCGCTCTCGCAGTCGCAGGTTTTGCGACCGCCAATATCATGTTGCTCAGCGTTTCTGTCTGGAGCGGCGCTCAGGCAACCACCGGTACTCTTTTCCATCTCGTCTCGCTCCTCATCGCAGTTCCGGCCGTTGCCTTTGCCGGACGCCCCTTCTTCGCTTCGGCCTTGTCGGCCGTTCGCGCCGGGCGCGTGAATATGGACGTGCCGATTGCGCTTGCCCTCATCCTCTCACTCGGAATGAGCATTGCGCGAACGGTGGTGGGTGAAGGCCACATCTATTTCGACGCGGCCGTGATGCTGACCTTCTTCCTTCTCATCGGCCGCTATCTCGACCAGCGGATGCGCGAGCGGGCCAGAAGCGCCGTGATATCTCTGACGCGAATGGCGCCGAAAGGCGCGCGGCTTGTCCAGCCCGACGGACAGATGGAATGGGTTCCCGCCGACGAATTGCGCCCCGGCGACATGGTGCGGCTCACCACAGGTGAACGGCTGGCGGTCGATGCGACGGTGCTGAGCGGGCAAGGTACGATCGACCGGTCGCTGGTCACGGGCGAATCGGAACCGGTTTCGGCCGGCCCCGGTACCCGCCTCGAAGCCGGTGTTCTGGCACTCTCCGCGCCGCTCGACCTTCGCGTGGAAAAGACGGCTAATGAGAGCTTCCTCTCAGAAATCGCGACGATGATGGAGGCCGCCGAGCGCGGCCGCGGCGATACGGCGACCCTGACCGACCGGCTTGCCGGCCTCTATGCGCCTATCGTCCACGCGCTAGCGGCCCTCACCTTCGTCGGCTGGATGGTCTGGTCATTCGATATATGGACGTCCCTCGATGCGGCAGTCGCGGTGTTGATCGTAACCTGCCCCTGCGCCCTTGGCCTGGCAGTGCCTGTCGTCCATGTTATCGCGGCGGCGCGCCTTTTCGAATCCGGCATTCTGATGCGCAACGGCGATGCTCTGGAGCGGCTGGCCGAAGCCGACCACGTCGTCTTCGACAAGACCGGCACGCTGACGACAGGGCAGCCGAAGGTCGTTTCGAGCGATCTGAAAACCGCACGCGAAATGGATGCCGCGTCGACACTGGCCCGGTACTCCTCCCACCCTGCCGCACAGGCCGTGGCCGCCTTTCTGGTGGGACGCACAGCCCCGGTGGCGGAGGACATCCACGAAGAAGCCGCCGCGGGTATCGAAGCGCGCTTCGGCGAGCGCCGGGCTCGCCTCGGCCGCGCCGACTGGGTTCAGGAGATTGCAGCGGCGTCGACCGAAGATGCAAACCGCGGCGACGGTCTGTCCTTCGCGTTCCAGAACGAACCAATACGCCGGATCGAACTTGAGGAGAGCTTGAGGCCGCAGGCCGCTGCAACCGTTGATCGGCTGCGCGAGTCAGGTTTCGAGACAGAAATTTTGTCGGGGGACGGGCCTGTCACCGTGGCGGCGGTTGCGCGTCGGCTCGGTCTTTCCAAATGGACGGCGCAATGCCGCCCCGCGGGCAAGCTCGCCCGGCTCGACGAGTTGAAAGAGAAGGGCACGAAGGTGCTGATGGTCGGCGACGGACTCAACGACGCTCCGAGCCTGGCGGGCGCCCACGTTTCCTTTGCACCGGGCTCCGCCTGCGATGTCGGGCGTCTATCGGCCGATTTCGTATTTACGCGTCCGGGGCTGGAAGCCGTTTCCCAAGCCTATAGCATTGCGCGCGAGGGGCGGCGGCTTGTCCGCCAGAACCTCACTCTCGCGATCGGATACAATATCTGCGCGGTCCCGCTTGCCGTGAGCGGTGTGGTCACGCCGTTGATCGCCGCTCTGTTGATGAGCGGCTCGTCGATACTTGTCGTCAGCAATGCGCTTCGCCTTTCGCGCGGAAATCCGCGCGCAAACTCCGAACGACGCTCCGAGAGTGTGGCCATGACGCCAGGGCACGAAGAGGGGCTCACCGCATGAATATTCTTCTCATGCTTCTTCCGATCGCGCTCTTTCTCGGCTTCGCTGGCCTTCTCGCCTTCGTCTGGTCTTTGCGGAACGGCCAGTTTGACGATCTGGATGGCGCGGCGTGGCGTGTCCTCGAGGACGACCCCGCCGACCGGCAATAGAATTATCCTCACAAGACCGGCAGAACCTGCGGCTTATTGCGCGCCTCGGTAACGACGCCGAGCGTTTTTTTGCGTTTGGCCTCTTGTGTTATGGAAACAATCACGCTCCCATAGGATTGTTCGTTGCCGAAACACGGGGGGCCGTGCAAGGCGGCGGCGACGGCAAGGTTGGGAGGCCTTGCTGCAATCCGGAAGGATCGGGAGGAGACGAGCGCCAGTGACAGGCTATGTCATTGAGACCCGCAATCTCACTAAATCATTCACCGGCTTCACGGCCGTCGACGATGTTTCCTTGCAGGTGAAACAGGGAACGATCCATGCGCTCATCGGACCTAACGGTGCCGGCAAGAGCACCATGTTCAACCTGATCACCAAGTTTCTGCAGCCGACGAGCGGCAACATCCTGCTGGATGGTGAAGACATCACCCGAAAGAAACCATCGCAAATCGCGCGTATGGGTGCGGTTCGCAGCTTTCAGATATCGTCGGTCTTTCCGCACCTGACCCTCCTGGAGAATATCCGGGTCGCGCTGCAGCGGAAGATGCATAATTCCTACCACTTCTGGAAATCGGAAACGGGATTGAACGTGCTGAACGACGAGGCCCGGTCCATTCTGGCCAATGTCGGCCTGGAGGATGCCGAGAATAATCTGGCCGCCGAACTGCCTTATGGCCGCAAGCGCCTGCTGGAACTGGCGACCACGCTCGCGCTGCAGCCGAAAGTCCTGCTGCTCGACGAGCCGATGGCCGGCATGGGCACAGGCGACGTCAATCGCGTGGCCGACATCATCCGCCGCGTCGCCGAAGGGCGCACGGTGTTGATGGTGGAGCACAATCTCAATGTCGTCGCCGATCTTTCCGACACGATCACGGTGCTTCAGCGCGGCGCCGTACTGGCCGAAGGTCCCTATGAACAGGTCAGCCGCAACAAGGACGTGATCTCGGCCTATATGGGAGCGGCCCATCATGATGACTGAGCCGTTGCTGACCGTCGACGGTCTGGGCGCCTGGTACGGCGAGAGCCACATCCTGCACGGCATGGACTTTACCGTCGGCAAGGGCGAGATCGTCACCCTTCTCGGCCGCAATGGCGCCGGCAAAACGACCACCATGCGCTCGATTATGGGGCTGGTGAAGAAGCGGAACGGTTCGGTCCGCTTCGGCTCCATTGAAACGATCGGCCTGTCGGCCAACCAGATCGCGCGGGCGGGAATCGCCTTCTGCCCCGAAGAGCGGGGGATCTTCTCGTCGCTTACCGTGAAAGAGAATCTCCTGCTGCCGCCCATCGTCGCCGAAGGCGGGATGAGCGTTGAACGGGTCTACGAACTCTTCCCCATTCTTCAGACACGTGGAGCGAGCCAGGGGACCAAGCTCTCGGGCGGCGAGCAGCAGATGCTCGCCATTGCGCGTATTCTGAGAACCGGAGCGCGCCTTCTTCTTCTCGACGAACCGACGGAGGGCCTTGCCCCTGTAATCGTCGAGCAGATCGGCCAGATCATCGCAAAGCTGAGGGAGGAAGGCTTCACGATTTTGCTGGTCGAACAAAACTTCCGTTTCGCCGAGGCGGTCGGCGACCGCCACTATGTGGTCGAACATGGTCGTGTCATCGACAGTTTCGAACGCGACGAGGTGGAAGCCAACAGGGAAACGATAACCGGCTATCTCGGCATATGAACCGGGAGCCGACACTTGGGAGGAAAGATATGAAACTGATGAAAACCATGCTTCTGGCCGGAGCCGCGACCGCGCTTGTGACGCCGGCCCTCGCCCAGGATGGCGGCATTAGCGACGACACGATCAAGATCGGCATGAACCTCGACATGTCCGGCCCATACTCGGCCATCGATGGAGAAGGATCCGTGGTTGCCGCGCAGATGGCAATCGACGAGATGGGCGGTGAGATCGACGGCAAAAAGATCGAATTGCTGACCGCCGACCACCAGAACAAGGCCGATATCGGCTCCAATATCGCGCGTCAGTGGGCCGATCAGGACAAGGTCGACCTGGTTGTTGGGGGCGCCAATTCGGGCGTCGGAATCGCCCTGCAGGAAGTCACCAGCGAAAAGGGCATTGCCTATATCAACAATGGCGGCGCCAGCGCGGCACTGACCAACGAGAACTGCGCGCCTGAGACCGGCATTCACTGGACCTACGACACCGACGCGCTGGCCAACGGCACCGCTGTCGCCATGGTCAAGGAAGGCAATGACAGCTGGTACTTCATCACTGCCGACTATGCTTTCGGCCACAAGCTGGAAGAGAATGCGATGGACGCGGTGAAGGCCAATGGCGGCACCGTTATCGGCAATGTCCGCGCGCCGTTCCCGACGCAGGACTTCTCGTCCTTCCTTTTGCAGGCGCAAGGTTCGGGCGCCAAGGTCATCGGTCTTGCCAATGCCGGTACCGACACGCAGAACTCGGTCAAGCAGGCGCAGGAATTCGGCATTGTTCAGGGCGGTCAGGCGCTCGCTTCACTGCTTCTTTTCATTACCGATGTCGACGCGCTCGGCCTCGATGCCGCCCAAGGCCTGACGCTGACCACGGGCTTTTACTGGGATCAGGACGAGAAGGCGCGCGAATGGAGCGCCAAGTTCGAGGAGAAGCATGGCGGCAAGCCGTCGATGGTCCATGCCGGCATGTATTCTTCGGTCCTCAACTATCTGAAGGCCGTCAAGGAGACCGGCACCGACGACGCCAAGACGGTCGTCGCCAAGCTGAAGGAAATGCCGATCGAGGACGCCTTCGCCCGCAATGGCAGGGTCCGCGAAGACGGGCTGATGGTCCACGACATGTTCCTGGCGCAGGTCAAGAAGCCTGAGGAAAGCGAGGGCAAGTGGGACTATTACAACATCGTCAGCACGATCCCCGGCGATGACGCCTTTCGCTCGCTGGAAGACGGCACCTGCGAAGCGATCAAGAACAACTGATCGAACAGTCTGGCTGGGGCGACGATATGATTGCCCCAGCCGCCCCCTGTCTTCTTCATGCATGAGGGTTGAGAATGGCGCTGCTGGACATTCCGCTTCCGGTCTTTATGGGCCAGCTTTTGATTGGCCTCATCAATGGTGCGTTCTACGCCGTCCTCAGCCTCGGCCTTGCCCTGATCTTCGGCCTTCTCAACATCGTCAATTTCGCCCATGGCGCGCTCTACATGGTCGGCGCGTTCGTGGCCTTTCTTCTCCTCGACATTATGGGGATCGGCTACTGGCCCTCCCTCCTCCTCGCGCCCGTCATTGTGGGCTTGTTCGGAATGGTGATTGAACGGCTGCTGCTTCGACCGCTCGCCGATCTCGACCATCTTTACGGCCTGTTGCTCACCTTCGGCCTGGCGCTCTTGCTGGAAGGCGCGTTCCGTCATTTCTATGGCGTCTCCGGCGAACGGTACGCCATTCCCGATTCCTTGCAGGGCGTTTTCAATCTCGGCTTCATGTTCCTGCCCGTCTATCGCGCCTGGGTCATCGTGGCGTCGCTTATCGTCTGCATCGCGACATGGCTTCTGATCGAAAAGACGAGGCTTGGCGCGACGATGCGCGCTGCGGTGGAGAATGCTGATCTCGTCCGCGCCTTCGGGGTGAATGTTCCCCTCCTCGTCACCGTAACCTACGGTTTCGGAGTGGCGTTGGCAGCATTTGCGGGCGTTCTGGCCGCACCGATCTACTCGGTGAACCCGCTCATGGGGTCCAACATCATCATTGTGGTGTTCGCCATTGTCGTGATCGGCGGCCTCGGCTCAATCAAGGGGGCGGTCATATCCGGCTTTCTTCTGGGTCTTTGCGAGGGGCTGACGCGCGTTTTCTGGCCGGAAGCGTCCAATATCGTGATTTTCGTGGTCATGGCGGTCGTCCTGGTCGTCCGGCCGGCGGGCCTCTTCGGAAAGGCGGCTTGAACATGAGCGGGAGCAATCTGCATTCGTCCGGCGAACTATCCCACCTCGCTGACGAGGAGAGCGAAAACAAAACGCCTCTTCTGGCCGACCTACGCCTCTGGGCCGTTATCGGTATTATCGCCCTTCTGGCCGCGCCGCACTTTTTCTATCCCGTCATGGTGGCAAAGGTGCTGTGCTTCGCGCTCTTTGCCGCTGCCTTCAATCTGCTGTTGGGCTTTGCGGGCCTTCTTTCCTTCGGCCACGCCGCCTTCTTCGGCTTTTCCGCCTATGTCACCGGCTATTGTCTGCAATCGCTCGGGCTTACCGCGGAGCTGGGTATCCTTGCGGGTACTGCAACGGGCGCGCTGCTCGGCCTTCTGATCGGGCTGATCGCCATCCGGCGGCAAGGCATCTATTTCGCGATGATTACCCTCGCACTGGCCCAGATGGTCTATTTCGTCTGTCTTCAAGCGCCTTTTACCGGCGGTGAGGACGGGTTGCAGGGCGTCCCGCGGCGGTCGTTGTTCGGCATCATCGACATGACGAGCAATATGAGCGTCTATTATCTGGTTCTGGCGATCTTCTGCTTCGGCATCTTCATCGTCTATCGGACCGTCCACTCGCCGTTCGGTCAGGTGCTCAAATCGATCCGTGAAAACGAGGATCGCGCCATTTCACTCGGTTACGACGCCGACCGCTACAAACTGATGGCCTTCGTCCTCTCCGCCGCATTGTCCGGGCTCGCCGGATCGACCAAGGTGATGGTGTTTCAGCTCGCGTCACTCACCGATGTTCAGTGGCAGATGAGCGGCGAGGTCGTATTGATGGCGGTTCTGGGGGGCATTGGCACGATGCTCGGCCCCATTCTCGGCGCCACGATTATCATCACATTGCAGAACGAACTGGCACAGATCGGATCGCTCACCACGATCGTTCAGGGCGCCGTCTTCGTGGCGTGCGTCCTGCTCTTCCGGCGCGGCATCGTCGGAGAATTGTCCCACCGCTGGAACCAGTGGCGTGGTCGATCCATCGAACCGGCGAGCGAAGCGCAGGAAAGCCGTTCGGAGGTCTGACGGCGCTTTATCTGCTCCAGAAGCGTCCCGCCTGCGAGACCGCATAGAGATCGGGCTCTGCCGCATAAGCGGCAAGCCCCGCAAGCGCCGGCGATTCATGGGCGACGATATGAATCGGGATAGTGGAGAGCCAGGCGGAGTGCGGCGCCTTGTCGTCAAACGCGTCGATAAAGGATTTGTCGCGCAGGAAGGGCAGAATGACCGGCGCAATGCCGCCGGTTATATAAGCGCCGCCGCGCGCACCGTAGACAAGCGCCAGATCGCCGGCGAGACGGCCAAGATACGTCACAAAATGGCGAATGGTTTCTTCTGCGATCGAATCTTCACCGGCCAGAGCAGCGCGGGTGATATCCTCGGACCGATCATGGCGTGGATCGGTTCGACGCCGGGCGGAAACCGCACGATAGAGATTGAGCAGGCCCCGCCCGCACAGGATGGCCTCACCCGATATGCGATGTCCGACCTGAGCGTGGAGATGAGGCCAAAGCGCCAGATCATCGGCGGTTCTAGGCCCCATATCCACGTGACCACCCTCGCCCGGCACCGGGACCCAGAGTCCCGGCAGTTCGATCAGTCCGCCAACCCCGAGGCCGGTGCCCGGCCCAAGGATGATGCGCGGCGAGTTGGAAACGGCCTGTCCCTCCCGGAGGACGATCCAGTCCTCTTCCGGCAACGCGGCCGCCGCGAGAGCCTGGCCCTCGAAATCGTTGACGGCCATGAATGCGGAGAGGTCGAGCGCCTTCATCACCGCCTGCGCGTCGATCACCCACGGACAATTGGTCAGCGGGATGCGGTCACCGAGAACAGGCCCGGCCAGCGCGAAAAGTGCCGAGGCCGGCGGAGGGCCAGACCATTCACCGAGAGCGGCAAGCAGCGCCGCCTCGACCGACGGATGGGCGGCCGTTCGTTGTGTCGGTAGGCGAACATGCTCCGAATCGGGCGACGGAACGATCGCGAACCGCGCATTGGTGCCGCCGATATCTCCGACGATGACGGGAAAGGGCAGTATGTGCGCTTCGGGCATGTCGGACACGACCCGTTTGCCACCGGCAGGCGGTCGTGCACGACGCATCTGGCTATCGGTCATGGATGCTTTTCCGCTGCAAGGCTGGCCGATTGGTCACCTGTTTTCTGTTTCTCATCAATGCGGATTGGGTACCAGTAGCGCGCGTGATCGGTCTGCCGGTCGATGCGGATGAAATTGCCGGCAAAAACGCGATAGGGCGCGCTCCAGTCGCCATCAGGCCACTTTACGCGAATCTCGGCCCGTTCCGCCGTGCCGGTTCCGACATGCACGAAGCCCAGATGACCCGACGCATGCCCACCACCGACGGAAATGCGACGCGTCACGGTCTCGTTGCCCAACCGGACAGAGATAACGGCCCCGATGGCATCGGGATTCGGTCCGTCCTGATGAAGCTCGACGGCAATCCAGCTTCCCATCGGAGACGGTGAACGTCCATCGTCGCGCATTGCGCCTCCATTACGGAACAGAGCCACCGGCGCCTGCCGATTAACGACCACAAGATCAAGCATGCCGTCCATGTTGAGATCCACCACCGCGCCTCCGCGCCCCCGTGTGGCGCGCGCAAGGCCAGCCGGCTCTCCCGCCTCGACAAAGCGGCCATCGAACGTTCCAAGCAGAAGATTATCCGGGTCGAAGCGCGCGAAATCCGGCATTTGCTGCACATTGCCCTTGGCGATGAAAAGATCGGTCCGGCCGTCATTGTTCATGTCGGCAAATTCCGCATGCCAGCCTGTCGAGGGCTTGATGTCATCGCCCGTATAGGGCCGATGAGCGGTCGTACCCTTCTCGACGGCTATGTCACGATAGACGGGCCGGTCCTCTTCGGCCTCTTCGTCCAGCGTCTGCAGTTTGGTATCGCCCATGGATGTGAGGGCGTATTCGGGTTTGCCGTCGGCATCAAGGTCCGTTTCCGCAATACCCATTCCCCATATCGTGACCGCCTGCCACCCATCGGTGGACCGGTAAGGTCGCGCAGGCCGACCGGGATCGACGCGCCAGAGCTCTTCCTGTCCGCCGCGATAATATTGCCGGTCATTGGTGATGCGGAGGGCAGGAACGCCCGAACCGTTCCAATCGGTGAACAGCATGGAAAGCGCGCAATAGCCGGGCGTCATGGTTTGCGGGTCCGAATAATCGGGCGTTCCGTCAGCCGCTTCACGCGGGCGGATCAGGACATTGTCATGGCAGGTACCGAAAGGGGAACCTGGCGCGCTGCGGTCCACATAATTGCCGAAAGCGAGGGTGGGAAAGCGGCCGTCCTGCTCGAAGGTCGCGGCAAAGGCGGTTGTCCATGCCCGCCCGCCATCAAAGGAGAAATTACGGTTGGTCTTTTCGAAATGGCAGGCGCCATCCCCTTTCAGGATCACGTTTTCACCGACCCGCAGGACGATGAGATCCTTGTTACCGTCACCATCGATGTCGAGCGGATAGAGCCCGGTGACCTTGTCACGAGCCTCCTTCGGAAGCGCTTCTTCCGCCTGTGCGAAGCGCAACTCTTCGCCCGGTCGCGAATGGTTGACATAAAGCGCGGCATCGTTGGTCCCGCCAGCGAAAGCAA
Source organism: Notoacmeibacter ruber (assembly GCF_003668555.1). Classification (NCBI taxonomy): domain Bacteria; kingdom Pseudomonadati; phylum Pseudomonadota; class Alphaproteobacteria; order Hyphomicrobiales; family Notoacmeibacteraceae; genus Notoacmeibacter; species Notoacmeibacter ruber. Next base: position 374,466 of record NZ_RCWN01000001.1, on the reverse strand, counting down.
GGTCGGGAAACCGGTCGCCATTACAATCGAAAGCGGCGACCCCGCCGCCGACGAAATATTCCCACGGGCCTTCATAAACGTGTTCGATACCCGCTTCCTTCGCCTGTTCCCGAAGGGCGGGCACATCCATCGGCAAGGCAGTCGGTGCGCCCTCCGCCGCGAAGCCGGGCGTTGCAGCCGATAAAGCAACAAGAAGAACGATGCGCCACTTCATCGGATCACCAAGGTCCTGAGAAATCCAACAATGTCCGATCGCTCCTTCTCGCCCAATTCGATGAAGGCATCGCGCGGCTTTCGCGCATCGCCACCATGGGCCTCTATCGCTTCCGTCAGCGTCGTCATGTCGCCGCGATGACCGTAGGGCGCCGTCGAGCCGACACCCCACAATTCGGTCGTCTGAAAAACATCGCGCTCCACGAAGCGCTGAGCCAGCAGCTCATTGCCGAACCCGTCGACCTGTTGATCCACGATCCGGTGGCGTTTCAAGTCGCCATAGAGAGGCACCATCACGCGCCCCTTTTCATCGCGTAAGAGATTTCGTGCTGCAGTGGAAAGGTCGTATCGGCGATCCACCCCCTCGCCGGGCCGCATAGTGCCGGCCGCGTCGACCGGGCCGGGGTCGATGAATGTCAGGTCTTCAAGCGGCAGAGCAGGCCTGTGACAGGAGGCGCAGCCAAGATCCGAAAACAGCCGTTCCCCGTTGGCGACCCGCGCCGCATCAGCCGCGTCCAGATCGTCGCGCCGGGCCGGCGCGGGAAGACCCGCCTGCCAGGCCACCAAAGCCGCGATTTCGGCCTCCCCGATTTCATTGCCCAAACCATCGCCATCGAAATCGGCCTCGCCTGTCCATCGCGAACCAAAGCGCTCGACCGCCTGCATACCATGGTGGTGGTTGGCGGCATTCACGCTGAACTGGCGAAGCGACGTCATGACGCCCTTATGGCCAAAGGGACGGATGACCAGGTCGGTATCGACACCATCCAGCCCGGAGAGATCGATCATTCCATCCGGTGCGGCCATGATCGTGCCGAAGTCGACACCTTTCGTCGAAAGCGGCTTCGTGACGGATTCACCGCTTCGGCGCGCTTCGATCAGCGCCTCCTCACGAATGGCCTGAAGGTCAGCGGTCATTTCACGAGCGAGTAGTTCGACCAGCCCCGCGCCGAAAAGGTGATTCGTATTGCGCTCATTGGAGAATTGCGGATCCGTCGTGTCGAAATCCGCCTGGTTGAAACCCTCGGATACGAAGACATTGACCGAAAAGTCTCCAGCGCCGCCGGGATTCGGGTCACGGTGGCAGGAGGCGCAACTGTTGGAATCCATGCCGGCCAAACGCTGGAATTGCGACGGGACGGAGCGCTTGCGTTTGGTCGGGATGATAGCTTGGGTCGCCATCGGCCGGCCCGCGCCGTCCGCACTTGTAAAGCGCGCCGTGAAAAGGGTCTCTCCCGCCTGGCGAAAGGTTTCAAGCTGCGTGCCGGAAAGCGCCCCGGAAAAGCTGCCATCGACCAGCGGATCCTGTCGTGCCCTCTCGTCGAACAGGTCCTCCGCCTGCGAAATGGGTGCGAAACCCAGCAGGGCGGTGCAGAAAAGAGATAGAATAATCGGCTTCATGCCGCTTTGCCTCCTCCGGGCTCCCTCACGAGATGCAGATTGTTCGCGAGCATTTCGTCGAGTGCGGTCAGTCCGCTGAGCGCTGCGCCGGCCAGGGTCAGTGGCACGGGGTCGGGAGAAAAGGAGATCGGCAGGCTTTCGGCAATGGCCTGACCGGCGCGTGTTGCCGCCAATGTCCGGCGAAGCGGTGTCGTCATCCGTTCGAATAGCTCATCGTGCTGACCGACCAGGACAATCGGGAATGGATCGACCAGCGTGAACAGCGACGCAAGACCAAGGCCGAGCGCTTCTCCCGCCTCATCGATCGCCGCGCGAGCATGGATATCACCTGCATCCGCCTTGCTGACCAGAGTAGAGAGGTCGGAAACCGCCCCGATATCGACGGGTGAATCGCTTCCGTGAAGGCCGGCGGCCCGGCGCGCCATGGCGTAGCCTCCCGCGTAGGCCTCTACGCATCCCCGATGACCGCACCGACACAGGGCTCCGCCCGGGTGAACAGGGATATGGCCGAATTCCGTGCCCGACGACTTCAAACCGTTGACCAGTTGGCCGCGCAGGTGAAGCCCCATTCCAACACCGCTGGCCACCAATATGGCGGCGAAGTCCTTCAACCCTTTCCGAAAAGGCTGCTTGCGCAGCGCTTCGGCCATCAGGTCGCAGTCATTGTAAAGGCGTGCCGGAACATCGAAGCGCTCCTCCAACGCATCGGCCAATGGCGCCTCGTGAAAGGTCAAAGCTGGCGACCATAGAAGGGTGCGTCCTTCCAGATCGACGATCCCCTGCATACCGAGTGTAATGCGGCGAAGTGGCGGCGCATCAACGGGGCCTTCTGCCATCGCTCGACGGATCAGCGCTTCTAGGGCGCTGTAAAGGCCGTCCTTGTCGAGAGACCGCGTATCGAGATCGCTTCGCAGATGAGCAACTTGCTCGCCAGCATAATCGACGAGGCTGACAATGGCCTGGTTATAGCGAAACGCGACGCAGGCCAGAATGCCGACATCCGCCGCCGGCTTGAGCGTCACACGAGGGCGGCCGCGCGACGTGGCGCCGGTCGTGCTCTCGCCAATGCCGATAAGGCCCTCCTCGATCAACTCGGCGGTGATCGTCGAAACGGTCGCGGCGGAGAGGCCCGTCTCATGGCTCAAGGCATGACGGCTCGTGCCGCCGCATGCACGCAAAGTGGCCAGCAGACGTATCCGGTTCATACGGCGCATATCGTCCGGGCGCGTCGCCATCGTACGCCGGGCCATCGGGACCTCCCGCTTCGCTACTGCAACAAAGTCGTTGCACTGCAACAACTTAACTCACTCCCATTTCCTTCTTGACACAAGACGAACGATACGTCACGTTTTTTTTCGAGACTTGAAATAAAGGCTCATCGGAAGCCGGCTCGGCCGGTGAATGTGACCTGCGCTTCGGCGCATTGGGAGGAACAGATGAAAAAATTGACAACGGCGCTGGTGGCTGGCGCTGCGTTTGGCATGGCCTTTGCTGCCCCTGCTTTGGCCGAAGGCAACAAGATCGGCGTTTCATGGTCGAACTTCCAGGAGGAGCGCTGGAAAATCGATGAATCGGCAATGAAGGAAGCCATCCAGGCAGCGGGCGACAGCTATGTGTCGGCAGATGCGCAGGCCTCTGCTTCCAAGCAGATCACCGACGTTGAAGCGCTTCTGGCGCAGGGCGTCGATGCGCTGATCATTCTGGCAATGGACAAGGATGCGATCGGCCCTGCTATTGACCAGGCCTCCAACGAAGGCGTTCCGGTGATCGGTTATGACCGCCTCATCGAAGATGAGCGAGCCTTCTATCTGACCTTCGACAATAAGGGCGTTGGCCGCATCATCGCGGAAGAGGTAACCAAAGCTCAGCCCGAGGGTAACTTCGCGATCATCAAGGGCGACAAGGGCGACCCGAACGCTGCCTTCCTTCTCGAAGGCATGATGGAAGTGATCGGCGACGATGTCGATGGCGGCAAGATCAACGTGGCCTGCGAAAGCTTCACCGATAGCTGGAAGCCAGACAATGCCCAGAAGAACATGGAGCAGTGCCTGACCTCGCAGAACAACGAGATCGACGCTGTTCTCGCTGAAAATGACGGCATGGCCGGCGGCGTGATCGCAGCTCTTTCTGCGCAGGGCATGGACGGCTCGACGCCTGTCGGTGGACAGGATGGCGACCTTGCGGCCCTCAATCGCGTCGCACGCGGCACGCAGACCGTTTCAGTCTGGAAGAACAGCCGTGACCTTGGCAAGCGCGCTGCGGAAATCGCTTCCGAACTGGCCTCCGGCACGGAAATGGCCGACGTCGAGGGCGCTGAGAAGTGGAGCGGCGGCGAAAAGGGCGTTGAGATGAACGCCATCTTCCTGGAGCCGACGCCGATCACCAAGGAGACGCTCGGCAAGGCGATCGATGCCGGCCACATCTCCAAGGAACAGGCCTGTGAAGGCGCTCAGGACGACGTCCCGGCCTGCCAGGGCTAAGTGTTGAGCTGCCCTGACGGGCTTTTCCAAAAGTGAGCACGCCGCCGTCGGTTTGGACGGCGGCGGCTCATAGCACGGCGGAGCGACGTTTCCTCGCCTAGAGCCGTTTCCTGATTTGCGCTGCGGCACCACCAGCCGTCAGCCGAAAGGCGCCTTCCATGACCGACAGCACCTATGAAGAAGGCCGGCCAAGCGATAACGCAGCGCCCGGCCCCAAAGAGACCGCCATAACAGAAGAGAAGACATCCGGAGGCGCGCAGCCCTCATCCGGTCCCATCGCACGGGACAAATCGGGGCCGATCAGCAGCTTCCTGCGATCCACGGAGATCGACCAGCGCCTTCTCGGCATGGTCGGCGCCCTGCTTCTCATCTGGCTCGGCTTCCATTTCTACGGCGAGTTCGCCAATGGTTTCGGCGCGTTTCTGACGTCACGCAATTTGTGGAACCTCACCGTTCAGACCGCCTCGATCGGCGTGATGGCCACGGGCATGGTTCTAGTCATCGTCACCCGTCATATCGACCTTTCCGTCGGCTCCATGCTCGGCCTCTGCGCGATGGTGATGGGCCTGGCGCAAGCGCGGTGGCTGCCGGAAATCTTCGGTCTCGGCTGGGGCGGCACCTGGGTTCTTGCTATCGTTGCCGGCATTCTGGCCGGTGCGCTTGTCGGCGCATTTCACGGCTTCCTGATCGCTTATGGGCAGATCCCGAGCTTTATCGTGACACTGGGCGGCCTGCTCGTCTGGCGCGGCGTGGCCTATCTCATGGCGCGCGGCGAGACCATCAGCCCGCTTGATCCGACCTTCAATCTGCTCGGCGGTGGTCCCTATGGCTCGATCGGCGCGTTCTGGAGCTGGGTCATCGGCATCATCGCGTGCATCGGCATCATCTGGGCCGTCTATCATGGGCGGCACCAGCGCCAGCGCTTCAAGTTCCCGACACGACCGGTCTGGGCCGAATTCTTCGTCGCCGCGGTCGGCTGCCTGCTCGTCGTCGGCTTCGTCCTGATCGTCAACGCTTATGGATGGCCGCGCGGCATCGTTCGCCAATATGCAGCAGAACAGGGCATCGAAGTGCCGGATGGCGGGATATTCATCAGCCATGGGTTTGCGATACCGGTTCTCATTTTGATCGCGGTCGGCATTTTCATGACGTTCCTGACGACACGGACGCGCTTCGGCCGATACGTCTTCGCCATCGGCGGCAACCCGGAGGCCGCGGAGCTGGCCGGCATCAATGTCCGCCTGATGACGGTGAAGATCTTCGCGCTGATGGGTGTCCTCGCCGCGATTGGCGGTCTCATCTCTTCCGCCCGCCTCAACTCGGCCACCAACTCGCTCGGCACGCTGGATGAACTCTACGTCATCGCGTCGGCCGTGATCGGCGGCACCTCGCTCGCCGGCGGCATCGGCACGATCTACGGCGCGATCATCGGCGCCCTTCTGATGCAGAGCCTGCAAACCGGCATGGTGCTTATCGGTTTCGATAGCGCCGTCCAGCAGGTCGTCGTCGGCAGCGTGCTCGTTCTCGCCGTCTTCATCGACACGATCTATCGCCGCCGGGCCAAATAAGGAACTTCGCCATGACCGCGACAGAGACCAAGACCGCCCTGCCGGAGCACGTGCCCGCAGAGCCGCTGACCGCACGGCGGGGTGAGCCGGGTGCCACCCCACTGATCGAGATGAAGGACATCTCGATCGCCTTTGGCGGCATCAAGGCCGTCGATCATGCTTCGATCGACCTCTACCCAGGCGAGGTGGTCGCCCTTCTTGGCCATAACGGCGCGGGCAAATCCACGCTCATCAAGATCCTGTCAGGCGCCTATACGCGTGACAGCGGCGAGATCTTCGTGCGTGGCGATACCGCCACCATCGAAAATCCACGCGATGCCAAGAAATACGGGATCGAGACGATCTATCAGACACTGGCGCTGGCCGATAATGTGGACGCGGCCGCCAACCTGTTTCTCGGGCGCGAAATTCTGACGCGTTGGGGCACGCTGGACGATGCGGCCATGGAGGCCGAAGCCCGCAAGGTGATGGGCCGGCTCAACCCGAACTTCCAGCGTTTCAAGGATCCCGTCAAAAGCCTTTCCGGCGGTCAGCGGCAGTCCGTCGCCATCGCCCGCGCGATCCTCTTCAACGCCCGCATCCTGATCATGGACGAACCGACCGCTGCACTCGGACCGCAGGAGACGGCTCAGGTCGGCGAACTAATCAAACAACTCAAGGCGGATGGCATCGGTATCTTCCTGATCAGCCACGACATTCATGACGTGTTTGACCTCGCCGATCGGGTGATCGTGATGAAAAACGGTCAGATTGTCGGTTCGGCACCTACCGAAGACGTCACCGATGACGAGGTGCTGGGCATGATCATTCTCGGCAAGTGTCCTCCCGGCGCGACGCCGGGGCCAGGCGCCGTTCGAGACGAAACGACAAACTGAGGATATTTCATGAGCACCGGCTTTTTCGGCGACATTTCCAAAATCCCTTTCGACCCGGAGGCCGGTCCGGAAACCTTGGCATTTCGCCATTACAATCCGGATGAAATCGTCATGGGCAAGCGGATGGAAGATCATCTGCGCTTTGCCGTGTGCTGGTGGCACAGCTTTGTGTGGCCGGGCGGCGATCCCTTTGGCGGACAGACCTTCGACCGACCCTGGTTCGCCGATCGATGCTCAGATCCCATGGAAGCCGCCAAGCTGAAGGCGGACGTCGCGTTCGAGATGTTCACTGCGCTGGGCGCACCGTTCTATACCTTCCATGACGCCGACATCCGGCCGGAAGGCGAGAGCTTTGCCGAGAATACGAAGAACCTCCAGACCATCGTCGATTTTCTCCAGGCTAAGCAGGACAAAACCGGGCTGAAACTCCTTTGGGGAACCGCCAACCTGTTTTCCCACCGCCGGTATATGTCCGGTGCTGCGACAAACCCCGACCCCGATGTCTTCGCCTTCGCCGCTGCCACGGTCAAAACCTGCATGGATGCGACGCACAAGCTGGGGGGCGCGAACTATGTGCTCTGGGGCGGCCGTGAAGGCTATGAGACGCTTCTCAACACCGATCTCAAGCGTGAGGACCAGCAGCTCGGACGCTTCCTCAACATGGTCGTCGAATACAAGCACAAGATCGGCTTTCCGGGCGCGATCCTGATCGAGCCAAAGCCGCAGGAGCCGACCAAGCATCAATATGACCACGATGTCGCGACCGTGTATGGCTTTCTCAAGCGCCACGGTTTGGAAAACGAGGTCAAGGTCAATATCGAGCAGGGCCATGCCATTCTCGCAGGCCACAGTTTCGAACACGAGATCGCGACAGCAGCCGCGCTGGGGATTTTCGGTTCCGTCGACATGAACCGCAACGATTACCAGTCCGGTTGGGATACGGACCAGTTCCCCAATGACGTTCCGGAAGTGACGCGGGCCTATTACGAAATTCTCAAGGCCGGCGGCTTTGAATCCGGCGGCACGAATTTCGATGCGAAGCTGCGCCGACAGTCTCTGGACCCGCACGACCTCCTCTTCTCCCATGTTGGCGGAATGGATATCTGCGCCCGCGGCCTGAAAGCTGCCGCGACCATGCTCGAGGAAGGTCTTCTGACAGAGTTCGTGTCGAGGCGCTATTCGGGCTGGGAGCATGACGAGCCCAAAGCCATGCTTTCGGGCGAACGGACGCTTGAAGACATAGCTGCGCGGGTCGATGCGGAGGATATCAATCCCGAGCCGAGAAGCGGCCGGCAGGAGTGGGCCGAAAACATCGTCAATCGCTACGTCTAAAGCCCGCGGCACCACCTCTCACGTCAAATCACAGACCGGGGTGGGCCCTCCGCCATCTTCGCACTATTTGCGAAGGCGCAAGGATGTCTTGCAAAGGCGGAGGAGGAGCTGATGGAGTCGGAGTGGGTTGCTGAGGTCACGACATTCTGGTTCGACGAGCTCGGGCCGGAGGACTGGTTTTCCGTAAAGCCGTCCGTGGACGAGGCGATCAGGAAACGCTTTCTGCCCCTTCATGAGAGCCTGGCGCAGGCGGTGCCGCCGGTCTCGCGCGCGGTGCCCGATGCAGCGCTTGCCGCCATCATCGTTCTGGACCAGTTCCCGCGAAACATGTTTCGCGGGACTGCCCGTGCTTTTGCGACGGATCCGCTGGCGCTGGATCTCTCCCGCCATGCCGTGGCGCAAGGGTTCGACCGAGGATTAAACGAGCACGGCAAGCAGTTTCTCTATATGCCGATGATGCACTCGGAAACGCTTGCCGTTCAGGATATTTCCGTCGAATATTTCACGGCGCTCGGCCTGGAGGAGGCGAAGCGTTTTGCAGAGGAGCATCGCGACATCATCAAGCGGTTCGGCCGCTTTCCCCATCGCAATGACGTTCTCGGGCGACAGAGTACGGACGAGGAGAAGACTTATCTTGCCGATGCCGAAAGCTATGGACAAACGTCGACGCCCGCTCCTGACGGAACGGACATACGCGAGGATGGGGAAACGTAATAGAGGTCGCTTCGATTGACGTTTACGTTAGATGCTAGAGAATAAAGAAAAGGCGTTATCGATATAACGGTACGATTGGAGGAACCGATGACAGAGAAACCCTGGCTTGCGCACTATCCGAAATCGGTCCCAGCGGAGATCGCTCCGCCTTCCTCGACGTCTCTAGGCGATCTGCTCTTCGAATCCTGTGAGAAATGGGGCGATCGTCCCGCCTTTACCTGCCTTGGTACGACCATCTCGTTTGCGGAGATTGCACGCCAGTCCAAGGCCCTCGCCGCCTATCTGCAGTCGATCGGCCTGGAGAAAGGCGCCCGTGTCGCCGTCATGATGCCGAACGTCCTGCAATATCCAATCGCGGTCACGGCGATCTTGCAGGCCGGTTACGTGGTGGTGGGGGTCAACCCGCTCTATACGCCCCGCGAGCTCGAGCACCAGTTGAATGATAGCGGCGCCGAGGCAATCATCATTCTGGAGAACTTCGCCTCGTCCCTGGAAAAGATACGCGAGCGAACCGCCCTCAAGACGGTCATTCTCGCCACCATGGGCGACCTGCTCGGCCTCAAGGGGTATGTGGTCAATTTCGCTGTGCGACGCGTCAAGAAGATGGTCCCCGACTATACGCTCGAAGGGCACGTCCGATTCAATGACGCCGTGAAGAGTGGTAGCGACAAGACCTTCACCCCGCCTGACATCGGCCTGGAGGATATCGCCTTCCTTCAATACACCGGCGGCACGACCGGGGTCTCGAAAGGAGCCACCCTTCTCCATCGCAATATTCTGGCGAATATGGAGCAGAACCGGCTTTGGGTCGGCGCGGCTTTCCCAGGGGGGCGCAAGCCGGGCACGCTGATGGTCTGTCCTCTGCCGCTCTATCATATCTACGCGCTTACGGTGAACATGCTGAACGGCATTGAGGAAGGGCAGCATAACCTTCTCATTCCAAATCCGCGGGACATCCCGGCTTTTGCCAAGGCTCTGAAAGGCCAGCCTTTCGAAGTCATTGTCGGGCTCAACACACTCTTCGTCGCCCTCATGAACAATGAAGGTTTCAAGAAGCTCGATTTCTCCCATTTGAAACTGACGCTTGGCGGCGGCATGGCCGTTCAGAAGCCGGTGGCGGAACGCTGGGAGAAGCTGACGGGGGTGACCATCCACGAAGGCTACGGCCTTTCCGAAACATCGCCCGTTGCCACATCCAACCCTCTGGATTCGGAGAGCTTCTCCGGCACGATCGGCATTCCCCTGCCGTCGACGGATGTGAAACTCCTGGATGATGATGGTCACGAAGTCCGTCAGGGAGAGGTCGGCGAAATCGCGATTTCAGGGCCGCAGGTGATGGCCGGCTATTGGAACCGCCCCGACGACACCGCCAATGTCATGACGGAAGACGGCTATTTCCGGACCGGCGACATGGCTTTCATGGATGAGCGCGGGTACTTCAAGATCGTCGACCGCAAGAAGGACATGATCCTCGTCTCCGGCTTCAACGTCTATCCAAACGAAATCGAAGAGGTCGCAGCCGGCCATCCGGATGTGCTGGAGGCCGCCGCCATCGGAGTGCCAGACGAACGAAGCGGCGAAGTGCCTAAGCTCTTCATCGTTGCCAAAGAGGGATCATCCCTCGATGAGCACGAAATCCTGCAATATTGCCGCGAGAACCTGACCGGATACAAGCGTCCGAGAAAGGTCGAATTCTGCAAGGAGTTGCCGAAATCGCCCGTCGGCAAGATCCTTCGCAAGGATCTGCGTCCCGATTGATCGCGAACGCCATCGACCAGGGAGCCGATGCGAATGCGGCTTCCCTGATCTTTTTCGGTCGAATGTCTGGTTCAGTCCGCGTTGGCTGCCGACCGCACTCTTTTGAGCAGAGCAGCGGTCGAACCGTCCCTTTCCTCGATGCCCTCGCCCGTCCGCAGAACAGAGAGAAGCGCAGTCGCCAGCTCCTTGCCGAGTTCGACGCCCCATTGGTCGAAGGAGTTGATCCCGAACAGGGCTCCCTCGACGAAGACGCGGTGCTCGTAAAGAGCGATCAGACGACCGAGAGCGAACGGGGTCAGTTGATCGTGAAGCAAGGTGATCGACGGCCGGTCGCCCGGGAAGACCCGATGCGGGGCAAGATGCGACGCCTGCTCTTCCGTCAGCCCCGCCTCATAGGCCTGCTCCAGCGCTTCATCGAATGTTCGACCCCGCATCAGCGCTTCGGCCTGTGCAAGACCGTTCGCCAGAAGCAGTTCGTGGTGCCGTCTCAGCTCCGGCTCGTGGCCGCGGGCGGAAAGAACGAACTCGACCGGAATGATATCGGTGCCCTGATGCAACAGCTGGAAAAAGGCGTGCTGACCATTGGTGCCCGGCTCGCCCCAGACCACCGGTCCGGTTTCGGTGAGGGCGGGACGTCCGTTGCGCTGGACCCCCTTGCCGTTGCTCTCCATGTCGAGCTGCTGGAGATAGGCCGGCAGTCTGGCGAGCCTTTGCTCGTAGGGGATCACGGCGCGTGAGGTGTAGCCGCAGATTACCCGGTGCCACCAGCCGATCAGGCCGAAGATCATCGGCATATTCCGGCGCGGGTCGGCCTGACGAAAATGTTCGTCCATGGCGTGGGCGCCATCGAGAAATGCCCGGAAATTCTGTGGTCCGACAGCGAGCATGACCGGCAGGCCGATCGCCGACCAGACCGAGTAACGCCCACCAACCCAGTCCCAGAAGCCGAAGATGTTCTCTTCCGCGATACCGAAATCGGCGACCTTCTCCAGCGCAGTCGAAACGGCCGCAAAGTGGCTCGACGTGGCCTCTTCGCCAAGCGCTCCGGTGAGCCAATCCCGGGCGGTTCGGGCATTGGTCATCGTCTCGATGGTTGTGAAGGTTTTCGACGCGACGATGAAGAGCGTCGATTTCGGATCGAGCCGCGCCAATGTATCGGCGATATCGGCGCCATCGACATTCGACACGAAATGCGTGCGCGGTCCGTCATGATACGGAGCGAGAGCCGCCGTCACCATCGCGGGGCCAAGATCGGAGCCACCGATTCCAATGTTGACGATATCCGTAATCGCCTCGCCGGTCGCGCCCTTGTGCTCGCCCGAGCGCACCTTCTGCGAGAAGCGGCTCATCCGATCGAGGACGTCGTGCACCTCCCCCATCACATTCGTGCCGCCGACCGTGAATTCAGCATTCTTCGGTGCACGCAAAGCCGTGTGTAGAACCGCCCGCTTTTCCGTCAGGTTGATTGGGTCCCCGGCGAACATGGAATCGCGAAGCTCGCCTACGCCCATCGCATCCGCCAGGCGGACCAACTGCTCCATCGTCGCTTCATCAACGGCGCACTTGCTATAGTCGAACAGAAGGTCGTCCAGATCGATCGAAAAGGTCTCGAAGCGATCATCGTCGATGGCGAAGGCCTGACGCATGTCCATTTCGGGACGCGCCTGATGATAATCTTCCAGCGCGGCCATGACGGCGCGCCAGGCGTCCAGGTCTTTCATAAACGACTCCATATTGCCGGCGTGGTCGGGCGATTACTTTCGCGTTTCATAGCCTGCCGTGGCAGCGGCGCGCTCTTTTGTGCTGGGACAATCGGCATCCCGGTCTTCATCATGTGGCCCATGATTGACATACTCGTCGGGCGCCTCGTCCAGTTCCGCAACCACCTGTCCGAAAGCCAGAAAGGCGAACAGTACCGTTCCCCCTATCACATTGCCGATAAGGGCCGGAACGATGAAGCCGAAAATAACTTCCGGAAAGCTGCTGAATCCACCGAAGGCGAGATACCATGCCTCGGCCGAGCCGGCGATCACGTGGGCGAATTTGCCGAGCGCAATGATGTAGGTGATGAGAAAGATCACATGCAGTTCGAAGCCGCGAGAACTGGGCATCAGCCAAGCGACGCCCGCGATAAGGAAACCCGCGCATACCCCGCGCAAGGCGGTTTCGATGAAACCGTACTGCATCGCCCGTTCCGAGATCTCGCGGATGGCGTCGAGCGTTTCGGCAGTGGCCGGCGGAAAAGTGGTAAACCAGATCGCGAAAATCGCCGTGCCGATCAGATTGCCCATGAAAACGATCGACCAGAGCCGCGCGACCGCAAATAGGTTGTTCCACGAGGGCTTGGCCATAACAGGCAGAACGGCGCTGATCGTGCTCTCCGTAAAGAGCTGCTGACGCGCCAAAATGACGAAGATGAACCCGGTCGTGTATCCCATGGCGGCGATCAGATGCGCCCATTTCGTGTCGGGCAGGGCCTGCATCAGATAGGCTTCGGTGAGCACCGAGAGCGTAATGACGATACCGGCAGCGATGGAAGAGAAGATCAGGCTCTTCGTCGGCCGCTCCAATTCGTGATCGCCGGCACGCCGGACGATCTCGTAAATGACGGCCGCCCGCAACGGCCCGCGCCACTCCGCCTTCTCCATCTCGTACTCGGTCAGGGCGGCCGCTGTCTCGTTCTCGGTACCTTCATCGAGCTGTGTCGTCGTATTCGCGGCGGGATCGTGCCTCATGCGGCCTTATGCTCCAAAATTGTGTGAGGGTGCAGATACCGCCCTTTGGTCGTCCTGCAAGACGTCACAGCTGAAGGTTGAGTAGACGAGAAGCCGCGGACTGCTCTATGAGAGAAGCTTCTTGTCGACCTTGGAGAGGAGAAACGTCGATGGCAGTGGAAATGGAGGGGGAGGAGAAGATCGATGCACCGGTACGAACCGTCTGGGCTGCATTGAACGATCCCGAGGTCCTGCGCGAATGCATTCCGGGCTGCGAAGAGCTTGAAAAGAAGAGCGCGACCGAGATGGAGGCGAAGGTCACGCTCAAGATCGGACCAGTCAAATCAACGTTTGGCGGTCAGGTCGAGCTGAAGAACATCAACGCCCCTCACTCCTATACGATCGAGGGCAAGGGCGACGGCGGCATTGCCGGCTTCGCCAAGGGCGGCGCGGATGTGGAGCTGAAGGAAGACGGCGACGGAACTCTTCTGATCTACAAGGCCAAGGCCGATGTCGGCGGCAAAATGGCCATGATGGGCAGCCGCCTCATCAAATCCACCAGCAAGAAACTCGCCGGCGAATTCTTTTCCTGCATGAGTGCAAAAATTTCAGACGGTTACGAACCGCCGGAACCGGACCTTAGCTGAGATCAGCGATCGAACATCGAGGGCCGGTGGCAATACCGGCCCTTCTTTCCGCAACCGCTACTCGAAAACTATTGATGGTCCTTCGCCGGCGGTCTCGTCCTGACGCTGCACCTCTTCTGAAAGCCGCGTGGCGATCTGGCGGTAAAAACTGGACTCCTTGCCATCAGGATCGCTGACGAGAACGGGTGTTCCGGCATCCGAGGTCTCCCGGATTGCCATTTGAAGCGGAACCTCACCCAGGAAGGGGACGCCCAGTTTTTCGGCTTCGTCGCGAGCCCCGCCATGACCGAAGATCGAATGCGCCGATCCACAATCGGGACAGACGAAAACGCTCATATTCTCGACGATGCCGAGGACAGGCACCTCGACTTTCCGAAACATGTTGAGGCCCTTGCGGGCATCGAGCAGCGCAAGGTCCTGCGGCGTTGAAACGATAACCGCCCCTGCCATCGGGACCTGTTGCGCGAGCGAAAGCTGCACGTCGCCCGTGCCGGGCGGCATGTCGACGATCAGCATGTCGAGTTCGCCCCACGCGACGCCCCGGAGCATCTGCGTCAGCGCCTGTGTGACCATCGGCCCGCGCCAGACCATGGGTGTGTCTTCCTCGACCATGAACCCCATGCTCATGGCTTTCAGGCCATAATTCTCCATGGGGCGGATCAGCTTGTCATCCGCCATTTCCGGCTTGCCCGACAGACCGAGAAGGCGAGGAATGGAGGGGCCATAGACATCCGCATCGAGAATTCCGACGGCCAAGCCGTTCTGCTGCAGAGCGAGCGCCAGATTGACGGCTGTCGTGCTCTTGCCAACCCCGCCCTTACCGGACGCAATCGCGACAATGGCTTTGATCCCGGGAACCGCAATCGTCTGGCGGCCGGCGGGGGCGGGCTTGCTTGCGGGTGCGGCGCCTGCCGCAGTCCTTTGCGGTGCGGCCGCCTGGCCGCCTTTCCGTTCCGCCGTCAGCGCCACCGTCGCCTTTTCGACACCCGGTATCGTCCGCACTGAATCTTCCGCGGCCTTGCGGAGCGGTTCGAGCCGATCCGCAACTTCCGCAGGCACCGTCAAGGAGAAGAAGACCTTGCCCTTGGCAATGAAAATGTCCGAGACCATGCCGGCCGAAACGATGTCCGTCTCGCCGCCCGGCGCTGCAATGCTCCTCAACCGCTCGCGGACGGTCTCGGCGGTCGGTTCGCTGATAGCCATGTCATTCCTCATGATTGTTTTTTGCGAAGCATCCTGCTCGCGGCGTTCACGCGGCCAGATGAAGCGGCTGCTGCCGCGCGATCATCTCTGTCAGTCGCACGATCTGGCATCCTTCGCCGGCTTCGATAATGGCGTTGCCGTCCATATCCAACCGGGTCACCGGCCGTTCGCCGGTTCTCGCATATTTTGCCCAGGCGTCACGGATCGCGGCAAAGCCACCATCCAACCACTCGCTGCCCAACCGATCGAGTTCCTTGGCCAACCTCTCCAGTAGAACCGTGCGGTCGGTCTCCATTCCCTCCGTCTGCAGCGCGGTCAACTCCATGCGCTGCTCGGCAGAAAGACGCTCAATGAACTTTCCCGAAATTCGAATATGTACCCCGAGAACCAGCCAGTCGGCCGTCTCGTCAGGCTCTTCCTGCCCGGTGATGCCGCCAAGCGCCGTACGCGCGACTTCGCGCCCGTTCAGGCAAGTGCCGAATGGCCAGATGAGGGAGAGGTTCGACGGCGCATGAAGCGCGCGCAGCGTCTCGGCCGCAGCAAGCTGGCCGTAAAGGACGCTCTGCGCAGCTTCCGCGACGGTGCAATCCGCCTCCAGAACAAGAGCACAGGAAGCCATGCCGTGACGGCGGCTGTAGAACAGATCGCCGGGCTCGGTCTTCTGACATCGGGACAGCCGGCAGGCTTCCAGAAAGGGCGTCGTTTCGCGGGGGACCGCCCGGCCCTTGAAGCAGTCCGGAAGACGAGGATCAGGAAGGCTCATATCGGCTTTTCCGGGCTTGAGGCGGTCAGTTGCGGATTTAGAATTTCGGCCTCGCCGACGCAAGCGTCAAGCATGACAGAGCCTGTCTCTACACCATTCTGAAGCCGGCCTCTTCGATCTCCAGAAACGTCGCGGCGAGATCGGCCGCTGCGGGGTAAAAAACGGCATCGTCTTCGACCCTGACATCACGCAGGAAGAACGGCATCCAGATCTCAATGTGATCCTCGAACACCCGCCGCTGCTCGTCAATGGAGAGGCGGTCACAGCCGAAGCGTCCGTCGATCAGACCGGCCATCATCTCGAACAATGTTCCAGCATGATCCGCAGGGCGGCCCGTCTCCGCACGGCGTTCGATGCCGAGGCGTTCCATCAGGCCCGAAAGGCAGTTGGCTCCGGACGGTCCTGTCCTGCCGCGAAGATAGGCAGAGGCGCGCGGCTCCAGCGTTCCGCCTTCGCCGAAAAGACGCTGATATTCATTATGGACCTGCCGGGGCGTCACATCTTTCGCGCGAGCTGCAAGCAGCCCCGTCGCCCGTCCCATTGCGCTGTCGTCATGCGACAGGCGCTGAAGCCGTTCAAGCATCTGCCGGTCCGGCGGCTGCAGGAACAGGTCGGACAGGAGGGTGTAGATCAGGCAGCGGAGTTTTTCCTCAACCGCCAGTTCTGGTTCGTTTTGCTTTGGCAAAGCCATACAGGGCTTGATCTCCGTTTCAACTCTGTAGGGTAGGCGCTTGCAAGGAGGCGACAAGGCGCGTCCCACGACCCGTGGGAAAGCCTGCGCAGGCCTCAGCGTATAAACGGGACGACGAAAGAACTTCCCTGCCAAGGCGAGGCGACTAGGTAGCGAGACAGTTGACAAGAGAGGCGCTCATGCTGCTGACCATCCTGACGATCGTCGTTGTTTCCGTCGCGCTCATCGCAGGGGCGGTATGGGGCGTTTACGGGCGGATCGGCCGGGGTGTGGAGGGCTTCATTCTCGCCGCAGCCGGCGGTGCCCTCATGGTTTCAGCCCTTTTGGAACTGGTCGACCCCGCCACAAAGCAAGCCGGTGTCTGGCCTGCCCTCGGCATGATGATGACCGGAGCAGCGGTTTTTACGGTCCTCGATTACCTTGTGGACCACGTCTGGAAGAGTGGCGCAGGGGCTGGCCTTCTCGTCGCCATCACACTCGACGGCATTCCGGAGAATCTGGCGCTTGGCGTTTCGCTGATCGGCGCAGGGCCTCTGGAAGTCGCGGCCCTCGCCGGCTCGATCTTTCTTTCAAACCTGCCGGAAGCCGCAGGCGGGGCCAAGCGCATGGCCGACAGTATGGGAAAGACCGGTACGATACTGCTTTGGGCCGCTACGGCGGCCATCCTCTCCGGTGCCGCGATCGCCGGCAATTTCCTTCTAAGCGATGTCGGCGAAGGTCCCCTCGCCCTCATTCGCAGCTTTGCGGGCGGCGCGGTGATCGCGTCGCTTGCGACGGAGATCTTTCCGAAGGCCTTTCGCGAGGATCATCTTCTGGCAGGAATCGCCACCGCACTCGGGCTGGCCGCAGCCGTCTGGCTAAGGTCCCTCAGCGGGGGCTGAAATGAGCCAAAGCAACCGGGCACCGCCGCGAGCGTTACCTCCCTGAGGAATTTCGATAACAACAAAGAGGTTTTCCCGTGAAAAGGCTTCTCCTGCCAGCCACACTTTCCCTTGCCGGCGCGGTGACGCTCGCCATGCCTCTTCATGCGGCACCGCCCTCCGATGCCATGCCGATCAGCGACATTGCCGCGGCGCTGGAGAAAGTTCCCGGTTACCTCTATCTGCGCGATTTAAGCTGGGACGAGGAAAGTGGCGGATGGAACGCCGTCTACCATGTCACGAACGGGATGGATAAACGCGTGCGGATCGATGCACGGACCGGGGCGATCAGTGAGGATGGCGATGCGTTCCCGCCCGATGAGGACGATGACGGCAGTTCCGACGCGCCGAGTGCTCCCACGGTCGACCAGGACGAGATGCCCGTTCCGGAAGGACGCGATGGAGAAGCGCCGGCGACGACCCCGGAAGCAGCGACGGGCGACGATACCGTGATTCCAACGCCCAACGGCATGGACGAATAATAAAAGGCCGCCCGGAGGCGGCCTTCTGTCATGATGTGAGAGTGCGGCGAAGCGCTCAGCCCTTGTAGACGTCGGTGATCCGGTTGAGTAGCGCGATCGCCTCGCTCTTCTCCCGCTGGAACGAATTGCGGCCGACAATGGAGCCGAAGCCGCCGCCGGCGTTGATCTGGCTGATTTCGTCGACGAGCGCATCCGCATCCTTCGCCCCGCCACCGGAGAAAACGACCACGCGCTTATTGTTGAACGCGGCCTGCATGACATGCGCGATACGCTCGGAAAGGCTATCCTGCGGCACATCCTTGTAGGCCTTTTCGGCATCCTTCAGGTCGACGCCCTTTTCCGGCGGCTTGACCTTGATGATCGTTGCGCCCATTAGCGCGGCCATGTGCGCCGCATAGGCCACAATGTCGAGCGCCGTTTCGCCCTTCTTGGAAACCTTGCCCCCGCGCGGATAGGACCAGACCACCGTCATCAGCCCCTTGGCCTTTGCTTCTCGAGTCATCTCGGCCAGTTCTTCCTGCATCGCGAAGCAGTTGTCGGAACCCGGATAGATGGTGAAACCGATACCAACGCAGCCGAGACGCAGCGCATCATCGACCGATCCGAGAACGGCCTGATCCGGCACGCTGTCCGACAGCGAATTGGCTGAATTGACCTTGAGGATCAGCGGCACTTCGCCGGCGAATGTGTCGGCGCCCTGTTCCAGGCTGCCGAGGGGTGCGGCATAGGCCGACAGACCGGCATCGATGGCAAGCTGGTAGAGATAATGCGGATCGTAAGCAGCCGGATTGGCCGAGAAGGAGCGAGCCGGTCCGTGCTCGTAACCCTGATCGACCGGCAGAATGACCAGCTTGCCCGTTCCACCAAGCTTGCCGTGCATGAGGAGCCGGGCGAGATTGGACTTCACCCCGGGATTTTCACCTTCATACCAAGATAGAATTTCTTTCACGCGTGGGGTGACATTCATCGACTGATCTCCTCCTTGGGGTCCCGAAATTGGTCGCGTACCTACTCAATTTGGCACCGTTCTGTCACGCGAAAACCGCGCAATTGCTTGGTCTTTTACCCTTTTTCGGTGCGAAAGGCGAAACTTCGCCAACTCAATCGATTTGATTGCAGTCAGCGTCTTTTCCGTCGGGTGAACCAGGCATTTTTCAGAACCACTGGAACTGACCTCGTGCTGCGCTCTTTCTTAGAGACATTCCAAATTTAGTATGCCGAAGGGAATTGCAGTGACGTCACTGACCATTAACGGCCAAACCGTCGAGCTGGACGTGGATCCAAGAACCACACTACTCGACGCTCTGCGCGAACATCTGAAACTCACCGGATCGAAAAAGGGCTGTGATCACGGCCAGTGCGGCGCCTGTACGGTCCTGCTGGATGGCGAACGCGTCAATTCATGTCTGGTGCTCTTTGCCGGCTGTGAAGGGCAAGACGTCACCACCATCGAGGGTCTTGGGACGGAAGACAATCTTGGCGCGATGCAGCGCGCTTTCGTCTCTCACGATGCGTTCCAGTGCGGCTATTGCACGCCGGGGCAGATCTGCTCGGCCGTCGCGACGCTGAAGGAGGTGGAACGCGGTGATGCGTCCATCGTGACGGGCAAGGATGATGTCCATCTGAGCCGGATCGAGGTTCAGGAGCGGATGAGCGGTAATATCTGTCGTTGCGGTGCTTACAACAACATCGTCGATGCGGTCATCGAAACTGGTAGCTCGGACGGACAGAAGGAGGCCGCAGAATGAAACCCTTTGAATTCATTCGGCCTGAAAGCGCCGAGGCCGCACTACAGGCCATCGGTGCCGACAACGCCAAGTTTCTCGGCGGCGGCACCAATCTCATCGATCTGATGAAGCTCGAGGTCGAAAGGCCCGACACGCTGGTCGATGTCCATCGCCTTCCCATGAATGGGTTTTCCGAGATGGGTGGTGGCGGCCTTCGCGTTGGCGCCGAGGTCACGAATACCGCCCTCGCCAATCATGAGCGAATTCGAAAAGATTACCGCGTTCTCTCCGAAGCCCTTCTGTCCGGCGCGACAGCCCAGTTGCGCAATCGCGCGACGACGGGCGGAAATTTTCTTCAGCGGACACGCTGCTACTACTTCATGGATACCACCCGTCCCTGCAGCAAGCGTGACCCCGGATCGGGCTGTGCAGCGCTAGAGGGCCCAAGCCGGATCCACGCCATTCTCGGTGCATCGGAGCATTGTATCGCAACACATCCATCGGACATGGCGGTCGCCATGGCCGCACTCGACGCGAAAGTGGAAACGCGCAAGGCTTCCGGAGAAACGCGCTCGATTGCGGCGACAGACCTACATCGCCTTCCCGGCAACACACCGCAATACGATACGGTTCTCGAAGAAGGTGAGTTGATCGAGACGGTGGCGCTTCCGGCGCCGCTTGGCGGCACACATCTCTACCGGAAGGTTCGCGACCGCTCATCCTATGCTTTCGCACTCGTTTCCACCGCACTCGTCCTGAAGCTGAACGGCGGCAGGATCGACACGATCCGCCTGGCCCTCGGCGGCGTCGCGCACAAACCATGGCGCGCCGAAAAGGCCGAAACCCTTCTGTCCGGCAAGGAACCGACCGAGGAAAACTTCAAGGCTGCCGCGGAGGCTGAACTGGCCGACGCCAAGGCAGAGGGCAGCCAAGCCTTCAAGGTGGAACTCGCCAAACGAACGATCATGGCCGCACTTCGAGAAGCGGCCGACCAGGAGACAGCGGCATGAACGATATCATCAAGGGAAAATGGATCGGCCAGCCGCTCGATCGGGTCGACGGCCCGCTCAAGGTCTCAGGCCAAGCGACCTATGCAGCAGAACACGACATTGATGCGGCGATCGGCTTTATCGTGGAATCGACGATTGCCAACGGATCCATTTCATCCATCGATACATCGGTAGCCGAAGCCGAGGAGGGCGTCATCGCCGTTCTGACGCATGAGAACGCCCCCAAGATGAATCCGTGGGGTAAGGAAGCTGACAACCGCTTCCAGCAAAGCCATGGCACGCTGGTGGACGGCATTATCCGTCATTACGGCCAGCCAGTTGCGCTCGTCGTCGCCACGACGCTCGAAGTCGCGCGGCATGCCGCAAGCCTCGTCAAGGTGACCTATGACGAGAAACCCGCGATACTTGGCGTTGATCGTGACGACAGCGAACTGGCAGACGGCATCGATGGGGGCCTGGAGGCAACGAACCGGCGCGGCGATTTCGACAAGGCATGGTCGGAAAGCGACGTGAAGCTGGACCTCGAATATACCACTCCGCACATGATCCAGGCGGCTATGGAGCCGCATGGCGCGATCGCGCAGTGGGACGGCGACAGGCTGACGGTGCACAATTCGACGCAGGTCATCGACTGGGGCGTCAAATGCCTTTCCAACACCTTCGACCTGCCTGAGGACAAGGTTCACCTCAAATCGCCCTATGTCGGCGGCGGGTTCGGCTCCAAACTCGGCCAGCATTACGACACGATCCTCGCCGCCGCCGCCGCCATGAAGCTGGAGCGTCCGGTAAAGGTGATCCAGACGCGACGCAATCTGTTCCATGACGGACCGCATCGCGCGCATATCGATCACCGCATCCGGCTTGGTGCGAGCAGCGACGGCATCCTGAAGGCCATCAATTTCGAGACCTGGTCGACACAAGCGCTCAATTATCCGTTTACTGAAGGCCCAATGGCTTCGGCGGCGAATGCCTATCGCTGCGACGCCCTCCACTGGACCGGAAATACCCGCGATACGAACGAAACAATCAACGACTCCATGCGGGCGCCCGGCGAAGCACTGGGCGGTATCACCTTCGAAGCGGCAATCGATGAACTGGCCGAAAAGCTCGGCATGGACCCGCTCGACTTCCGCCTGAAGAACGAGCCGACGGAAGACCCGGCCAGCGGGAAACCGTTTGCCACGCGCGATCTGGTGGAATGCCTCAAACGTGGGGCCGAAGAGTTCAGCTGGTCCGATAGACCGGAAAAGCCCCGCTCACGCACTGAAGGGCGCAAGCTGATCGGCTACGGTCTGGCCAGCGCCATTCGCGGCAACCTGATGATGGAAGGGTCCTGCGAGATCGAACTGTCGCCGGCGGGCAAGCTGACCGTCAAAATGGACATGACCGATATCGGCACCGGCACTTACACGATCCTCACCCAGATTGCGGCCGAAGCCTTGGGACTGCATCCAGACGACATCACCGTCGATCTGGCGGATTCCGACAATCCGACCACATCGGGGTCCGGGGGTTCCTTCGGCGCCGGCACGTCGGGATCCGCGCTTTGGAATGCCTGTATCGCCATGCGGGAGAAGCTGGCGAAGGCAGGCGGCTTCAATATCGACCCCGACGACATCACGTTCGAAGACAGCACGATGCAGGCAAACGACCGCACCGTAATGCTCTCCGAAGTGCTTGCCGGCGGAGAAGGCTTTTCAGCCGAGGGCAGCATCGAGCCCGGAGACGAGCACGAAAACTACGTTCAGAACTCCTATGGCGCTCATTTCTGCGAAGTCGCGGTGGATATGGACAGCTGCGAAATCGAAGTCCGCCGTTTTGTGTCGGTTTTCTCGGCAGGCCGGATCCTCAATCGAAAGACGGCTCGCAGCCAGTGTCTGGGCGGCCTCGTCTGGGGGATTGGCGGAGCCATTCGCGAAGAGCTCTGGATGGACCCGCGAACGGGCGGCTATGTGAACCGGGATCTTGCCGAGTATCACGTGGCCGTGAATCGCGATGTGCCGGAATGCGAGGTCATTTTCCTGGAAAACCCGGATCCGAAATCGAATCCGATCGGGACCAAGGGAATTGGCGAACTGGCGCTGTGCGGCGCGGGCGGTGCGATCGTCAACGCCATCTACAACGCGACCGGCAAGCGCGTTTACGACCTGCCAGTCACACTCGACAAGCTGCTATAGCGCCGAGCGGAGTGACTAAAGAATAGAAGGCCTGTCTTCCAAAGCGGGAGACAGGCCTTCTTGCATGCGGCATATTCGGGCAGTTGCACTTAACGAGCCGCACTCGTGGCCTATTTCTGGTTCTTGGCCCCATCTTTCGCCATCGGAAAACACATGAACGACCAGTCTCCTGCCGCTGATTTCGAAACCCTCGATACGACGGCGGGCAATCAACTCGAAAGCGATACGATCACCCCGGCCATCCGGGATCGTTTTCTTTCGGATGACGAGTTGAGGGCAGCGGGCGAACGCCTTGCGAGCGGGACCGAAACCTCTCTTCAGGCCTTCCGGCCTTTCGATTTCCGGCACCGCGAACGGGAAAACGAGAGGGTCATCGAAACCTGCTATGAGGCGACCGCGGTTGCAGCGCGCGATGGTTACACCATCTCGCCGGCCGCCGAATGGCTTCTCGATAACCACCATTTGGTGGAAGAGAATGTTCGCCAGGTGCGACGCGACCTGCCGATCAAGTTCTACCGGCAGCTTCCAGATACGAAAGTGATGGGGGCCGGCCAGGACGTCCCACGCGTGCTTGCGCTGACCTGGACCTATGTCGCGCATACCAACAGCGTGTTCTCCGGCCGCACACTCACCGCCATCACGGAAGGGTTTCAGAGCGTCGAGACGCTCAAGATCGGTGAGATCTGGGCGATTCCGGCCGTTCTGCGTTTCGTGCTTCTGGAAAATCTCCGCCGGGTATCAGAGCGGGTTCAGCATGGGCGCGAATTGCGCCAGTCCGCCAACCAGCTTGCCGATGACATCTTGGCGGCGGAAACCGATGACGAGGCCAAGAAGCTGTTCCGGCGAAGCCAGTCGACCATCGCGGAGCACTCCTTCTCCGCCCAGCTTCTCTATCGCCTGCGGGACGGATCGGAACGCGCACAGATGATCCTGAGCTGGCTCGAAGAGGCTCTCGAAGAGGAAGGGTCCGACGCCGAAGAGGTTCTGATCGCGCAGCAGAATCGCGTTTCTTCGTCCAACGTCGTCGTGGGCAATATAATCCGCTCGTTGCGCGCTATCGACGATATGGACTGGACCACCTGGTTTGAAAGCCTTTCGGCGGTCGATCGCCGCTTGCGGGCAACAACCGACTTCGGCCTTCTCGACCCCCGCTCGCGCAATCGCTA